>DATGGN010000093.1:0-28284 GCA_035308485.1 Rhizomicrobium sp.
GCGACCGCCGGGAAGCTCTCCATGGAATTTTCGGCCTTCGCCGTCGATGGCCGGCCCGATCTCACCATGGTGATCTATAATCCGGCGACGTCCGGGGATGCGGAGAAAATCCGCGCGCTTCTCGAGGCGCCGTAAGAGCGCCGGCGGCCGAATGTTGCCTCCGGCCACCCAGTCCTGAACTCACCTCCCGCGTATCGGCAGCATGGCGGCTTCATCGCCTGCTTGGGTCCGCAGCGAACAATTTGCAGTATTCTGTTCACGCTGGAGCCTGACTTCGGGCTCACTGCGGACGATATGGGAACGCGATGGTTGCCTATGCGGATAGAACGAACCGAACTGTCGCCTCTGTGGTTTTAATCAGATAAAGCTCGGTAGTGGCTAGGAGGCGCAAACTGTTGTCGGTGATCGTATGAACAGATGCGCCGGGTTGCACGAGAATGACTTCAAACCTGAGCTTGGAGCGGCGTGCCTTTTCCGCAAAGTAGGCCATCAGCTTCATATCACCCTTTAGAAACCGCGAAGCTCCAACTTTCACCCACGCCTCATTACGGCGTCGCAGGTCACGATAGAGTTGCGGAAGCCCCTTGTGCCTTGCATTGATATTTTTCTGCGCCTGACCGCAGACGACATAGAAATTGCGGATATCTTGGGAGACGGTCGCGCCATAGGCGCCTTTGCAATGAACGAGGCAAAGCCCGATCGTTCCTTCGTCGATGTCTTTCAGGCACACGAGATCGGCAGATTCGCCAGCGCCATCATCGTTGAAGATGAGGTCATATTGGTCACGAATATGCTCGTAAGTCCGATACTGAATCGTTTTTTGATCTGTCGCCTTACCCATCGACTCGTTGTTGAGCGGAATGCCGGTCCAGTCCCAAGCTTCAAGATGCTCCCGGTCGAGCATCCCGCCCGCGAGGTTAGTGGCGATGTGATAGCAATTGTACGAATAGGTCCCGTCCGCATAGCGAATGATCACAGGGTCTTTCTGAAGGTACTCCGCAATCGGAACAGCTTCATCCTTGCCTTTCCGGAAGAGTAGCTTTGGCCCGCTAACGTAGCTGTGCTGATAGCCGCCGGGCAGTTCTTTCGAGATTGTCAAACGATATTCAGATGCTGTCCCCTCTGCGGAAATGCGGAGCAAGATCGATCCGTCCTCATCCGACACCGAGGCGATGTCCAAATCTACCATGATCAGAGGCACTTCGTTAGTACCAAAGACAATGCCCTGTCGATCGCTCAAACGCATCTGCGCCTGCTCACCCCATTGCGCGGCGATGGGAATAGATGCATGTGGTCCGTCCATCCTCTGGGGCCGCAGGAAGTCGCGAGTTATGTTGGACTCTGACTCGCCGTCAGACGTGACCTTCGCCCACGTACGCGCTGTCCATTCAATCCATTCTGCAATCGATCCGCCGCGTGCTTGCCATATCTTGCCGCGCCGTTGCGTCCCGCCCCAGAGAACCCGCTCGCCATCCTCATAGCCGAGACAAGCGATGTTGTTCAGTTCGGCCTCGGCCTTCTCGATATTCGCAAGCCCCTCGGTAACGTTCGGCCCGAAGTAGGAGGTGAAGCTGATCGCTCCCACTCTCGATGAACCGAGACTCTTCACGAGGGGAAGCTCGACATTGTTGAGGATGTTGAACACAGGCGTGCCCGATACGAGACTTGTGTTTTCGTCCGTCACAGCCGTTGCCAACTTATCAGATCGCAGGCCATTGTAATCGCTCGCATAAAGGCAGAGCACTCCAGCATGCTTGTCCCACCTCATGATTAGCAAGTCGTAGATCGTGTCGAGCACATTCTGATAGTTGCCCCAGGAGACTTCCGCCTCGCGACAAACGACGGAAACGAAGACGTTTTCGGCCTCATTGTAAGCGTACCAACTCTCGGCGCGTTTCGGCAGGACCGAAGTGTATTCTAGTGGCGACCAAGCGGCGCAACTTGTCCGGAAGAATTGTGCCGACAATGCGGGCCGCAGGTTCCAAATCGATAACTCGGCGGAGAGATTCCCGTTTTCTTTGAGACCGAAGACGACTTCCTGAAGCCGAAGCTCTGACGCGATTCTCTCTTCGCTAAGACGCTTGATGAGCTGATCCCAATCAGCGCCCTCGGCGTAGAGCGCCGCCAGTTTAGTTTCAGTCATGCGATCAGCGAGATTGGCAACGACCGTAGCTTCGCCGATCATATCAGTGGCTCCCTTTCGCGTGAACCGGCCAATGAATTGAAGCGTGATAGCAAGAGATTTGTGTGTATCATGGAGTGCGGCGACCTTCAGATTCGGAAGGTCGAATCCTTCACCCAACATATCAACGCAAATAACAATTCGCGCGCCAGCCGGGCCACGGTCGAGAAGTTGATCGAGTGCCTCCTTGTTCTCCATCTTTCGGCCAGGTCCGGAGAAAATCAGCACAGGCCGAAGGTCGGTGGCGATTTCGCCATAGATCGCCGCAACAGCTTCTGCGCGTTCCTTGCTACGGGTGCGCGCCATCAGAAGGTGATCGAACCCAAGCTTGTCTCGGTCGTGACGCAGGGACTGAACGGCCGCCATAGCAATGGCGCGGTCCCGCGCTTCCTCGTCGCCGTATTCTTCAATGGTTCTTAGGTTGATAGGCCGGTAGTAGCCTGCGGCCTGTGCATCGCCAAGCTTGTAGTTGAAGATAATCTTTCCATCGATCCGCTTGCCGTCACGGCGGAACGGAGTGGCTGTAAATTGGAGTATCCGTTTGGACTTGAAGAGTTCACGAATTGAACTCCACGTCGAGGCAGTGACATGGTGCGCCTCATCGACCACGAGATCAGTACAACCCCGAACCAGTTCGGCGACGGCGTCGGGGTTAGATACTTCGAGTACGTTCGGTAGTGCGACGATAACATTTGCCTCAGCAATTAGCTTGGCCGCGTCCTCTAAGGATTTGATGCCGGTTGCGATGACAGCCACCCGAGGCCGAGCAATTTCCTTCTTCACCACCAGAGCCTCTGGCAACACGCCTAGCGTGATGAACTTGCCGCTGATCTGACTGCGCAGGGTATCGCTGGGGACGAGAACAAGGGTTCTTCTGAGCCTTCGATAGACTTGCGATGCCAGCATCGTTTCTGTCTTGCCAGTGCCAGTGGGAAGGACCACGGTCGCCGGATCAAATTCCTTCCCAACAGCGAAATGTGCGGAAATTGCATGCAAGGCGCCAATCTGAGGCGTGCGCAGGCCAGGCCGACCGGCGGTCTCATCCTCTTCCCGAAAGTCGAATTCGTTTACCCACGCGGTCAGGACCTTATCGGGAGTATCGCCGTAAGACGCGAGGTCCCCTAGTCGGTCCCATTCAAGGTCAAGATGCGCAGGCCAACTCGTGTGATCGGCGTTCTCGAGACCCGTGACGCTTGCAAGCGGTTGCTCACGTCGTCTCGCGCCCTTATGGCGAAGCACGATCTCTCGGTAGGGACCGGACAACTCCGTCCGGACAAGACTGTGGCTGCGAATGTCGCTATCAAAAATCTGCGCTTTACAGGTAGCTCCAAGGAATAGTTTTTGTACGACCCAATTCGAGCCCACCCGAAGCTTGCGCATTGGCAATTCAGGTAAAGTAATGGTGCCCTGCCACCTCGATATTAGCACCACACCCCCTTAATGACGCCACGTCTTGCGCAGGTGTTAAACCTGCCTGTGCAGCGCATCGTCTCAAAAGGGAAATATGCGTAAATACTCAAGGTTGCAAGTACTGAAGAGCAATCCGTTAGCCAGGCATTCGAAGACTGTGTGCCGGCGGCGAGTCAAAACGCAATTTCCGATCTGGCAATACTGCCCAGAGCGAGCGCGGTTCGAGGGCCAGAGGCAGTCTGCTGTCAAGAAGCGCGCCCATCTGATCTCGGTGTGGAGTCTGCGGGAATTAGCGTACAAGCGTCTGTTGGCCAAGCACTTCACACCACGAGCAACATAAGCAGAGCTAAGCGTGCGGGGCTCTGTGCCGCGAGTTTGGCAACCGAGCTGGCACTGGCCTCCAGTTGGCCGATTCGCCCCGGGGGCGCAATTCCCGCGTACGCCTTCCACCAGCCACAATGTAGTAGTCGTATGCCAACTCAGCAGCTAGGGATGTGCTGAATTGGCCTTTATCGGCGGCTCGTGCTGTGGTAAAAGGCGCAGTCAAAGGGGTGGAGTGTGGTCGCGGACCAAAATGATACGCGTTACTGCGCCACACGGCAACAATGTCATGCAAGAAGTAACAACCTTGGTATCAGCAGTAGCAAGCCTGCTCTGGCCACTGATTCTCATCATCATTATTTTTGTGTTTTATCGGCCTGTTCGCGATTTGATCGAGTCTGCTCGGTCCCGACAATTTACGCTAAAATTCGGCGGACAAGAGCTTACGATGAACGAAGTCAGCAAGCAGTGGCAGCTACTTATTGCCGACCTTCAATCGAACGTCGGTCAACTGAAAAAGCGCCTAGTTTCTCTAGAGGTGAGTAAGACATCCAATAGCCCTGCCGCAGTCGACCATCCTGTTGGGAAACTGACGTCCGTACTTTGGGTGGATGACGAACCGAAGAATAATAGCTATTTCGTCGCCGAACTCCACCGACTCAGGGTTAGGGTTGATCTAGCGCGCACGACATTTGAGGCATTGTCAAATCTGCGACATCAAGGATATAGTGTGATTATTTCCGACATGTGGCGAAAAGAAAATAACGTTCATGTCCCCCAAGCCGGTTTTGATCTCTTGAAGCAAGTTCGGGAAGTCGATCAAAAGATTCCTTTCTTTTTTTACTGTAGCGATTCGGCAGTACGAAAATATCGCGAAGAGGCGATTACGCGAGGCGCCAATGCGATAACCGCATCTGCTTCTGAGTTACATGCTCTTCTCAATCTGAACTCACTCAGCCCCCTCGACTCAGTCAGCACGTAGTATGCATTCTGTTGCCGATCGCGGGGAACGGAAATACATGCGAAGCAACAGATCCATTCGCATTTTACGACTGATGCGCTCGGCCCACATCTGTAAAGCCCGAGTGAGTTGTTAAGTTGGGGCCGGTGCCTACGCCGCGATTGCGTACACGCGTCTTGTCCCCAGCACGTAGCTGACGAAAGCCGCGCCGAAGAGCGTACGGAAGGCCCAGTCGCGCACGTCGAGGCCGCCGGCATAGGCGCCGAAGGCGGGCATGACGAGCCGCGCACCGTCGGAGGCGAAGCAGCGCCGCCGCATCGTACGCCCGCGGCGCGTCACGTGCTTGCACGGGTGCAGATGACCCGCGATCTCGCCTGCGCCCGCCTTCGGCAGCGGCTCGTGGCGGAAGACGAGCCCGCCGATGGCGAGCGCGTCGCAAATCCGCCCGCCGAGCCATGACGGCGGCGCCGGATCGTGATTGCCGGCGATCCAGATCCATTCCGCGGAGCGCCCGAACCGCGCGAGGCATTCCCGCTCGTGCCCGTCGAGCCGCTCCGCGCCGCCGCGGTCGTGGAAACTGTCGCCGAGCGCGATCACGCGCGCCGGTGCATAGCGATCGATCAGCGAACCCATGCGCTTCAGGGTCGTGCGCGTGTCGTAAGGCGGCAGCATCTGCCCTCTCCGCGCGTAGGCCGAGCCCTTCTCGAAATGCAGATCGGCGAAGACGAGCGTCTGCTCCTCGGGCCACCACAACGCGCCCGCGGCGTCGAGCAGCAGCGACTCGCCGTTCACGCGCACGAACAGGTCAGTCGACACGCATCGCCTCTTTCACCAGCGCCTCTTCCGCCTCGTGCAGCAGGTCCTCATGCGCTTCGCCCGCCACCATTTCCTTTGCAATCTCGAGCAGTGCCGGTACCGCAAGCGGCGACACGCGGTCCAGCCGTTTTTTCACGATTCGTCCTTTGACGCGCGCGAGCATCTGCGCGAGGCGCTGAATGTCGAGCAGCCCCGCCGCCGCATCCTGGTAGGTTGCGCGCAGGAGCACGTGATCGGGTTCGTGCTCGCGGAGCACGTCGTAGATCAGGTCGGGGGAGAACGTGACCTGCCGGCCGGTCTTCTCGGCCCCCGGCTGGCGGCGCTGGATGAGCCCGGCGATGATCGCGCAGTTGCGGAAGGTGCGCTTGTACAGAGCGGAATCGGCGAGCCAGGCGTCGAGATCGTCGCCCAGCATGTCTTCGTCGAACAGCCGGTCCATGTCGGCGCCGCCCATGTCGCGCAACCCCCAGATCGCGAGCGCATATTCGTTGGCGGAAAAGCCGAGCGGCCGCAGGCGGAGGCGTTCGAGCCTGCGGGTGAGCAGCATGCCGAGCGTCTGGTGGGCGAGCCGCCCTTCGAATGGATAGCAGACGAGAAATTCGCGGCTGCCGCGCGGAAACGTCTCGACCAGCAACTGCCCGGCCTCGGGGATGAGCGAGCGCCATTCCTGGATGCGTAGCCATTCGCCGACCGGCATCGGCAGATTGCCCCAGGTGTTGGGGTTCGCCAGCATTTCGCGCACGCGGGCTGCGAGAAAGGTCGAGAGCGGAAACTTCCCGCCCATGTACGACGGGATGTGCGCTTCGGTGTCGTGGCTCGGGCTGACATACGCCGCCGTCTCGCGGATGCCGCGAAACGCGAGCACCTTGCCCGCGAAGACGAAGGTGTCCCCGGGCACGAGCTGTTCGAGAAAATATTCCTCGAGCTGGCCGAGCACGCGGCCGCCTGCGCCGGCGGGCCGGCCTTTCGACTGCAGGCGAACGTCCAGCATCGGCTCCTCGATGATCACGCCGACATTCAGGCGGTACATCTGCGCGAGGCGCGGATGCGCGATGCGCCACAGGCCCTCTTTCGTGCGGCGCAGCTTCGCATAGCGGTCATAGCGCTTGAGCGCATAGCCGCCGGTGGCGACGAAATCGACCACGTCGTCGAAATCCTTTCGCGACAATGCGCGATAAGGCGCGGCGGTCGCGACTTCCGTGTACAGCGCATCCGCGTCGAACGGCGCGGCGCAGGCGATCCCCATGACGTGCTGCGCGAGCACGTCGAGGCTCCCGGCCCGCAGGTCCTCGCCGTCGAGTTCGCCCGCGAGCACCGCGTCGCGCGCCGCCTCGCATTCGAGCACCTCGAAGCGATTGGCGGGCACGAGCAGCGCGCGCGAGGGTTCGTCGAGGCGATGGTTGGCGCGGCCGATGCGCTGGACGAGGCGCGCGGCGCCCTTCGGCGCGCCGATGCAGATCACCCGGTCGACCGCGCCCCAGTCGATGCCGAGATCAAGCGTCGATGTACAGACAACGGCGCGCAATTCGCCGCGCGCCATCGCCGCTTCCACTTTCCGGCGCTGCGCCGGCGCGAGCGAGCCGTGATGGAGCGCGATCGGGAGATTTTCCTCGTTGAGCTGCCAGAGATGCTGGAACGTGCGCTCCGCCTGGCTGCGGGTGTTGACGAAGACGAGCGCGGTCTGCGAGCCGCGGACGGCGTTCATCACATCGCCCATTGCATGGACGGCGAGGTGCCCCGCCCAGGGGACGTAGGCGTCCGACGCGCTGATCGCGATTTCGGGAACCGCGCCCGCCGCACCGCGCACGAGCGCCGAGAGCGACTGTACGCTGCCGCGCTGGGGCACGAGATAGCGCTGCAAGGGCGCGGGATCGGCGACGGTTGCGGAGAGGCCGACGCGGCGATGGCCGGGCGCGAACGCCTGCAACCGCGCGAGGCCGAGCGCGAGGAGATCGCCGCGCTTGGTGTTGTGATAGGCGTGCAATTCGTCGAGCACGACGGCGGACAGGCTCGCAAAAAAGCGCGGTGCGTCGCGGCTTGCAATGAGAAGCGCAAGCTGTTCGGGCGTGGTCAGAAGAATGTCGGGCGGCGTGTAGCGCTGTCGTGTGCGGCGCGACGGCGGCGTGTCGCCGGTGCGCGTCTCGATGCGGACGGCGAGCCCCATCTCGGCGACGGGCGTCTCGAGATTGCGCGACACGTCGACCGCAAGCGCCTTGAGCGGCGAGATGTAGAGCGTGTGGAGTCGGGCCCGGCGTCGCGCCGGCTGCGACTCGAGTTCGATCAGGCTCGGAAGAAACCCCGCAAGCGTCTTGCCGCCGCCGGTCGGCGCCACCAGCAAAACGGATTCGCCTTTGGCCGCATGTTCGAGCAGCGCAAGCTGGTGCGCGCGCGGTCGCCAGCCGCGGGCTGCAAACCAGCGTTCGAAGCGCGCCGGCAACAACGGCTGCGGTGAATCGGCAAATGCAAGCATCGGCCGGCACGGTTAGCTCTTCCAATAAACCTTGTCATCCCCGCGAAAGCGGGGACCCGGCTCCTGCAATTCTTCGAAACGATGCACCGGCGCTCGTGCCTCGTCTTGAACGGTTGCGGGCGCTGGATTCCCGCGTTCGCGGGAATGACAACCTTTGTTCGACAGAGAAACCGGCCCTCGGGATTCTTCACCCCAGGGCGCCAAGGCACTGAAATTCACCACAGAGACACAGAGGGTGAAGTTGTCGCGCGCCTCCGGCGCGCAATTCATCTTTTCCCTGACCACTGTGCCTATGTGGTGAATTTCAATGCCTTGGCGACTTTGCGCCTTGGCGGTTCTCTTTTCTGCGGCTCTGCGGCTCCGCGTGAGCTCCTACTTCGAAAGGTCGCGCACGGGTGAAGGGAAAACGCGCGTGGCGTTCTTCATGTCGCCGCTGCAGTCTCCCTGGCCGCTCTTGTAGTTGTCGAGCGATGCGGCGCCGCCGGCGCCGAGGCCCGCGCCGTAGCCGAAATCCGTGTTGTAGTTGTAATAGTATTTGTGCGAACCGGACGCGCTCTTCACCTGGAGAAATCCGTACGTGCCGCAGAACCACGCGCTGATCGTCGCCGGCGAAGACGCCGGCTCGTTCAGCGGGAAGAATTCGCCCTCGCCATTGTCGCCGATGTAGAACGCGCCATACTCGAACAGGCCGTCGCCGTCCTGGCTCTGGATTTTGATAAAGGCATTGTTGCCGCCGGCAATATCGCCCAGGGCGACGGCTCCGTACTCGACGTCGGTTCCGTTCAGGGTCACGGTGGCGGACGCGCCCCAGCTGCTGGCAGATTTCGTGTCGTATCCCAACCCGGCAGATTTTGCCTGCAGCTGGTCGTTGGCGATGTAGAGGTGGCCGTCGGTCACCACCCATTTGTGTCCCAGTTTCGAACGGTCGAAATTGTCGCTTGCGGCAATCGCGGCTGAAGCCGAAAGCGCGACGACGCCGACAAGAAGCATTGTTTTCATGGGACTTCCGCCTCAGTGCGGCCGCGCCCGTACCTGAATCGTCGCGGCGTCCCGGATGATGCACTTTTCGGGCCAGCGCTTTGGCGAGCAGGCGCCTCACGAACGGCGACGGCCGCTCCATCGCGAGGCTGCCGTGCGGCGCGCAAAGAAACCCGCACCGCGCGTGCGCACGGTGCGGGTGCAATCTGACCGGACGCCGCTCGGAACGGCGAAGGTCTGGAACTCACTTCGACAGTGTCGGGTCTTTCAGGCTCGAGGGCGTAACCCATTTCGCCCCTTCGGCGTCGGTGCAGCCGGTGTTCTTGCTCTTGTAATTGTCCAGCGAGACTTCCCCGTACGTGCCGAGCCCGCCGCCGGTGCCGACACTTGTTCCATAGTCGTATTGGTATTTCTGGATGCCGGCGCTGCTCTTGATCTTCATTATGGCAGTCGTACCGCAAATCGTGACGATCAGTTTGGCCGGACTTGGTACGGCAGAGTCGAGCGCGAAGTAGTCACCGCCGCCGTTGTTGCCGGTGTAGAAGGCGCCGTAATCGAACTCCCCAATGCCGGTGGAATCCTGTATCTTCACAAACGCGTTGGTGCCGTTGGCCACATCTCCGATGGCAACCGCGCCGTATTCCACATCGGTGCTGTTCAGATATACGGTGGCCCACGCCTGATTGTCGTTGCCGGACTTCGTGTTGTAACCCAACGCGAGCGAAGTGCCCACCAGTTGATCGTTCGAGATCGACAGCGTCGGATAGGGCACCTGCCAGTTGTTGCCAAGACTCGAGCGATTGAAGTAATCCTTGGCCGCCATGGCCGATGTTGCGCACAATACGGCTACGCTGATCAGAAGCATCTTTTTCACTGCGAACCCCCGTTCGTTGGTCAGGGCACCGCTTGTGCCCGGACCCGAGTGTAGGCGCAGTCTTCCGGCAGGCCAATCCATTCCATCGCGCCTCCCGCAACGATTACTACCTCTCAAGGTTCGGCCGCCCGTCCTTGGTATCCCTGCCTGCAAACGCTAAGATGCGGCGCTTTCACAGAGCCGGGCTGGGCGAATGTTCCTTTTCGTAAAGAACGTGCTGAACGCGGCGGAGCTCGACCAGATCCGCCAGATTGCCCGGGGGCTTCGGTTCGTGGACGGACGCCAGTCGAACCCGCACAACCTTGCCAAGAAAAACCTCCAGGCCGATCCCGGCCAGCCGGAGTCGCAACGCGCGGGCCAGATCGCGGGCACCGCGATCATGCGCAACGAAGAGATCAAGAACTTCGCCTTCCCGAAGCGGCTCGCGACGCCGCTTCTCTCGCGCTACGAGCCGGGCATGAATTACGGCGCCCATGCCGATGCGCCGTTTCTGCAGCTGCCGAACGGGCCGCTGCGCTCCGACGTGTCGGCGACGCTCTTCATCGGCGATCCTTCGACCTATGAAGGCGGCGAGCTGGTGGTGCATCTCGGCAACGAGCGCCACAGCTTCAAGGGCGAACCGGGCGCGATGATCGTCTATCCCTCGACGACGCTGCACGAAGTGGCGCCGGTCACCTCCGGTCATCGCCTCGCCATGTTCACCTTCATGGAAAGCGCCATTCCCGACCAGATGCACCGCGAGCTTCTGTACACCCTGAACGAGGTGAGCGCGCTCGAAGGCTTCAACATCAGCTGGGAGAACCGCACGCGGCTGCAGTTCGTCATCGCCAACCTCCATCGCATGTGGGCGGGGTAGCAGATGTTCAGGGAGAATCTCTTCGCCGGCAAACGCATTCTCGTCACGGGCGGCGGCACCGGCCTCGGCGAGGCGATGACGGAAGCCTATGCGCGGCTCGGCGCCAGCGTGTACATCTGCGGCCGCCGTGCGGGCGTGGCGGAAGAGACCGCGGCGCGGATTTCGCGCGAAACCGGCGCGGCCGTGAAAGGCTATGGCTGCGACATCCGCCTGCCGGAATCGGTCGACGGGCTTCTGGCGCAGATCTGGGCTGACGGCGGCGCGCTCACCGGTCTCGTCAACAACGCCGCGGGCAATTTCATCAGCCGCACCGAGGATCTGAGTCCGCGCGGCTTCAACGCGATCTCGGACATCGTCTTTCGCGGTACGTTTTACGTGACGCTCGCCTGCGGGAAGCGCTGGATCGCCGATCGCACGCCTGCGACCGTGATCTCGATTCTGGCGACATGGATATGGAACGGCGGCCCGTACACCGTGCCCTCGGCCATGTCGAAGGCCGGCATCAACATCATGACGAAATCGCTCGCGGTCGAATGGGCGCCGCACGGCATTCGCCTGAACGCCATTGCGCCGGGGCCGTTTCCGACCAAGGGCGCGTGGGAGCGGCTCAACCCGCAGGCGCTTTCGCGCGGCGACGGTGGTGGAGCGAATCCCATGAATCGCGTCGGCAAAATGTCGGAACTCGCGAACCTCGCCACCTTCCTGATGGCGGATGGTTGCGACTACCTCACCGGCCAGTCAATCGCCATCGACGGCGGGCTGCACCTCGCGACAGGGGGAAACTTCTCGGGGCTGTCGCGTCTCGGCGATTCGGAATGGGAGATGATCCGCAGCGAAATCCGCGCCGCGAACGAAAAGGACAAAGCCCGGCGGACGTGAGCTGAACGCCACCCCTCACCCGCTTCGCCGCGTTGTACGCGGCTCAACTGCCCTCTCCCTCACGGGGAGAGGGCGAATCAGAGGAAACCATAACAACACCTCTCCCCTTGCGGGAGAGGTCGAAATTTGCGGACCCCGCACTTGATGCGGGGGACGCAAATTTCGGGTGAGGGGTTCTCCGCCGCGGCTCCGCGCTTCCGCGTGCCCCCTTCGGAGACCAATCATTCGGCCAGAAACTCGAGCACCGCCTCCTTTGTACATTTGTCGCCGACGGCGCTCATGTGATCGCGGCCGGGCACGACGACGGCGCGCCCATCGGGAAATGCCGCCGCAAGCGGACCGGGCGGCCCGCTCGTCTCGTCGTTCTCGCCGCAGACGACGAGCACGGGCCGCGCGGCACGCGCGAGTTCGTCCCGCGTGTGCGCGGTCCGGTCGCCGCGCATGCAGGCGGCGAGCGCCGCGCGATCCTTTCCCGGCTGGCCCGAAAAAATCCGAAACCCTCTGGCGATGGGGTTGGCAATGCGATCGGGATCGGATTCGAGGATGGCCTTGGCGATTTCAAACCGCATCTCGAACTGCCCGCGCAGATAGCGTTCGCCGACGCCGGCGACGACAAGCTTCCGGACCGTCTGCGGCGAGCGAAGCAGCAGATCGATCCCGATGTGTCCGCCCATGGAATAGCCGATGACATCCGCGCTCGCGGCGCCGGCTGCGTTCAACACCGCCAGCGCATCGCCCGCCATTTTCTCATAATTATAGAAGGATGAATCGCGCGGCTTGTCGCTGTCGCCATGGCCGCGGCAGTCCATGGCGACGACGCGATAGCCCGCCTCGTTCAGCGTTTTGTACCAGGCGGTGGCGCGCCAGTTCTGCGCGCGGCTCGATGCAAAGCCATGGATGAGAAGAACGGGATCGCCCTCCCCGCTCGTCTCATACGCAATGCGCAACCCGTCGGCGCTTGTCGTGAATTCGGTCATGCCCGCAGGTTAAACGCCAGGACGCCAAGGCGCCAAGAACAATGCTGGCGCGCGTCGTGCGCCGAAGGCGCAAATTTGTGCGTCGTCTTCTGCCTTGGTGTCTTGGCGCCTTTGCGGTTCAAAACATCAAAAACATCAATGGATTCGAGTGCTCAGCTTCGGCAGCACCGACGCGCCGTAGAAGTCGATCACGCGCTTCTGGTCCTGCTGGCCGGAATGGATGTTCACGATCGTCGCGCCGCTTTCGAACAGTTTGTCGATTTCCTCGATGTGCTTTTCCGGTTCGGCGCCGACCACCCATTCGCCATACACCTTTTCCAGCGGCAACTCCGCTTCGGCTTCCCGCTGGATGGCGGCCGGATCGGGATTGTTGTGATATTTCTTGAAGGCCTTGGGAATGAACCGCCAAAGCTCGGCCGAGCGTTTCGCTTCGTTCTCGTCGCCGGCGACGACGAAGAGTTCGACGAGTACGGGCATATGGTCCGGATTCTTTCCGGCTTCGCGCGCGCCGTTCTGCCATTCGGCCTTGTGCTCTTTCCACGTCTTCGGATCGGTGATCAGCCCGTCGCCATGAACGCCCGCGAGGCGCATGGCCTTCGGACCGTTCGCTGCGGTGAGCAGCGGAATGGGTTGTGCGGGCCTGTCGTAGAGCCGGCCCTCGACCGTGTAGTGCTTGCCCTTGTGCGAAACGAGCTCGCCTTTCCAGAGCGCGCGGATGACGGCGATCGCTTCGGCAAGCCGTTCCCAGCGCTCTTTCCATTCCGGCCATTTCCCCGTGGCCGCCTTTTCGTTCAGCGCCTCGCCCGAACCGACGCCGAGAAAAACGCGCCCCGGATAAAGCAGACTGAGCGAAGCAAATGCCTCGGCGACGATGGCCGGATGATAGCGCAGCGTCGGACAGGTTACGGTCGTGCCGATCCACGCCGATTTCGCGCGCTCGCCCAGCGCACCCATGGTGACCCAGGCCAGTCCCGAATGCGCCTCGTTCGCCTGCCACGGCTGAAAATGATCGCTGGTGGCAAGAAGGCCGAAACCGGCATCCGCAGCGTGGCGGCCGATCTCGGCGAGCTCGGGCACGGGAAACTGTTCGTGCGCCAGCATGTAGCCGATCGTCCTTTCACGAAGCGGTGTCGTGTGACCTGCGGAACTCATGCCGTTTGATCCTCCGGGCTCGCACTTCGCGAACGCCCGGTTCGCAAGCAGGTTCCTGAGAAGTTGCTTCACGACAAATGCTGTTTCGTCGTAAGTTCAAGGCATGAGACTCCGCAGCGCTATCGTCAGGCTCGTGAGCCTCGGACGCACAATGAACGGTTTGCTGTTGCCCGATTCGTCGAAACAGATTCGCAATCGCGACGTGGATGAGATTGTGGCGCGCTTCAAGGAGCAACTCGGGCCGGGCGGCAAATCGTCTTGGGAGGTGAGGGAAGAGATGCATGACGAACGGGGATTGCCACACTAAGCCGGCCGAACTTGCAGCTGTTTGAAAAACTGTACCGCAAAGGAGCTGGGGTCTTGATGAAACGAGTGTCTATCTTTGCGGGCATCGCGATCGCGTCCGCAATTCCGTTTGCCGTCGCCGCTCCGGCATCAACGGCGAAGGACGTGTTCACTCTGGCGCAGGTGCTCGATTATCCGTACGCGAACGAACTGGCCGCAGCCGAGAATGCCGACCGCATCGCCTGGGTGCGCAACGTCGGCGGCGTGCGCAACGTGTGGGTCGCCGATGGTCCGTCCTACAAGCCCCGCCAGGTCACGCAGTACAAGGAGGATGACGGCCAGGAGATCACCAATCTCACGTTCTCTCCGGACGGGACACATCTCGTGTACGTCCGCGGCGGCGATCATGACGCGAACTGGCCCGCGGAAGGCAATCTGGCGCCCGATCCGGTCTCCGCGCCCGATCAGCCGAAGGTGACGATCTGGGCGGCCTCGCTCACCGGCAGCGCACCGGTGAAAATCGCCGAGGGTGATGCGCCCGCCATCTCGTCGCGCGGCGTCCTTGCGTACATCGCGAGCGACCAGGTGTGGACGGCGCCGCTCGACGGCAAGGGCAAAGCTTCGCGCGTATTCTTCGACCGCGGCAAGGACAGCGATCTCAAATGGTCGCCCGACGGCAGCCGCCTTGCCTTTGTCTCCGATCGCGGCGACCACGCCTTCATCGGCATCTTCGCCGCGAAGGACCGGCCGCTCGCCTGGCTTGCACCTTCGACGGGCCGCGATCTGTCGCCGCGCTGGTCGCCCGACGGCGGGCGCATCGCATTTGTACGCCTGCCCGGCGAAGGCGGCCCGCCGGAGGAAATCTGGGGCATGTGGCTCGGCAAACAGACGCCGCTGCCCTGGGCGATCTGGGTGGCCGACGCGGGCAGCAGCCAGGGGCGCGCGCTCTGGTCCAGTCCCGATTCGATGTCAGGCTCGTTTCCCGATGTCGAGGGCGAGGCGAACCTGCATTGGGCAGCAGGCAACCGGCTCGTCTTCCTCGCCTATCTCGACGACTGGCCGCATCTTTATTCTGTCCCCTCATCCGGCGGCACGCCGCTTCTGCTCACGCCGGGTGCGTTCATGGTCGAGCACGTCGCCGAAAGCCGCGACCGCCGCTTCATGATCTACGACGCCAATACCGGCTCCACGAAAGACGACGACGACCGGCGGCACATTTTCCGTGTGTCCGTGGATCGCGCCGGCCCTGTGGAAATCACCGCCGGCGCCTCGCTCGAATGGACGCCTGTTGCCGCCGGCAGGAACACGGTCGCCTATGTGTCGGCGACGGCGCAACAGCCGCCGCAGGCCGCGGTCGTCGGTCTCGACGGAACGCATGCCCATGTCCTCGACACGGGACCGCTGCCGAAGGACTTTCCGGCCGCACAACTGATCGCGCCGAAATCGGTCAGCTACACTGCGGCGGACGGTACGGCTGTCCATGGACAATTGTTCCAGAAGAGCGGAGCAGGCAAAGCGGAACCCGGGATCATCTTTGTACATGGCGGCCCGCCGCGGCAGATGCTGCTCGGCTGGCACTACATGGATTATTACAGCAATTCCTACGCGGTGAATCAGTATCTCGCGGCGCACGGTTTTACCGTGCTGTCGGTCAATTACCGGCTCGGCATCGGCTATGGCCGCAAGTTTCATCAGCCCGAGCATGCCGGCCCGGCCGGCGCGAGCGAATACCAGGACGTCGTCGCCGGCGCGCATTTCCTCCAACACGTGCCGGGCGTCGATGCCAAACGCATCGGCATGTGGGGCGGCTCCTATGGCGGCTATCTGACCGCGCTCGCGCTCGCCCGCAACTCCGATATCTTCAAGGCGGGCGCCGACATGCACGGCGTACACGACTGGTCGAGCCTGCCGGACATGCCGTTTGCGCAATATCACGGCAATTACGAGAGCAGCTGGCTCGAAGCGGCGAAAAAAACCGCATTCCTCTCTTCGCCCGATGCGAGCGTGGACAGCTGGAAATCGCCCGTGATCCTCATCCAGGGCGACGACGACCGCAACGTACCGTTTCATCAGACCGTCGACCTCGCGCGACGGCTCGACCTTCGTCACGTGCCCTACGAGGAGTTCGTGATTCCGAACGAAATTCACGGCTTCCTGCGCCATGCGTCCTGGCTCGCGGCCGACAGCGCGGCAGTCTCGTTCCTCGCGCGCAGGCTGGATGTACAGAATGCCGGGGGCGCATCGACCGTGGTAGCGCGGTGATCTAAGCTTCGCGCGAAAACCCCTCACCCCGCCCGCGCCGGTATCGCGATGCGATACCGGCGGGGCGACCCTCTCCCGCAAGGGGAGAGGGAAACTGTGCCAGCGACACACCGCATAACGACCATACGCGCGAGACGGCTCGTGGCGTACAGAGCCCTCTCCCTTGCGGGGAGAGCGTGCGCCGAAGGCGCGGGTAAGGCGTATCTAGTGCGCCGACGATTGCTGTCCGCCAGCCGTGGCGGATGTCTTGTGTCCGGCGGGCGTTGGCGAATTTCCATAGCCGCCCGCCACGACGACGGTGAGTCGCGACGGATCGAACAGGCGTTTGGCCGCCTGCTTCACCTGATCGAGCGTGACGGCGTTGATCATGGCGTTTCGGTTCTGGACGTAGCTCACATCGAGGCCGATGCGCTGAAACGTGCTCAGCTGATCGACGGTGCCGAGATTGGAGCTGAAAGCGAGCGGATATGAGCCGGTGAGGTACGTCTTCGCGTCGGCAAGTTCCCTGTCGGTCGGGCCGTTCTGCGCAAAGCCCCTGAGCACGTCGCGGATCACCGCAACCGTCTCCTTCATGCTGCCGCGCCTGGTCGCGACCGATCCGAGCACGAAACCCGCTTTCCGGAGCGATTCGAGCGAGGTGTCCACGTCGTAGGTAAGACCGCGCTTCTCGCGCACTTCCGTCGTCAGCCGCGAGGCGGAGCCGCCGCCGCCAAGAATGT
Organism: Rhizomicrobium sp.; assembly: GCA_035308485.1. GTDB lineage: Bacteria > Pseudomonadota > Alphaproteobacteria > Micropepsales > Micropepsaceae > Rhizomicrobium. Next base: position 17,143 of record DATGGN010000093.1, read on the forward strand.
AGTTCGCGACGTATCCGGGAAGGTACTGAGGATCGCTGCGCAGCATTCCGGGGAGACCGAAGAATGCGTTCGGTTGCGGTACATCCATGGGGATCAGCGTAACGCCGGTCTTGCCGCTGTGCACAACGGCGGGAAAGGCGCGGGGCGGCCCGCCGGAGAGACCGCCGAAAGCGCTCTTCAACAACGGCGCCAGGCCGTTCCTGTCCACATCGCCGGAAATCGCCACCTTCAGTCCGCGCGCCACCCAGTGCGTTGCCGCAAACCGGCGCAACTCCGCGGGGGTGATCGCCGCGACGCTTGTCCGCGTACCGACAATGGGATGTGCGTAGGCATGGTCGCCGAAAAACGCCTGGTAAAAACCCTTTTCCGCAACCGCCTCCGGATCGTCCTCCTGGTCGGCGATGTCCGCCTCGATCTGTGCACGTACGCGCGCAATCGCATCGGAGTCGAAGCGCGGATGCGAGAGCGCCGAACCAAGCAGTTGGAACGCGTCCTTCGCATTTCCGGAGAGCGTGACGAGCGTGACCACGACATAGTCGCGCTCCGTCGTGATCGTCAGGCGGATGGCGCGGTTGCCGAGCGCCGTCTGGAAAGCGTCGGAGCGCAGGCTGTCTGCGCCTTCGTCCATCAGCTGGGCGGCAAAATTGGCAAGCCCGGGTTTTCCCGCCGGATCGTAGGCGGAGCCCGCGGGCAATGCGACCGTCATCGCGATGATCGGCAGCGTGTGATCGGTGACAAGCCAGACTTCCTCGCCTTTCGGCGCCGGCAGCGCCTTCACATCGAGCGCCAGCGCGGGCAGGGAAGAACAAAGCGCGCCGAGCAACGCGGCGAAAAAGCGGTCGCGCCAAAGGGCGCGCCGGCCTTTCGCCCCTCTCTCAAGGGGAGGACGAAATGTACGACAACTGTGCCCGAGGAAATTCACGGTGCTTTCCCCGGAAGGAGAAATCCAGTAACGGCTTCGCGTTTGATGACGTCCTGCGCGGCGGCGTTGCGGATCTCGTCGCCGGTGACGGCGCGAATGCGGTTGGGCCATTCGCGAACGTCGTCCACGGTCAGACCGATGGCAAGCGCCTGCCCGTAGGCGGAAGCGAGATCGAGCTGGTTGTCCCGCTGATAGACTGCGCTCGCGACGAGTTGCGTCTTCGCGCGCTCGATGTCGGCGGATTTTGCGATCGTCGTGGAACAGGCCTTGAGGACGGAATCGATGGCCTGCTCGATCGCCTCCATTTTCACGCCGGGCCGGGGAACGGCGTAGACTTCGAACTCTCCGGCGTCGCGCATGTAGCCGGTGTAGGACGCACCCGCATCGGAGGCGAGCCTGCGCGCAACGACGAGCTCCCGGTACAGCGCCGACGTCGCGTCGCCGCCGAGGAGTTGCGCCAGAACGTCGAGCGCTTCGGCTTCCCCCGGTTTGGCCTCGGTGTAGCTCGGGACCCGGTAAAGCCGCATGAACTGCGGCTGCCTTACGTCTTCGCGATAAAGCGCAAGGCGGGTCTCTGCCAGCCGCGGCGGCTGCGCATATTCGGGGCGCGGTACAAGCTGGCGCGCCGGCACCTTGCCGTAGGTCGCCTCCGCATCAAGGCGCACCTGGTCGGGGACGACGTCGCCGGCCACGACCAGGATGGCATTGTTCGGCGCGTAGTGACGCGTATAGTAGCTCTGCGCCTCGATGCGGCCGATCCGGCGCACTTCTTCCGGCCAGCCGATCACGGGCCGTCCGTACGGATGCGAAAGCTGCAGCGCCGCGTCCATCTGTTCGCGCAACAGCGCCTGGGGATCGTTGTCGACCCGCATGCGCCGTTCCTCGAGCACGACATCGCGCTCGGTCCGTACATTGGCATCCGAAAGGTCGAGATTGACCATGCGGTCGGCGTCGAGCCCCATCACCAGGGGCAGCCTGTCCTTTTCGACCTGCACGTAGAACGCCGTATAGTCCTCGGTCGTGAAGGCGTTGTCTTCGCCGCCGTTGCGGGCCACGGTGCGCGAGAACTGGTCGCCGGGCGCGCTGGCCGTGCCGCGAAACATCATGTGTTCGAAGAAATGCGCGAGGCCGGAATTGCCGGGCGGATCGTCGGTCGCGCCGACCCGGTAGAACAGCATCTGCGTCACGGTCGGCGCGCGGTGATCGGGAATGACGATCACCGACAGACCGTTCTGCAGCGCAAACTGAAAGACTTTCGGCTCTTCGGCGGAGGCGGGCGCGCAGAGACTCGCCGCAATGAGTATTGCGGCGAAGCACGCCCTAGAAAATGCCATCAAACCAGCCGCTGCTTTCCTTGTTTATGGTCGCGGAATCCGCCGGCTTTGCAGGTTGCGCGGGGTGGGTTGCCGTCGGACTGCTCGCCACCTGCTGCTGCCCGTTCGCGTTGGCGGCCTGCAGGCGCTGGGCCTCCACATCGGCATTCAAGGGCGAGCCCTTATACGGGTCCGGCGCGCCGAAGATCAGGTCGTCGGTAAAGCTGTCGTCCGTCGCTTCCATGGACTTCAGATCCGAAGCGAGCTGCTTGCGGATCGCATGGTCGGCATTGGCTCCGCCGGAACTGGCGAGGATGATGCGTTCTTCCGGACTGTAATTGCCCGCCATCTGGGCGGCTGCGGTTCCCGGATCTTCGCCGAACAACGCAGCCTGCGCGGAGTCGGTCGGCGAAATCTGGTTTGTCGGCGCCGCGCCCGGTTTGGGCGGGCGCAGGTTGAAATCGGGAGGAACGACGAGCGGCGATTTCGTCACCACCGCAAACTCGTCGGGCGGCTCCTTCACGATACCGGCCGCTTCCCTGACGCTCTCGCAGCCGATCAGCGATACGGCAACCCCGGCAAGCGCAACCATACGCAGGCTCGCGCGCGCAACACTCATTCCGCTCTCCCGCTTTGGCGACTGGCGGCTTCCGGTTCGGGCCGCAACAGCGCATCGTACAGCAGCGCGGCCACGCCCAGCGTGATCGCGCAGTCCGCAACATTGAAGACATACCAATCATAGCCGCGGACGTAAAAGTGAAAAAAATCGGCCACCTTGGTGTAAATGAGCCGGTCGATGAGGTTGCCGATGGCGCCCCCTATGACGAGCCCCAGGGCAGCCGCCAACAGCTTGCGGTTCGCATGCCATAACCACCAGCCGAGCCCCGCAACGGCAACCAACGAAAATATGGCCAGGATGGCCGTGCCCGCGAGCCCATGGGCCGGCAGAAGGCCGTAACTGATCCCGGGATTCCAGACCATGACAAGGTCGAAGAAGGGCAGCACATGGATGTGGTCGCCGGGCCCCATCTCCACGAAATGGAGGCCGTAGAGCAGGAAAAGCTTCGATCCCTGGTCGAGGGCGAGCGCGCCTGCCGCGCAGGCGAGTCCCACATCACGCGGATTCAAGCGGGCACTCCTTCCAGAGCTTCGACGGCGGCGCTGCAGCGCGCGCAGAGGTCCTCATGGCCAGGTATCGCGCCCACTTCAGGCAGGACCATCCAGCACCTGGCGCATTTCTGCCCGGTCGCGTGGCGAAACAGCACCGCGACGCCGGGGACGTCGGGCTGGCGAAAAGCCTCGGCAGGCGGCTCTTCGAGCGAAATCGATGCCGCCGAGGTGATGGCAATTTCGGCGAGGTCGACGGTCGCGAACAGCGCCCCGTCCCTGGCATCGGTGAGATAAAGGATCGGCGCGGCTTCGAGGCTGGCGCCGATGAGCTTGTCCCGGCGCGCAATCTCGAGCGCTCCGGTGACGACGCGCCGGAGCATGCGGATGCGCTGCCACCGCGCGACGGCCGCCTCATCGCCCCAAGCGGCGGGTGTGACCGGGAATTCCCGCAGATGCACGCTGCCTTCCCTCTCCGCGTAACGGCAGTGCCACGACTCCTCCATGGTGAAGCAGAGGATGGGTGCGAACCACGTCACCACGCGGCGGAATGTTTCCTCGATCGTCGTGCGTGCCGCTCTGCGCCGGGGCGAACCCCGGGAGTCGCAGTACAGCACATCCTTCCGGATGTCGAAGTAGAAGGCGGAAAGGTCGTTCGTACAGAAATTGAACAGCTCGGTGTGGACGCGATTGAAATCGAATGTCGCGTATCCGGCGCGGACGATTTCATCCAGTTCGGCGAGCCGGGCGAGAATGTAGCGCTCGAGCGGCGGCATGGAATCGTGCGCGCAGCGTTCGCGCTCCTCAAATCCCGAGAGATTGGCGAGCATGAAGCGGATGGTGTTGCGCAAGCGGCGATAGGAATCGACGTTGGCCTTGATGATGTCGGGCCCGATGCGCAGGTCTTCGGTGAAATCCGAACTTGCCGCCCACAGACGCAGGATGTCAGCGCCGTTTTTGTCGGCGATCGTTTGCGGCAGTACCGTATTGCCGATCGACTTGGACATCTTGTGGCCCTGCTCGTCGAGCACGAAGCCATGCGTCAGCACGGCTCCGTAAGGCGCGCGGCCGCGCGTCCCGCAACTCTCGAGCAGCGACGACTGAAACCAGCCTCGATGTTGATCCGAACCCTCCAGATAGAGGTCGGCGCGTTCGGCTTTTGGCCATGACGGCTCGATCGGATCTTCCACCGTGAAAACATAGGTCGAGCCGGAATCGAACCAGACGTCCAGGACGTCCTTCACCTGCTCGAATTGCGCGGCGTCATGGTCGTTGCCCAGGAATCGTTGCGGGGGCGAATTGAACCACGCGTCCGCGCCCTCCTGTTCGAAAGCCTCGACAATGCGCGCATCCACACGCCTGTCATCGAGAATTTCGCCGCTTTCGCGATGTACAAATATCGCAATGGGGACGCCCCAGGCGCGCTGCCGCGACAGAACCCAGTCGGGCCGCCCTTCCACCATGGCGCCGATGCGGTTCTCGGATTGCGGCGGGTACCAGCGCGTTTCGCGGATGGAATTCATCGCGCGCCGGCGCAACGTATCGCCGTCCAACGCCGCGATCGGCCTGTCGATGGCGGCGAACCACTGCGGCGTCGCGCGGAAAATCACCGGCGCTTTCGAGCGCCAGCTGTGGGGATATTGGTGGCGGAGCGTACCCTTCGCGAGCAGGGCATTCGCAGCGATCAACTCCCGGATCACGGCGCCGTTTGCGTCGCCGTCCTTGCCCTCGGGGGTAAGGACGCGCCTGCCGGCGAAGAGCGGCATCTCGGGATAGAATTTCCCCTCCTCGTCGAGCGTACGCGGCACTTCGAGCCCATGGGCGCGGCCAAGCTCGAAATCGTCTTCGCCGTGTCCCGGCGCGGTGTGTACAAACCCGGTCCCTGCCTCCGCGGTGACATGGGTACCCGGAAGAAGCGGAACGTCGAAATCGAATCCCCTGCCGCGGAAGGGATGCGCACAAACAAGGCCTTCGCAGCTGACCACCTGCCTGCGCAGCAACGAGACTTTGGCATGTGCGGCAACCGTTTCGGCCAACGGATCGCCCAGAACGATACGGTCGCCGGCGTGCGCGAGGCTGCCCTCCTTCACATCGGTGACTTCGTACAGGCCGTACGTCATGTCGCGCGACCAGGCGATCGCGCGATTTCCCGGGATCGTCCACGGGGTGGTGGTCCATATCACCACACTGATGCCCTGCAGCTCCTCGGGGCCGCGGACCACAGGAAATTTGACGTAGATCGTGGGCGAACTCTTCTCGCGGTATTCGACTTCCGCTTCGGCGAGCGCCGTCTTTTCCACCGGCGACCACATCACCGGCCGAAAGCCGCGATAAAGCAGCTTGTTGTGTACGAATTTGTGCAGCTCGCCGGCGATGACCGCTTCGGCGCGGAAGTCCATTGTCAGGTAGGGATTGTCCCATTCGCCGATGCAACCCAGACGCTTGAACTGGGCGCGTTGAACCCCGATCCAGTGCGTCGCGAACTCGCGGCAATCGCGCCGCAGCTGCTCGATCGGAACGTCGTCCTTTGATTTGCCTTCCGCGCGGTATTTCTCCTCGATCTTCCACTCGATCGGCAGGCCGTGGCAGTCCCAGCCGGGCACGTAAGGCGCGTCGCGGCCCAGCATCCCCTGGCTGCGCACGACGAAGTCCTTCAGAATCTTGTTCAAGCCGGTCCCGGAATGGATCTCGCCATTGGCGTAGGGCGGTCCATCATGCAGCACGAAAAGCGGCCGGCCCTTCGCGCGTTCGCGAATGCGGGCATAGAGATCGAGCGAATCCCAGCGCGCAAGCCATTGCGGCTCGCTTTCCGGCAGGCCGGCCTTCATCGGGAAGGACGTACTGGGAAGAAAAACGGTTGCGCGATAATCGCGCGCTGCGGAATCAGGGTTGGAAGATGTCATTCTGCTCGGGCTCTTAAGAGATTCGCGATGGGAATGCGCCGGCTTCGCGCGATCAAAGCGTCATCCGCTAGGGCCGCGCAGCCGGCACGCGAATAATTCGGTTGCGAACCTGGGAACTCATGGCAGGGCCCGTCTCCAGCGAAGGCCTTCTAACAGCCCGCCTTTGACGCGTCCAGCGCGGCGCGTGCCGCCTTCGCGTCGGCATCGATCTGCTGTTTGAGCGCGTCGAGACTGTCAAATCTTGCTTCCGGTCTCAGATACTCCACCAGGTCGACGGCCAAGTGCCTGCCGTAGAGGTCGCCCGAGAAATTGAACAGCCAGGTCTCGAGAAGCGGTACGGGCGATTCGAACATGGGACGGATGCCGAGATTGGCCACGCCTTCGAGGCGGCCCGTGGGCCTCTCGTCTTCCATGATCGTCGCACGAACCGCATAGACGCCGAAGGCAGGCGCCATGTAACCGTGGATGCCCATGTTGGCGGTCGGAACGCCGATTGCGCGGCCGCGGCCGTCGCCATGTTCCACACGCGACTCGATCGTCCAAAAATGTCCCAGCAAATCGGCGGCTTCGCGGGGCCGGCCTTCCTTCAGCGCCTGGCGGATTCGCGACGAAGAGATCTTCCCGTGCCGCTCGTCTTCGACAGCCGGAAAGATCGTAACGCCCAAACCTTCCATTTCGCCCATGTACGCGAGGACGGTCGTGTTGCCGGCGCGGCCCTTGCCAAATTGAAAATCGGACCCCACGACCACCCCGCCCGCGCCAAGCCCCGTGAGCAGCACATTAAGAATGAAGTCCTGGGCCGACGTCCCGGCCATCGCCTTGTCGAAGGTCAGAGCAAACATCGCGTCGGCACCCTGCTCCGCGAGCAGCCGCGCCTTGGTGCGAAAGGGCGTAAGCCGGAAACATTCGGCCGACGAACGGAAATATTCCTGCGGATGCGGCTCGAAGGCGAGCACGCCAAAGATCGCGTTGCGCTCCGCCGCCAGTCTGCGCGTTTCGGCCAGAAGCGCCTGGTGCCCGCGATGCACGCCATCGAAATTGCCGATGGCGATCACGCCGCCTTTGAACTGCTCCGGAACGTCGTCCCAGTGACGAAAAATTCGCATGCCGCCGCGAATCATGCCTTTCGGGGAGGCATCACCGTGGCTTCACCTTCCAGCACCACGACATCTCCCACGCTGCACGCACAGTCGAAGATGACGCGCCGCCGCTCGGGCAACACTTCGCGCACGGTGCAGGTCGCCTTGACGGTGTCGCCAATTCGTACCGGCGCCTTGAAGCGAACATTCAGTCCCACGAATATCGTTCCCGGTCCGGGCATCTCCATGCCGAGCACGGTCGAAACGTAGCTCGCCGCCAGCACGCCGTGGGCAATACGGCCCTTGAAAGGGGTGGCGCGTGCAAACGCCTCGTCGAAATGCACAGGATTGGTATCGCCGCTTACTTCGCCGAACAACCCAATGTCGCGTTCGGTGACAGTTCTTGTGAAGCTCGCCGACATTCCCGGCGAAAGGTCTTCGATTGCGTAGCTCATGACCCGGTTCCGAAATCCGATCCTTTTCTATCCGCCACGTCCCTACCAAACAAGCGCGCGAATTGCGGCAACGACGGATACGCCCGAATCGTCGCAAAGCTTTTCGACGGACGCCGGCGTAAGCTCACGAATATCCTCCCCGTGGATTCCGTCAGCTATGAACATGGCGTCGAGACCCGCGCCGTTGGCGCCACGGACATCCGTTTCGAGCCCGTCGCCAAGCACCAGCACGCGCAGGTCGGAGTGTCCCGCCACCTTCGCGGCAAGTGCGCACGCCGCATCGTAGATCGGCCGGTGCGGCTTTCCGTAGTAGATCGAGACGCCGCCAAGCTGTTCATAAAGGCGCGCCAGGGCGCCCCCGCACCAGATGCGTTGTCCGCCCCGCTGAACCACGATGTCGGGATTGACGCAGAGCAACGGCAGCTTTCGCCGGCCGAGATCGGCAAGACGTTCCCGGTAATCCTCCGGTGATTCGGTGTCGTCGTCGAACAATCCTGTACAGACGACAAGTTGCGCCTCGTCGGCGGTAACGCAGCAGACGCGCAGCCCGGCGAAGACACCGCGGTCGCGTTCCGGACCGATGTGCAGAATATTGAGCGTATGGTCCCGGCTCTGCCGCGCGAGGTCGTCATGCGCGAGAACGCCGGACGTCAGGATCGCGTCGTAGCAGTCCTTGGGGACGTCAAGTTTCTCGAATTGTTTCTCGACATCGCCGACCGGCCGCGGCGCATTCGACAAAAGAATCACCGGACCGCGCTCTTCGCGAAACCGGCGCAGCGCCGCAACGGCCGGAAGATGCGCGCTGCTACCGTCGTGCAGCACACCCCAGATGTCGCAGAGCGCCGCGTCGTAGTTTTGCGCGATCTCGCTGAGGCCGCTGAGGGTGAGAGGCATTGGCCGAGAAACGGGTCGAGCGGGAGTCAACGAATCCTCTGGGAAGCTATTGCGGCATGGCGCGGGGCGCGCCTAGGCTGGCGCAAGCCTTAGCCGAGGACGTGCCATGACTGCAAAGAGCGCCCATGATTTTTCGTTTCGCGGAATCGACGGCGGCGACCTTCCGGTGGCGAGCTTTCAGGGCAAGGTCCTTCTGGTCGTCAATGTCGCGAGCCAGTGCGGGCTCACGCCGCAATACACGGGACTCGAGCGGTTGTGGACGGCGCGGCGCAACGACGGGCTCGTGGTGCTCGGTGTGCCGGCCAACGATTTCGGCGCCCAGGAACCCGGCACGGAAGGCGAAATCAAGACATTCTGCGAGACGCGCTTCGCGGTCGATTTTCCCATGACCGCAAAAGAGCACGTGATCGGTCCCGAGGCGCATCCGCTCTACAAATGGGTCGCCGAAGAACTGGGCGAGGATGCGGCTCCGAAGTGGAATTTCCACAAGTACATTTTCGGCCGGGACGGATCGATCGTGGGAACATTCGGTTCGCGCACGCCGCCCGACTCGCCCGAACTCACCGCGGCCATCGACGCCGCGCTGGCCGGGTGATGCGTCGGCAACCGCAATGAACCTGTTCGACCTCACCGGAAAAGTCGCGCTCGTCACGGGATCGACGCGCGGTATCGGAGAAGCGATCGTGCGCCGTCTGGCGGAGCACGGCGCGCATGTCGTCGTCTCGAGCCGCAAGGCCGATGCGTGCGAACGCGTCGCGCGCGCCATCAACGACGCGCAACGTGCGGACGTCGCGCTGCCCATGCCCTGCAACATCAACCACAAGGAACAGCTTCAGGCGCTGGTCTCGGCGACGCGGGCAAAATGGGGACGCATTGACGTACTTGTCTGCAACGCCGCCCTCAATCCCTATTTCGGCCCGCAGCTCGCCATGCCGGACGAGGCGTTCGACAAGATCATGGCGGCGAACGTACGCTCCAATCACTGGCTCTGCCAGCTTGTCGTTCCCGAAATGGCCGAGCGGCGTGACGGCAGCGTGATCATCGTGTCGTCGATCGGCGGACTAAAAGGCTCCCCGGTAATTGGCGGCTATTGCATTTCCAAAGCGGCGGATTTTCAGCTCGCGCGCAATCTCGCGGTCGAGTACGGCCCGATGAACGTGCGCGTGAACTGCCTTGCGCCGGGACTGATCAGGACGGACTTCGCCCGCGCGCTGTGGGAGAACCCCGACATCCTGAAAGCGTCGACATCGGACACGCCGCTCCGCCGCATCGGCGAACCCGACGAGATCGCCGGCGCCGCCGTGTTCCTGGCCTCGAAGGCGGGCAGCTTCATGAGCGGACAGACCATCGTGATCGACGGCGGCGCCACGATCGCCTGATGCGTGCCGCGCTGATCCCCATCCTGTTATCGGTCCTGCCCGCGTTTGCCGGCAGCCCGGCAGCCGAAGATCCCTTCAAGGGGATCGACTGCAAGAATGCCAAGGTACAGATGGAGTTGAATTATTGCGCCGACCGCGATTTCCAGGCAGCCGACAAAAAGCTCAACGCTGTCTATCGCAAACTGCTCGACAGCGACGATCCGAAGGACAAAGGGCTTCCGAAGACAGCCGAGCGCAACTGGATCGCCTGGCGCGACAGCGAGTGCGCCTATGAGACCGCGGGATCGGAGGGCGGCTCCATTCAGCCGATGGAATATTCCGAGTGCCTGACCCAGAAGACCGAGGCGCGGATCAAGGAGCTTCAGCAATAGAGCGGCTGAAGAGCAGTCGTACGTTCAAAGTGAGACCGCCACGCGCCCTCATCCTTCGACAGGCTCAGGATGAGGGCAAAAAAGAGCCTCACCCTGAGCTTGTCGAAGGGTGAGGTTGATTTCCTGCGAACATTTCCGAGTCGGTCCAGTCAGACCTTCAACACCTCCTCCGCGGATTTGTACGGCAGGTGCTGGAATTCAGCCACGGCCTTGTACGTCAAATGATGCTTGTAGATATTCAGTCCTTCGCGCAGATGCGGGCTGCGCCGCATGGCCTCTTCCGGACCCTGATCGGCGAGTGCAATGGTAAACGGCAGCGTCGCATTGTTGAGCGCAAAGGTCGACGTTCGCGCGACGCCACCGGGCATGTTGGCCACGGCGTAGTGCACAACGCCATCCACCATGTAGGTCGGCTCGTCGTGCGTCGTCGCGTGCGAAGTTTCGGCGCAACCGCCCTGGTCGATGGCAACATCGACAATCACCGAGCCTTTTTTCATCTGCTCGACCATTTTCCTCGTGATCAGTTTCGGAGCCGCTGCGCCCGGCAGAAGCACGCCGCCGATGACGAGATCGGCCTCCAATACCTGCTCTTCGATGGCATCGATGGTCGAATAGACGGTGCTGAGGCGCGACCCGAATTGCAGATCGAGTTCGTTCAGGCGTCGCAGCGAAACGTCGAGGATGGTCACATGCGCTTCGAGGCCCATCGCCATGCGCGC
>DATGGN010000094.1:0-11823 GCA_035308485.1 Rhizomicrobium sp.
TCGGTCCAGGCCGCAGGCTGTGCACCGATCGTGCGTGCGTTCGAACGTGGCGAAGAGCACGCCGCACGATTTGAGAATGCCCACACGATCGCATCAGGCATTCGTGTGCCTTCGGCGGTGGGAGACTTTCTCATTCTGAGAGCTGTGCGGGAAAGCCGCGGCTATGCCATGGCCGTCGAGGAGGAAGAAATTGTCGCGAGTCTTGAAGAAGTCGGGCGCGGTAACGGATTTCTCATCTGCCCCGAATCTGCGGCTGCACACGCGGCGTGGCGCAAATCCCTCGCACGCGGCCTCGTCGACCGCGACGCATCCGTCGTCATCTTCAATTGTGCGAGCGGGTTGAAGTACCCCCTGCCGGAATCGGGGCAACGGCTCGACCTGAACAAACCGGTCGATTTTGTGCCTTTTCAAGGGCAAGCTGACAAGTGATTCTGAAGGGGCACGGGCGGCGTTCGAAATGCAGCAGGGGTTCGGGATGATCGCGGTTGATGCGCGACAGCTCGCGAGCTGGTTGATCAGCGCCATCGTCGTTCTTGCAATTCTCGTGCTCGGACGACCGCTGCTGTCTCCGCTCGCGTTTGCGATCCTGATCTGGGCTCTTCTCAATGCGATTACCGATTTCCTGGCGCGCATGCGTCTCCCGCGCGCCGTCGCCTGGGCCGCGTCGCTCGTCCTCATTGCCGGTGTGCTTTATTCCATCGCGCGCGTGCTCGGGAACGAGACCGACACCATCGTGGCCGAGGCGCCGGGCTATTTCGCCAAACTGCAGCGGCTGGCGACGTCTGTACTGACCTTTCTCCATATCGGCCGCGGCGCCCGCCTGAACGAACTCTTCAGCGCGGCAAATGTCGCACCGATGGTGGGGCAGGTCGCGGCGTCTGCGGGCGCCTTTCTCTTTACGCTCGCAATGGTGCTTGTCTATGTCGGCTTTCTTCTCGCCGAGCAGCGCCATTTGCCGGAAAAATTGCGCCGCTTGCAGCGGGATGAAGCGATGCGGGATCAGGCCGGGCAACTGGTCCAGGCCGTGGCAAACCAGGTTCAGACATATCTCGGCGTCTGTACGCTGTTGAGCGCGGTCATGGGCCTTGTTACCTATCTCCTGCTTTTCGTAATGCATGTGAGCTTCGCAGGCTTTTGGGCACTGATCCTCTTTATCGCCACCTACATTCCCACCATCGGCGCGGTTGCGGTGCTGTTGCCTGCCCTGATGGCGCTGCTTCAGTTCGGTACATTCACGCCGTTTCTGATCATCGCACTTTCCCTCGGAGCGCTGCACTTCGTGCTTGCGAATGTGGTATCGACGATCCTGCTCGGCCGTACGCTCGATTTGAGCCCGCTCGCTTTGATACTGTCCCTGACATTCTGGGGATTGATCTGGGGAATAGGGGGTCTGTTTCTTGCGGTACCCATCACCGGTGCGCTGGCGATCATTTGCCGCCACGTCGAAGGGCTGAACTGGGTGGGGATCGCGCTCGCAGGCCCGGAAGTCGCGCGCGAAAGACAGAAGAGAACGGGTCCCCCGTAAGAAAAAAAGCGCAGCCCAAAGGGCTGCGCTCCTCGCATTGCTCAAAGCAGTTTCAGCGTCAGATGGCTTCCTTCAGCTCCTTCGAAGGCCGGAACGCGACCTTCTTGCTCGCCTTGATCTTGATCTGCTCGCCCGTCGCGGGATTGCGCCCCATGCGCGCGGCGCGCTTGCGAACGGAAAGAATACCGAGACCGTTGATACGGATGCGGGCGCCTTTCTTCAGATGGCGCGTCGTCAAAGCGACGAAGTCCTCGAGAATTTGACCCGCGACCTTGTTGGAAAGCTCGTGCTTTTTTGCCAGCTCCGTCGCGATCTGCTTCGTCGAAACGCTTTCGGTTTTGGCCTTCGGCGCGGCGGGAGCCTTGGCGGCAGCTTTGTCCATGAGTTTCACCCTTCGGAAAAAACGAATCGGATCAGCGTTCTTAGACTATTTTGCAGGCTTCAACAGCACGAAGATGCAAAAAACAGTGCAAAACTTGCTGTTTTTGCACCTCGACGCGCGAAAAACCTCGCCGGACGCTGGTTTCTCGCTCGACGCCTACGCCCTGGCTTCGCGCCAGGCCCAATCAAGTCCGCGGTCGAGTCCCCGTTCAAAACGATCGAACATCTCGTCGATCTCGGCCTCGCTGATGACGAGCGGCGGACAAAGACCGATTCTGTCGCCCAGCATCGGCCGTGCGATGACTCCCTCTTCCTCGATGAACCGGCAGATCGTTGGCGCAGCTGCCTTCTCGGGTGGGAAATTTGTCCTGCCGGTCTTGTCGGCAACAATTTCGATCGCTCCGACAAACCGATCCCCGCTGCCTCGCCGACAAGCGGATGATCGTGAAGCCGGGCGAGACGACCGAGAAACCGCGGCGAAACGCTTCGTACGCGACCAAGAATATCGCGCTCCTGATATATCTCGATTGTCTTGAGTGCCACAGCAGCGGCTACCGGGTGGCCCGTATAGGTGTAACCATGCCCGAACGTGCCGACACGCCCTGATTCCTCTTCGATCAATTGACCGAGTTCGGGCGAAATGAGCACTGCGGAAATCGGCAGATAGGCCGACGACAATGCCTTCGCGAGCGTCATTGATGCCGGACGAAAATCGTAGGTGGTGCAGGCGAACCAGTTGCCGGTCCGCCCGAAGCCGGTGATGACCTCGTCATCGATGAGCGGAATCCCGTAGCGGGCGAGAACCTCCTCGATCCGCGCGAAATAACCCTTTGGCGGCAGGAGAACGCCGCCGGCTCCCTGAATCGGCTCTACAATCATGGCTGCGACGGTCTCCGGTCCTTCCCGTTGGATCAAACCATCCAGACTGTCGGCGAGCCGCGCCGAAAAGTCCTCTTCGCTCTCCTCCGGCAGCGCATTTCGATAGTGGTGCGGCGATTCCGCAAAGCGCACAAAGTCAAGGGGCAGGTCGAAGCTTCGGTGATTGGCCGGCAGCTTGGTGAGGCTGGCCGCGGCAATGGTAACGCCGTGATATGCCTTCTCGCGACTGATGATTGTCTTCCGCCCGGACTCTCCGCGCGCGTTGTTCGCGTACCAGAAGAGTTTGATCTGCGTGTCGTTCGCTTCGGAGCCGGAATTGGCGAAGAACACTTTGCCGACCTGAAACGGCGCGATCTCTTTCAGTTTTTCTGCGAGCGCTATGGCCGGTTCATGGCTCTTGCCGGCGAACAGGTGACCGAACGGAAGCTTGCGCATCTGTTCTGCCGCGGCCTCGACAAGCGCGACCTCGCCCAGCCCAGCGCCGTGCACCACAGGCCGGAAAGGCCTTCGATGTAGTCCTTGCCACGTTCGTCATAGACGCGGACGCCCTTGCCTCGTTCGATGACGAGAGGGCCGGTTTCACGGAACCGCATAAGGTTCGTATAGGGATGAAGCACGCTCTCGACATCGCGCATCTGTGCGTTGCTGAGCGGCATGGCGATCGCTCCGTTGGAAAAACTGTCCGGAGGAATGTAACGCCGGGACGACTTCTGCCGTCAACGCGGCCACCCCGCGCATTGCCCTCCCGGCAGAGCATTTCTATGATCGCCTGCGCGGAACCGGGTCGGTGAAGATGCAGGGGCTGATGCAGGACTGGCCGTTGCTGGTCCACAAGATCATCGATCACGCGGCGCTTTATCATGGCCAACGCGAAGTGGTGACGCGCAGCCCTGAAGGACCAATTCACCGGACGAGCTACGCGGAGATCGCACGCCGCGCCAGGCGAGTCGCCCATGCCCTTGACCGGCTCGGCATCGGTCCCGGCGACCGTGTGGCGACGCTCGGATCCAATACGTGGCGCCACCTCGAGGCCTGGTACGGCATCACGGGAACAGGAGGCGTGTACCACACGCTCAATCCGCGGCTGTTCATCGACCAACTGGTCTACATCGCCAATCATGCGGAAGATCGGGTCATATTTTTCGATCCGCAATTCGCGCCGCTGGTGAGCGCCATCGCGCCCCGTTTGCGCACGGTCGAACACTACGTCGCGTTTGCCGATGCGGCGCCCCCCGAAGTTCCGAAGGCCATCGCTTACGAAGAATTCATTGCAGCGGCCGATGAAGATTTCGTGTGGCGAGACGTCGATGAGAAAGCCGCCTGTGGTCTTTGCTATACATCGGGGACGACCGGCAATCCGAAAGGCGTGCTGTACAGCCACCGTTCCAACACCATCCATGCGTTCATGGCTTGTCAGGCCGACGCGATGGGGATCCGCAATGCCGACACGGTGATGCCGGTCGCGCCGATGTATCATGCCAATGCGTGGGCGATTGCCTTCATCGCACCGATGACGGGCTCCAAGCTCGTGCTTCCGGGACCCAAGCTCGACGGCGAGTCGGTCTACGAACTTCTCGACAGAGAAAGGGTGACGGTGACGGCTGCCGTACCGACCGTCTGGCTCGGTCTGCTGCAGTACCTTGAATCGACCGACAGGAAACTGCCGTATCTGCGGCGCGTGCTGATCGGCGGCTCCGCCTGTCCGAGGCGAATCATCGAGTGTTTCGAACAGAAATACGAAGTCGACGTTGTGCACGCCTGGGGCATGACGGAGATGAGCCCGCTGGGGACGCTGGGGTCGCTCACCGCGGAAGTTGCCGAGCGTCCCCACGAAGAAAGAATTGCGCAGAAACTGAAACAGGGGCGGCCACTGTTCGGTGTGGAGTTGAAGATCGTCGATGACCGCGGACGCGAATTGCCCCACGACGGCAAGGCCTTCGGACGGCTCAAGGTGCGCGGCCCCGCAGTCGCCAAAGCTTATTTTCGCGGCGAGGGCTCCGACGCTTTCGATGATGAAGGCTGGTTCGATACCGGCGACGTGGCAACGATCGACCCGGCAGGATATCTCACGATCACCGACCGCGCCAAGGATGTGATAAAATCGGGTGGCGAGTGGATTTCCTCGATAGAAATCGAGAACGTTGCGGTTGGTCATCCGGCGGTCGCCGAGGCTGCCGTCATCGGCATGCCGCATCCCAAATGGGATGAGCGGCCGCTTCTGATCGTGGTCCGGAAACCCGGCGAGCAAATCGCAAAAGAGGACATCATGCGGTATCTCGAAGGCAAGATCGCGAAATGGTGGATGCCTGACGACGTGATCTTTGTTGACGAAATCCCGCATACGGCTACGGGCAAGATCCAGAAGACCACCCTTCGCGAACGCTATGGCCACCACCGCACTGCCGCAGATTGAAGCGGCGAAACCGCGCCGTGGGGGGAGAGTGAAACGCTTCCAGCATTTCGTGGCGCAAACCGCGTTCGCCTTTCTCCTGCTCGCGATCGCCGTCGCCCTGGTCGCGGGTATCGGCACGCGACTGACGTTGTGGAACCCGGCGTTCGGCCAGTTCGGTGTTTTTCCGTACAGCCTCTATCTTGCGGTCGCCGCGCTCGTTCTCGGCCTTGTATGGGCCGTATCGGCCTTCGCTTCAGGATCGGGCGATGGTGCTCGCTATGGCGTCGGGGCGATCCTCGCGTCTCTGATCATCTTCTGGATCCCGGCGCGCGATTTCTGGATGGCCGAGGTGGTCCATTCCATTCCGCCCATCAATGATATTTCCACCGACTCCGAGCATGCACCCGAGTTCCTGCAACCCGCCGAAATCGGCCGGGCTGCCACCCGGGTCGGCTACGACGGGATGCGGCGGATCAAATTTGAAGGCCGGAGCTACGCCGAAGAGGCCCTGCAGAGACTCTATTACGGCGATATTAAACCGGTGTGGCAGCTCGGCACGACTGCGAAGAAATTGTACAAGCGGGCGCTTTCCGCCGCCCGGCAGATGGGCTGGAGAATCGTCGATGTCGCACCGGACGGCCATGGCGGACGCATTCAGGCAAGTGATACCACCACGCTCTTCGGCGTAACGGACGACATCGTTATCCGCGTCGAGCCCGCCGGCATAGGTGCACGGCTCGATATTCGTTCGCGAAGCCGCGACTCCGTTTCCGATCTTGGCCGGAACGCAGCCCGAATCCGTGCCTATATCAAACGTCTCGCCTCGAGCTGACCGGAGCTACGCCACCGCTTCGAAAAGTTCTCCGTTTCGCCGCACGCGTCCGTCGTGCTCGAGTTGAATGAGATGGGCGAGCACAGTGCGCGCCGCCGCCGGATGAAGCCGGCTGTCCACATCGGCATAGAGGTGCGCAACGATATCCGGGATTGTACGGATGCTGCCACGCAAACAGGAAAGAATCTGCTGCTCGCGCTCGCTGCGATGATCCCGGAGCGCTCTTATCAGCGGCTTTGGGTCGCGCACCGGCCCGCCATGCGTGGGCCATAACGCGCGATCGTCGCGCGCGAGGAGCTTGTCAAGGCTCGCGCGATAGGCCGCCATGTCGCCGTCCGGCGGTGCCACCACGGTCGTCGACCAGCCCATCACGTGATCGCCGGTGAACAGCGCGCGTTCTTCCGGGAGCGCATAGCACATATGGTTCGACGTGTGGCCCGGCGTGAACACACATTCCATGCTGAACCCGTCACATGCGAGCATGTCTCCGTCTTTCACGCGCACATCCGGCACAAAGTCCACGTCGCTGCCTTCTTCGACTTTTGCGCCGCTTTCGTCGCCGCCACCCGCCTGCGGTCCGAAGGCGAAAGTCTTCGCTTTGCAAAATGTTTTGAGCGCAGCGGCCGCCGGCGAATGGTCACGATGCGTGTGGGTGACGAGGATGTGTGTTACCCGCCTGCCCTCGAGCGCACGCTTCAAAGCATCGATGTGCGCCGGAATGTCGGGGCCGGGATCTATGACCACAACATCGCGGTCGCCCAGAATGTAGACACCGGTGCCTTTGAAGGTGAACGGCCCGGAATTGGGTGCAAGTACACGCGCGATCCGGGGCGCGACCTGCACGCATTCGCCGTAGGGCGCATCGAAGGACTGATCGAGTGGGAGCGGAGCAGGCCGGATGGACACGTGGACACCTCGCGCCGAATTAGCAAAAGGCAACCTTGCTGCGTCAACCCGCGTTAAGGTCTTGCGAACAGATTTTTCAGGGAGAGCACCCATGTCTCGACTGTCAAGCGCATTGTGTGGTCTGGTGCTGGGCTTCGTTGCGCTTCTGGCGAACGCACCGGCGCAGGCTGATCAGGCCGCCGTTCTTAATCAGGCGGCGATTACCGTCGAAAAGATGAGGTACGACCCGACGTTCGGCCCATCGCGCCAGATATTGCGCAATGCCCGGGCGGTCCTGATCGTGCCGCAACTGATCAAGGGGGGCTTCATCTTTGGGGCCGAAGGTGGCGATGGCGTGCTTTTGCAGCGTCTGGGCCGCGGATGGAGCGCGCCCGCGTTTTACACGATCGGCTCGGCCTCGTTCGGTCTGCAGATCGGTCTTCAGGAAGCGCGTTTCGTGATGTTCATCATGAACGAACGGGCGCTTCGGGCTATCGAGCAAAGCAAGTTCACGTTCGGCGGCGCCGCGGGTCTGACCGTGATCACGCTTGGTGCGAATGCGCGGGCCGCGACGAGCACCAATCTGACCGGGGACATCATCGTCTGGGCCTCGACGAAGGGCGCTTACGGTGGTTTGACGCTCGAGGGGTCGGTACTGGCGCCCAAGAACGATGCGAATGCACAGTTCTATGGCCGGCCGCTGTCGGCGTGGCAGATCCTGAACATGCCGGGCCGCAATCCGGCGACCCTGCCACTGCGGCGCGATCTGGCCACGCTCTGAAGCTCGTTTCCGTTTTGCGCCAGACCGCCGGGATAGATTGGAGGTCTGGCGCAACTGGAAGCGGTTGGCGCTTGCGCCTATATTTCCGCGCATGGCGCACAACAATGGCATGGTACCGCGCGGCGTACGTGAAGCGGGCGCGCGATTTTCTTCCGCACTGCCAGCAATGACGGGCGCGGAGCTGGCGGCGTTCGTGCCCCATCGCCCGGTGCGTCCGGAAAAGTCCGAGGGCGGAAGGCAGTTCAGGCTCGTTAGCGAGTACAAACCCGCCGGCGACCAGCCGACGGCGATCGCCGACCTTGTCGAAGGCCTCGGACCGCAGCCAAACGCCGGCGAGCGCGATCTTGTTCTGCTCGGCGTGACCGGCTCGGGCAAGACGTTCACCATGGCGCAGGTCATCGAGAGACTGCAGCGGCCGGCGCTTGTTCTTGCGCCCAACAAGACGCTTGCGGCTCAGCTCTTCGCCGAGATGAAAGGGTTCTTTCCGGAGAACGCCGTCGAATATTTCGTTTCCTATTACGACTACTACCAGCCGGAAGCGTACATTCCGCGCACCGATACCTACATCGAAAAGGATTCCTCGATCAACGAGGAGATCGACCGCATGCGCCATTCGGCGACGCGGGCGATCCTCGAGCGCGACGATGTGATCATCGTCGCCTCTGTTTCCTGCATTTACGGCATCGGTGCCGTCGAGACCTATTCGGGCATGGCCGTGACGTTGAAGCGCGGGCAGCGCATCGATCGCGGTGATCTGATGCGACAACTGTCGCAGCTGCAATATCGCCGCAATGACGACAATTTCGTTCGCGGCGCATTTCGGGCCCGCGGCGACACGATCGATCTTTTCCCGGCCCATTACGAGGATCGTGCCTGGCGCATCGAACTGTTCGGCGACGAGATCGATTCCATTTCGGAATTCGATCCGCTTACCGGCCGTTCGGCGGGGACGCTCGATACCGTCAAGATCTATGCGAATTCGCATTACGTGACCCCGCGCCCGACGCTCGCCCAGGCCATGAAGGGGATCAAGCAGGAGCTGATCGAACGGCTCGAATGGTTTCGCGCCAATGGCAAGCTGCTTGAAGCGCAGCGCCTCGAGCAGCGTACGCAATTCGATCTCGAGATGATCGAGGCAACCGGCTCCTGCGCCGGAATCGAGAACTATTCACGCTGGCTGACGGGACGAAAGCCCGGAGAGCCGCCGCCGACGCTCTTCGAATACCTCCCCGACGAGGCGCTTGTTTTTGTGGACGAGAGCCACGTTACCGTACCCCAGATCGGCGGCATGTACCGCGGCGACTACCGTCGCAAAGCTACGCTCGCCGAATACGGATTCCGCCTGCCGTCCTGCATCGACAACCGTCCGCTCAAGTTCGAAGAATGGGACGCGATGCGGCCACAGACGGTCTATGTCTCTGCAACGCCGGGTCCATGGGAGCTCGCGCGAACCGGCGGCGTATTCACGGAACAGGTGATCCGGCCGACGGGCCTGATCGATCCGCCTGTGGAGGTGCGCCCGGTCGAACACCAGGTCGACGACTTGATTGCCGAGTGCCGCGAGACAGGACGGCGGGGTTATCGCGCGCTCGTAACGACGCTCACCAAGAAGATGGCCGAGGACCTTACCGAGTACATGCATGAACAGGGCATTCGCGTCCGCTACATGCATTCCGACGTCGAGACGCTCGAGCGAATCGAGATCATCCGCGATCTTAGGCTCGGCGCTTTCGATGTGCTGGTCGGCATCAATCTCCTGCGCGAAGGCCTCGACATTCCAGAGTGTGCGCTGGTTGCCATCCTCGACGCCGACAAGGAGGGCTTCCTGCGGAGCGAAACCTCGTTGATCCAGACCATCGGCCGTGCGGCGCGCAACGTGGACGGCAAGGTCATTCTGTACGCCGACAGCATTACCGGTTCGATGGAGCGGGCGATGGCGGAAACCGCCCGCCGTCGTGAAAAGCAGAACGCCTTCAACCGCGCGAACGGAATTACGCCGGCCAGCATCCGGAAAAACATCGCCGATATCATGGGTTCGATTTACGAGCGCGATCACGTCATGGTGGATGCCGGTGTGGCGGAAGAAGGTTCGCCGTTCATCGGCCACAACATCCGTGCGCATATCGCGGCGCTCGAAAAACAGATGCGCGAGGCTGCGGCCGATCTCGAATTCGAAAAGGCCGCAAGATTGCGCGACGAGATCAAGCGCCTGACGGCCACGGAGCTCGCGGTCGCAGACGATCCTTTCGCGCGTCAGTCGCAGGTGGATGTAGCAGTGGACGACGCCATGCGCACCATCTCGACGGAAACTGCCCCGTCGGCCGTCAAACGTGAAGAGCCGTCGCGCCGGCGCACAAAAATCCGGCGCGCGGGCCGGCCGAATGTCCCGAAGACCTTCGGTAGCCGTCGGCGATAGTCAGTTGCCGATTGCGTAGAGCGTTGCGTCGTTGATTGCGTAGATGGTCCCGTCGGGGCCGATCAGCGTCGGCGTATAGGCTTCACCCAACGGCGAATTCAATTCGAGCATCTGGGACAACGTGTTCGTCGTCAGATCCCAGCGATAGGAGTATCCGTCCTCTGCATTGGCGATAACCGATTTGTTCTTGTGATCCACGACCGCCGTATTGATACACCATTCATATACGGACCCCTGCGGCTCACCCTGCACCTGGTGCGGATCGAGGATTGTCTCGATCTCCTTCATGACGGTTGCCGTGCTGTACTGGTCGTGTTGCGTTTTTTTCGGGTCGAGGATGGCTATCTGGTTATGTCCGTTTCCGGTACCGCAGTCGTAGTAATTGTTGTACTTCGACATCAGGTAATATCGGCCGCCGTCCTTGTACTGCGGCACCGCGGTGGCGGGTACAATCGCGACCGTGTTGTCCCAACCGAACGAGCCGGGCGCGTTTTCTTTGGATAGGTCGGCAGTGAAGCTGAGCATCCACCCCCGGCAATTGTGATTGTCGCCGTTTTCGAGAACGCCATAAAACACTTCGCCATCGGGGCCGATCGTCGGCGATGCCGAAGAATCGTCCGACAGGCCGGCGAACTGTTTGCTCACCGGGTCGTTCAGTCGTACTTTGTATCTGGTTGCGAGGGTGGTCGTGTCCAATCCGACGAGATAACCCGTCGATCCGTCACTTACCGCGATGTACACGGTCGAACCATCCGCCGAAATTGCCGGTGCACAGTTCATCGCCACCTGACTGATCTCGGAATCGCCCGCCGCGCCGGCGGCGCTCACCCATGAGCCGTTGCCGCTCGCATCGATTCGGGCGATGCCGCTCACAAGCTTGAGGGGATTGGAGCCGGTCACGACGAATCCAAAATAAATGTCGCCCTGATCGTCCGCGGTAATCGGCGTGTCGATCATCACCGTATTGTTGTACGCGCTCTTGTTGGCCTGGTAATTCGCGATGCCGTAGAAAGCCAATTGTCCGTTGTTGCCGGTCCGCTTGTCCGGCGTGTCGCGGTAATAGACGGTCCCTCCAGCACCGGCAAAGTACAGACGGTTCTGCGCCGTCAGGTGTGCCGGCAATGGCGGCAGCCAGTCATAGGGGGGCAGAATGTAGTCGGTCCTGGTCGTCCAGACGTTGTTTCCCGTCTGTCCCTGTACGGCCTGCATCTCGAAATTGCCGCTGGCAGTGGTTTTGACGGCAACGAGTACTGTATTCCGTGCCGTGATCATCGGCGAGGCGTAGTGGATCAGCAGCTCGCCCCCGGCATGTTTCTTTTGGGGTTCGGAAGGCGGCGCCAGGTCGACCGGCATCGACCAGTGAATATTGGCAAGCGATTGGCCCGCGGCAGGAGCTCTTGCTGTGTGCTGCGCATTGGCCGCGTGGCCGCGCCAGGCCGGAAGTCGGCTTGCGCTCGCAGAAGCGGCAAGGCAAAGGCAAACGAGGGCGCAGCCGATTAGCGTCTTCATGGAAGCTCTCCCCATCATCTGACTTATGCGACGGACACCGAAGTCGATCTATTCCGTGTGCATGGCAGGGCCATCCGCGAACCGCAAGTGTGCAGTGCAGCAATAGCCCGGCTTGGCTTTGGACGTTTGTTTGAACTAGACTTCCCGTGCCGGGGGCCGCCGCACAGAGAGCACCGAAAAGGGGGAATACCATGCAGCACCTCGATACGGGCAATACCGGCTT
>DATGGN010000095.1:0-32180 GCA_035308485.1 Rhizomicrobium sp.
CGGCGGCTATGGCGGACAGGAGAACATCGCGCTCGGCGAAGCGACACCGACGCCGCTGCCCGACTGGGCCGAACATGCGCTGAGCCGCCTCGCCGTTCCGCCTTCGACGCTCAATCCGACCGTGAGCACGCTCCCGAACGGCATCACGCTCATCGTGCAGCCGGAGAATGTCAGCGACACCGTCACCGTATATGGCGACATCCGGAACCGGCCCGAGACGGAGACGCCCAAGGGGAAGGAAGGCGTCGCCGACGTCCTCCACCAGCTGTTCTCCTACGGGACGGAAACGCTCGACCGCGTCGCCTTCGAACGGGCGCTCGACGAGGCCGGCGCGCAGGAAGTGGCAGGCCCGGAGTTTTCCGTACAGGCGGTGGCCTCGAATTTCGACCGGGCGACCCAGCTGCTCGCGGACAACGAGCTCCATCCGCGCCTGCCGGCGGACGCGTTCTCCATCGTCCGCGAACGGACCGCACGGGTCGCCGCCGCAGCGCTCAAGAGCCCCTCGCATCTCATGGTGAACGGCCTGCGCCGGAAACTGTTCGGCGACGACGATCCGAGCACGCGCGAAGCGACGCCCGGCACCGTGGGCGGGCTCACGCTCGACGATGTGCGCGCCTATTTCAAAAACGTGTACAGGCCCGACATGACGACCATCGTCGTCATCGGCAAGGTGGATCCGGCCGAGGCCCGCAACGTGATCGAAAAATATTTCGGGCAGTGGACGGCGACCGGCGAAAAGCCGAACACCGATCTGCCGGTGACGCCGCCGAACGGTCCGGCGACGCTCGCCGTTCCGGACGCGAGCCGGGTGCAGGACCAGGTCTATCTCGCCCAGAACGTTGCGCTGACCCGCACCGATCCGGATTACTATCCGCTCGCGCTCGGCAACGCGGTACTGGCCGGCGGCTTCTATGCCTCACGTCTCAGCATCGATCTCAGGAAAAATGCCGGCCTCGTCTATTCGGTGAGCTCGGACCTCGAGGCCGGACGTACACGCAGCGCCTTCCTGCTCGATTACGCAAGCGATCCCGACAAGGTTTCGCGCGCGGCCCAGATCGCGACGACGGACGTGAAGAAGATGCAGGATGCGCCGGTGCCGCAGGCCGAGCTCGACCGCGCCAAGGCGATCCTCATTCGCGAGATGCCGCTCGAGGAGGCGAGCGTGAACGAGATCGCGCGCGCCTTCGCGCTTCGTCGGCAGCTCAACCTGCCATTGAACGAGCCGACGCTGGCGGCCGAGCGCTACATCGCGCTCACGCCCGCCGACGTACAGGCGGCGTTCAAAAAATGGATGCGGCCCGGCGATTTCGTCCGTGCGAGCGAGGGCCCCCCGCCGCAATAGGGGGACGGAGGCGCAGAAAAAGTACAGCGCGCGGCCATTTGGTTTCCTCCCCCGTGCGAAGCATGGGGGACCGCGGAGCGTAGCGAAGCGGTGGAAGGGGAAAGTTATGAGGCGCAGGAGCGGAAGGAATGAACCGCTAAGGCGCCAAGACGCAAAGGAGCGGCGTGGCGGACGAGGGGCTTGCCGCTCCGCACCTTGAGCGTATGCGCACGCAATGATTTTCGAGATTACACGTACAGAAACCCTGGCGCCTTTGCGTCTTTGCGGTTCAACGTTCTCAGTTCACATCGACGCGCGCTCGTGATTTTTCCTCGTGGCTTTCCCCTTCCACCGCATCGGCCGTCGCTGATGCTCCGGCCTTGCGGTCCCCCTCCCCCACGCTCGCGCGGGGGAGGAAATGCTCCGGTCACGCTGCGATGCGGATGCGCTCCATGCGCTCGGGTGGGAACATCGCCGTCACGACGGTGCCCTTCCCCGTGGCGCTGACGATCGTAAGCGTACCACCGTGCAATTCCATGAGATGCTTGGACAGGGGGAGGCCGAGGCCGGTGCCCGTGTACTTGCGGCTCAGGCGGCTGTCGATCTGGCCGAAGCGCTCGAGCGCCACGGGGATTTCATCCGGCGTCATGCCTATGCCGGTGTCCGCCACCGAAATCGCAAATCCGCTGTCGCTCCAGGAAACTGCAACTTCGACGCTACCGCCGGCCGGGGTGAACTTCACGGCATTGGAAATCAGGTTCAGGAGGATCTGGCGGACGCGGCGGTCGTCGGCGCGCAGGATGGGCGCTCCGTCCGGTACATCGCAATGGAGCCGGACGTCGGCCTTGGCGGAGTGGGGGACCATCAGGCGAAGGCAGGAGGCGATCGCCTCTCTTACGTCGATGGCGTCGCTGCCGAGCTCCAGATGGCCGGCATCGAGCTTGGAGAGGTCGAGTACATCGTCGATCAGCTCCAGAAGATGGCTGCCGCTCTCGAAGATGTTCACGGCGTAATTGCGGACGCGCGCCGGTTCGACGATGTGCACGTCCTTGAGGATCTCCGAGAAGCCGAGGATGGCATTGAGCGGCGTGCGCAACTCGTGAGACATGCTCGCGAGAAACTGCGATTTCGAATTGTCGGCGGCGGAAGCAGCCTTGAGGGCCAGGCGCAAATGCTCCGCCGTCTGCTCGAGTTCGGCCTTGGTCGCCTCCAGCTCGCGGATGTGCTGATCCACCAGCGAACCGATCACGCCCAGTCCCACGATCAGGAGACAGATGGCCGTAACGGCAACCGAAAACCAGATGGGAGGGATCATCTCGGTGGGAACGGGAAGAGACGGGTCCGGCGTGAGCGTCAGACCGGCCATGCCGGCAAAATGCGTCCCCAGCACGCCGCCCGTCAAAAGCAGAGCCGCTGCGAATTGACCGCGCCAATCGGGCTGTTTCCGCCAGCACCACAGGGCGGCGGCGCCGAGGCCTGTACCGATGAGAAAGGAGAGGGCGACGAAATCGACATTCCAGTGTTCATGGGCCGGCAGCCGCAGCGCCGACATCACGAGATAGTTCATCAGCGTGGCGGCGCCGCCGATCGCCGCGCCGCCGAGGACAACGACGCGGCCACGGACGACAAACGCGAATCCCAATCCGGAACACACGATTCCGGCCGCCGCCGCCAACAGCGCCTGGCCGGCATCGTAGCCGACCCGGAGGCCCGGCTGGTACGCGAGCAGCGTTACGAAATGTACAGCCCAGATGCCGCATCCGATGACCACCGCGGCCGCGACCAGCCACGGATCGCTGGAGGTCTTTCCGGGTTTTCCGGCGCGGGCGACGAGCGTGAGCGCCGTATAGCAGGCGAGCGCACAGATAAGGCCCGCCATGAAAACCAGCCTTGCATTATGCTGCTGAACGACAGACGACAATCGTTCGAGTATCGGCGAATATTGCCACATCTCGCTTTGCCTCATTCCTGCCGATGGGCATCGGACATTTCGGCTATCGTTGCCGATGCTTCGCAGGTCGCGAACGCCGTTTCGATATTCCGGCGGGATCGCCTGCCGCGGCACCCCAACCCATTCGGGCTACAACCGCCGGCATTTGATGAAAATATCATGACTTTTCGACCGAGCGTGGGATTGCTCGAAAGAGCATTTACAAGCGGTAAATTGATGGTTAGCCGCCATTTACCAAACTGCCCGCCCGCGCCTTGCCGGCCGGTTGCGACTGCGGTGTTCTGCTCTGTACGCAGACCTTCCCTTGGCCGGCCGGGGGCTTTACCCAACCGCGGTGAGCGGGGGCTGAGGAGAGGTTATTTGCCGGTATCCGCGTCGCCCGCGTTGAGCAGTTTGTTTGCGTCAGCCGTCCTCGCCTGGAGGTAGCGCATGGCCAGCGGGACAAGCGCGCCGGCCCCGTTCGGTGCCGTGCCGTCGCCGACGGTGATGGCGAGATTCTCCGGCATGAACCGCTGCGTGCCGTCGGCAAGCGCCTTGAACACGTTGACGACCGCGGTCTGATCCTTGCCGATGGCGTTCTGCTGGGCCTCGAGGCCCGCCGCAACGGCGAGCCCTTCGGCCTCCGTCTGTACGGCGCTGGCGCGACCGACCTTTTCGAGTCTGTAGGATTCGCCGTTCGCGGTTTCCTGCACGGCGGTAGCATTGTTCCGCGCGATCTCGATGCCCACGGCGGATTTCGCAAGGTCGGTCTGCATGTCGGCGCGGCCGCGCGAGGCTTCGAGCTGCAACCTGGTATCCTGCGCGCTCTTCTGGGCGCGAAAGGTCTCTTCCTGCTGCTTCGCGATTTCCCGCTGGGTGAGCACGTCGACAAGCTGTGCCGGCAGCACGACGTCCTGGATGTAGACGCCGCGCGTCTCGACCTTGTATTCCTGCAGCTTCTGGGCAATGTGCTGTTGCGCCTGCTGCTGGACTTCCTGGCGCTTCTCGATGAAATCGATGGCCGGCATGCTCTGCAGCTTGTCGCGGAAGTGATTGCCGACGGCCGCCTGGAGAACCTCGTTCACCAGGTTGAACATCGTACCGACGATCGAGATGACCTTGGGCGCCTCGGTATCGGGAACGTGAATCTGTACCTGCAGGTCGATGTTGAAGATGAAACCTTCCTTGGACTTCGCGACGATCTGCTTGAGATCCTTGTCCAGATTGTGCGCCGCAGAAGTGGCGTCGGCCCAGTTCAGGGTAAGAATGAAGGTCGGAACGATCTCCACATTGTAGCAACGCGGATTGATCGCATACTTGCCGGTGCGCAAAGGCTCCTGCCAGATACCCCGGTGCCCGGGCCTGACCAGCGAGCCGAATTTGAAATCGGCGCCCGAGGTGTCCTGGGTTGCCAGGCCGACATAGGCCTTGACGACCGCGACTTCGCCCTGGTTGACGACGAGCATCGGCACGAGCTCTACGCTCACGAGAAACGGGTTGAGGTTGTACGCACCGTACAGGAGCGGGTCGTGCTGCAGGCCGATGCGGCCGCCGAGGTCGAGGAATTTCTGGAAGTCCTGGTAGTTGTTGTGACTCTCGTTCTTGACCGAGAGGATCGCCTCGCCGAGGTCGGAGTCCTTCGTCTCGTTGTTCGTTTCGAGTTCGGCGATGTCGTCGAAATCGCCCAGGCGGTTGGCGATCGCACCTTTCGGCAGCGGGATTCCTTCGAGCGTCGTCACGATGCCGATCATGTCGACGCCGCCCTGGCCGTCGCCGTCCTGGTGCGCGCGCGGCTGAATGCGCACGACGTCAAGCTGCGAAGGGGCGAGGCCGAAGGATTGCGGTCCCAGGACTCCGCCACGCCCGGCCACCAGCCGCGCGTACTCTTCGGCCACCGGAACGCCGTAGACGCGGTTCTTGGTTATGACGAGAAATCCCACCGGATGAATCGGGGCGACCGTTCCCGGCGGCAGTACCTGTCGCTGCACGCCCTTCTGTCCGCCCTCGCGGACGAATCCGGAGAGATCCTGATAGTTGCCGAACTGTGGCTTGTACACGGCCGACTTGGCGCCGATCGGCAGGCCCTGCCCGACCTGGGCGATCACCACGCCGATCTGCCCCGCGGGAATCTGCACCATCGGGTGGCGCGTGACCTTGTACATCGGCGCCCATTTGAAGCGGAGGCCGGGCATCAGGAGCTCGGCCTGGTAGCCGGCCTCGCCGTTGAACGCGACCGGCCCCCCGTTCTCCAGCCGGCGTACGCCGACCCGCTTGCGTACAAGGCCGACTTCCGTCGGACCGATCGTCCAGAACGAATTCCAGACGGTGAGCAGGAACGCGGCGAGAATGGCTGCCGCAAGCAGGAGCAGCGGATGTCCTGACAGTGCGTGAAAGAGGGATTGCATCGTACGAGCCCCGGTTTAGCCGTCGTTATATGTAGGGGATGGCGGCGAAATTTTCACACCGCCAACGGCAACGGCGCCGGTGCAGCCAAAAAGCTAGATTCTTCAACGGCTTGAGCGCGACGCCGCTACCAGGGGTGGATGTCGCCGTTCCACTTGTAGAACTTGCCGCTGTCCGCCTTCGTCAGGGACGCGATGACGTTGCGGACTCCGCGGGCGCTTTCTTCCGGGGTGATATCGGCGCCCGGGCCGCCCAAATCGGTCTTCACCCAGCCGGGGTGAATCATCGCCACGATGACCTGGCCCTTCAGGTCGCGCGCCATCGAAAGCATGACGCGGTTGAGCGCAGCTTTTGTGCTCGCATAGCTGTAGAAGCCGCCGGTCGGCCAGGTCGTTGCCGCGATCTGCGTCGAGATCGAAATGATCTTCGGGTCTTTCGCCGCTTTGAGATTCGGAAGGAAGGCCTGGACGACGCGGAACGGGCCGATCGTCATCACCTTGAAGGCTTCGATCCAGTCCGCCGTATTGGTGTGTTCGAGGCTCTGGCTGGTGCCCCCCCTCACGCCCGCATTGTTGATCAAAATGTCAACGGGAAGGTTTCCGACGGCCCCGGCGGCCGTCTTGATCGACGTCTCGTCGCCTACGTCCATCGCATGAACGCGCACGCCTCCGCCGCTGTGCCGGGCCAGTTCATTCAGCCTGTCGGCGGATTGCGGGGTGCGGCAGAAGGCGAAAACCGTGTCGCCGGCTTCTGCGTAGAGCCTCGTCAAGGCGAGCCCGATGCCGCGATTCGTGCCGGTGATCAGAACGTTGGCCATTGTCTTCTCCGGATCCATGACAGCGGTTGCGTATGATACCATGCCCTGCAACCCTCATCCTTCGACAGGCTCAGGATGAGGACCCAAGAAGAGAGAACCTCACCCTGAGCTTGTCGAAGGGTGAGGTTGTAAGGCGAAAGCAAGAGCGAGCGGACAATGGCCCAAGGACACGAGACCACGGATCTGGCTGCCCTGTGGGAAACGCACTGCCGGCACGAATTCGGCGAACGCGACGTGGACGCGACCATGGCAACCATGGTGCCAGAGCCTTACGTCAATCACATTCCGACGATGACGGGCGGCGTCGGCCACGATCAGCTGAAGCGCTTCTACACGCACCATTTCGTGAACGCGAATCCCGAAGACACGAAACTGGTCCCGATCTCGCGGACGGTGGGCAAGGACCGGGTGGTGGACGAGATGCTGTTCTGCTTCACCCATACGCGCGAGATCGACTGGATGCTGCCGGGCATTCCTCCGACCGGCAGATACGTCGAGATTCCGCTGGTGGCCATCGTCTCGTTCGACGGCGACAAATTGTACAATGAGCACATCTATTGGGATCAGGCCTCGGTCCTCGTACAGATCGGCAGGCTCGATCCCGCGGGGCTTCCGGTGGCCGGCATCGAAACCGCGCGCAAGCTCGTCGACAAGACCCTGCCGTCGAACACGCTGATGGCCGCCTGGGCCAACAGCGAAGGCAAGCCGGTCTGATGCCGGAAGGAAAAAAGGATTTGGCACGGGAGGGACTCAGAAAAATTTCTTCCTTTCCGCGTCCACCGCGCGACCTCTGCGCTAAGCCTTTCGAGACACCGGTGAAAATGCCCGTGGAAAAGCCCAGGATCGCGCGGCCCAAAGGCTTCTATTTCGAGGTGAAAGCGGGGCAGCGCTATTTCTGGTGCGCCTGCGGACGATCGGCCAATCAGCCGTTCTGCGACGGCTCGCATGCCGGGACCGGTTTCTCGCCGGTTCTCTTCGAAGCCACGCGGGACGAAGACGTCATCTTCTGCGGCTGCAAACACACGGGCACGCGGCCGTTCTGCGACGGCACGCACAACGACCTGCCGGGTGCGATGCTTCCCGACGATCCCGACAGCGCCGCGAATAAAGCCGTCAGCGCCGTGCCCCATGGCACGGACGCGATGGTGCGGCTCGACGGCGCCTGCTACCTGTTTTCAACGTCGCGTGCCGGGCTCACGCGCCGCGGGACACTGGCATATTGTCCCGTCATCACCCCGGCGCGCGGCGCGCTGTACCAGGCGCAATTCTATGCCGAAATCGGTGAGGGAGTCTCGCCGGTGATCGGTGCGGGCGGCTGCGAAACCGTCCTCTTCGTGACCGAAGGGCGGGGCGAGATGGAGATTTCCGGCCGGCGCTTCGCCTTCGCTCCCTGCTCCGGATTTTATGTACGTCCGGGCGAGGCTTTCCGCGTGTACAACGCCGACTCGGGCAGGATCAGGCTCTTCATCTCCCATCGACCCGGCGTGGAAGACCTCTCCTTTCCGGACGAAATGCCGGCCGATTTCGACGAAACGATTCCGCACCGGATGGCCCGGATCGATCCCGCCCGCCGCCGCGCGATGGGCGAGCGCTACTTCCAGATTCTGGTGAACCGCGAACACGGCTCGAGCGAACTGACTCAGTTCACCGGGCACATTCCCCGCTCGAAGGCCGCGCCGCACCGCCATCTCTACGAGGAAGCGCTGATCTTCCTGAACGGCGCGGGCGTGGTGTGGACGGAAACGGCGCAGACGACCATCGGCCCGGGCGACGTGCTCTTCCTGCCGCGCAAGCTCGCCCATTCCGTCCAGTGTACATCTGCGGACGGTCTCGATGTGGTGGGTGTGATCTGCCCCGGCGACAATCCCTCGATCAGCTATTGATCACCGTACGCGTCGGAGAAGGATATATCCGTGACCGCTCAATTTCCTGTCGACGCCGTAAGGGCTAAATTTCCGGCGCTCGGCCGCGCCGCGCCGTTCGTCTATTTCGACAACGCTGCCGGCGCGCAACTGCCGCAGAATGTCCTGGACGCGGTCGCCCACCATCTTCTCGACGTAAATGTACAGCGCGGCGGCCGCTACGCGAAGAGCCGCGAAGTCGATCGCGTCATCGCGAGCGGGCGCGAAAAGGTCGCTGCCTGGCTGAATGCGCCGGATCCGTCGGAAGTGTGCTTCGGGATGAACGCGACCTCGTTCATTCGCCTTTTGAGCCTCGCCATCGGCCAGACGATTGCTCCGGACCGCAACGAATTTGTCCTGACCGATCTCGATCACGACGCCAATGTCGCGACCTGGCTGGCACTGAAACGCATGGGGGCGGAGTTCGTCTGGTGGAAGATGCGCGACGACGGACGGCTTCACGTCGAGGATCTGCTTCCCCTGCTGTCGGAAAAAACCAAGCTCGTGGCCTGCACGGCCGTGTCGCACGCGCTCGGATCGCTCGTGGACATTGCTGCCGTCGCCCACGCGGCTCACCGCGTCGGCGCCGAGATGTTTCTCGACTGCGTGCATTACGGTCCGCATGCGCTCATCGACGTCGAGGCGTGGGACTGCGACTACCTGGTGTGTTCTGGCTACAAGGCGTTCGCGCCGCATATGGGGTTTCTGTGGGGCAGGCGCGAGAAGCTTGTGGCGCTTCCGACCTTCCGCGAAGAGTTCATTCCGGACGAACCGCCGTACAAAATCGAGGCGGGCACCTTCATATTCGAAAACGTCGCCGGCATGGGCGCCGCGATCGACTATTTCGAAGCGCTGGGCCGCGACCTCGGGGCGCACAATCGGACCCTGCGCGGCGCCATCGAGACGGCGATGTCGGCGATCCGTTGCTGGGAGCAGATTCTGTCGCGCGCGCTTCTGGACGTGCTGGCCGGGGTCGATGCCACGGTGTACGGCGTGAGCGACCCGACGGACGTCGGACTGCGGGTGCCGACGTTCTGTTTCAATCTCGGCGACGTGCATCCGGCGGAAGTCGTGGAGCGGGCGTCCGAAGCGCAGTTCGGCATCCGCGACGGCCACATGTACGCGCCCCGCCTCATGGGCCGTCTCGGCCTCGCGATGGATCGCGGCTGCGTGCGCGCATCGCTCGTCCACTACAACACGCTGGACGAGATTCATCGCTTCGGCGAAACGTTACAGAAAATCGTCGGTCGTTCGAAGCGTAGGTGAATGACACGGGACAGGATATCGTGTCCCATGGGATCAGTGTGCACGATTTGCGACGCGCGTGGGGACACGATATCCTGTCCCTGTGTTGCTATTGGCCGGCGGCAGAAATCTTCAACAGCCGATGTCCGAGGAAATGTCCGCCCGCATCGAAATCCAGCGCGAACCAGGCGAGCCACTGGCCCGCGGCGGCGTGATACTCGCCGAGGGGGCAGGAGAAGACGAACCGCTGTACGCCGCCGGGCAACATCGCGGCGCTGACGAAATCCGTTCCTTCCCAGGTTGTGAGATTGGGACGGCCCTCCTTCAGTCGCTGAAAATCCCTGCTGGCCAGGAGCGACGCATCGTTTTCCGAGCAGCCGGTATCGCCATGTACAGGATTGGGCGTGCCGTTGACGAGTTCGAATGCGCTGTCGGTATGGGCGTTCGTCCTGCGGCGAAGCGGGAGTTCGACCGTGGCGAGGGAAACCGGGCCGTAGTTGCGGATTTTGGAGACGTACCCGATGTCCTGGCTCGTCGCCGCATACCAGCGCGTGAAGGCCAGCGCCTCCGGCGAGGCATGCGCCTGCTGCATCTTGCCAAGGACGCAGGTCAGCTGACGCTGAAGAGCATCATCGGTGCTGTCGCACTGGCCCGTGTCGACCCCATGCGGTTCGATCCAGATCGCGCGGGAATCGATTCTGCCGATGGGCGGCGGCGAGTCCGCTGCTGCGGGCGCGACGCCAGGCAGGACGATCGCCATGTACGCGGCACATGCTAAAAAACTGCCGGACATTTTGCGTCCGCTGGCGGGGATACTCGGTAGTGGTCCAGTTTGACCCGCTAGGGGGTTGTTACGGCGTAGTTGATAGACCATTGCCCTTGCGTCAGCCCCCCGGTTCCCACGCTCCAATCGGTGTAAAGTTCAACCTGATGCTTTCCCGTGCTGACGGCGTAATTGTCGGCCCAACTCCCACCACCGCAGTTGCTACTTTCAGAGGGGGCGTTGTTCGCTACCCACTCTCCTGCATCTACCTGCGTACCATCGACAGTCACAATGATCTGAAATGGTGTTCCGATTCCGCCGCCGCATACCTGATCCATTGCGCTGAGAGCGAGCGTACAAGTGGAATCGTCCTTAGGACACACAACCGCGGTCGCAGTAACGAGGTTCAATCCGTCCACCATCGCCGTGCCGGGGTTCCCCGAATCGAGGTAAGTCCTGACAAGTTTGTGCGACGTGGCGGCGGCAACGCATGTGCCGGTTGCCGCAAGCAAGATCGCTGCGGAATATAAAGGACGATTTCTCATTGTTCGTTCTCCCAGTCCTCTAGCACTTTCACCATATCAGACATTTCCCAAAGTTTGGGAGTCACATTTGCGGCCACCGCGGGCGTGATTTTGAGCGTCTTGTTTCAAACTGGACCATCCAATATTGCACATTTGCCGGCCGACGAACACCTCCCGGCGCGCCGCCGGGCTCAACGAAATCCGTTGCGTTCGTCCGCGAAGTCGCGCCTTCTGGCCCGGACGATCAGGGCAGGGCGAACGCGTGAGCACCATTCAAGAAGCAGAAGCAGGAGAATTGCGGGTGCCACGCGCGCGCAACTTCTTCGGCGAGCCGATCGGACTCGCCTACCTCTCCTTCACCGAAGCCTGGGAGCGCTTCTCCTATTACGGCATGACGGCGCTGCTCGTGCTCTATATGAGCCAGGCGCTGTTTCTGCCCGGGCGCGTCGAACACGTCGCGGGCTTCCAGGCCTTCCGCGCAGTCGTCGAAGCGATATTCGGCAAGATGAGCACACTCGCGCTCGCTTCGCAGGTGTACGGTCTCTACACCGGCTTCGTCTATTTCACACCGGTGTTCGGCGGCTGGGTCGCCGACCGCTTCATCGGGCGCCGCCGCGCCGTGATGGCGGGCGCGGTCCTGATGAGCGCCGGCCAGATCTCCATGGCCTTCGACCAGTCGTTCCTGATTGCGCTCGCGCTCCTCATTATCGGCTGCGGACTCCTGAAGGGGAACATTTCCGTACAGGTCGGCCAGCTCTACGCGCCGGACGATTCGACCGGCCGCACCCGGGGCTTTTCCATCTACTCGATGGGCATCAATGTCGGCGCCACCGTGGGTCCGCTGTTGTGCGGGCTGCTCGCCCAGATCTGGGGCTGGCACGCCGGTTTTGCGCTCAGCGGTGCGCTGATGCTGCTGGGGCTCGTTACGTACATTGCCGGCTATCGCACGCTTTCGGAGGCAACGCCGGCCGCCAACCGCGCGGGAAACGGGGCGAAGCTCGATGCCCACGCCTGGCGCGTGGTCCTCGCGCTCATCGCGGTGATGGCGCTCACGATTTTCCAGTCGATCGCCTATTACCAGAATTCCAACATCGGGCTCGTCTGGATCAATGCCCATGTCGATCTTTCGCTCTTGGGCTGGCGCGTGCCGGTGGCATGGTTCAACTCCATCGATCCGCTGGTCAGCATCGTTTCGGTCGCGCCGCTGATTGCGCTGTGGAAATGGCAGAGCGGGCGCGGGGGCGAACCGGGTGAAATCGCGAAGATCGCGACGGGCGCCGCGATAGCGAGCATGGCGAACGCCCTGCTCGTGATCGGCAGCGTCACGTTCGTCCGCGTGCCGGCGATTTTTCCAATTCTGTACGATGTGCTGCTCGGGATCGCGTTTCTCTACTACTGGCCGCCGCTTCTCGCGCTGGTCTCGCGCGCGGCGCCGCCGCCGATCAAATCCACCATGATGGGCGTGGCGTTCCTCACCCTCTTTCTCTCCAACATCACCATCGGGCGGCTGGGCGGCTTTTATGAACAGATGACGCCCGTGACGTTCTGGGCGCTGCACGCCGGCATCGCCGCAACCGGCGCTGTGCTCGCGGCGATTCTTGCGCGCCCGCTCGCGCGCGTTCTGGATGCACCTTCCGGAACTGCGGACCTCCCGCCCGCAGGTTAAGTTCACGCAGAGACACGGAGCCTCGGTGGCTTCGCGCCTCTGCGTGATTCCCATTGCCTGAGTGTTACGCGGTGCTACATACCGGTTCATGAAGCAGGTTACGTTGCGCGAAGCCAACCAGCAGTTCTCGAAACTCGTTCGCGAGGTCGAGGAAACCGGCGAACGCGTGCTCGTGCTTCGCAACGGCAGGCCGGCAGTCGAAATTGCGCCGACGGCAAAACGCTCGCGTCGAAAGTTGACCGGCGAACGCCAGGCGGCGCTGGAAGCGTTCCTGAAGGCCGCCCGCGCGCGCCCGGGAAATTCGAAGGGTGCACGGCGCTGGACGCGCGACGAACTGCATGAGCGGTGAACGCATTACGCTCGACACCAACATACTGGTATACCGCCGATGCCCCCACCCGCGTTGGTCGGCGCCGTTTCATGGGCATAGCAGGCGGCGGAGGCGGGCGTCGGGTCCACCGGCCGGCATTTTCGTCCAACCGGACGGCGGTAGAGAGCGGGTACCCGTTGTACCGCTGATCAACCGCACACGGTGGCCCCGGCAGTCGATTTCATGAAGCATCGTGCTTTCCGGAGCCAGGCCCGCGACATCGGCGACGGCCTCATAGCGGATCGCCGCGATAACATGCTTCTTGTCCAGCGTCTCGGCAGACAGAATCGGCAGCGCGTATCCGTAGGTCCGGCGGCTGACAGACATCTCGGCGACGGCCTGCGAATACGGAGCCTTCAAATGGTTCGCTCCGGCGGCGTCGAGCGCGCTCCGCGACACGCACTTCGTCCACACATGTACAATATGCCCGTGCATATGGACGATCGAACGTTCCTCGTAAAAGCACAGATTTTTCTTGCCGGTGCCGTCAAGCCCGTCATAGAGCTTCCAGTCCAGATCCGGATAGGCCCACGCGGCCGCGCATTGCAGAAAAAGACAGACGGAAACCGGTCCCAATATGCGCGCCATCGAACGTACACGCCCCGGATGTCATTGCAGGCGCTGTGCTCTCGACGTGTTTCGTCGATTCGGGCCCGCCGATTTCGAATAGCAGATGCGCGCTTTGGCGAATGCAGGATGCCATACTACAGGCGCTGTCTGACGGCAGACACCTGGAATGGAATATTAAAGATTGAATGAAGTTTTTTCGTACGTCCCGTCAATGCATCGCGTGCCCGACCGTCTCGGTCAGGCCGTCCAGCATCTGCTGGACCGCGAAGGCCGCGAGAATGAGCCCCATGATCTGCGTCATCATCATAATTCCCGCTGCGCCGAGCCGGCGCCGGATGGTGCCCGCGAGCAGGAGCGCCACCAGCACGCACGCGACCACGATCGTGGTGATGATGGCGGTGATTGCCTCCTGGCCGAGCGTATAGCGGCTGTTATCGGTAAGGAGGACGACGGCCACCAGCGCGCCCGGCCCGGCAATAGCCGGCATGGCGACCGGGAACACCGCAATCTCGAGCGGCGTTCGAGCCGGCTCGGGGGCACCGCCCTGGTGCTGTCCGCCGAGGATCATCTGTACAGCGAAGATGAAGAGGATGGCGCCACCCGCGATGCGGAACGCCGGTACGCCGATGTGCATCTCGTCGAACACATATTGCGCGCCCCAGAGGAACACCATGAGCACGATCAGGGCCACCAGCGTGGCGGTGAAGGCAACCTTCTTCCGGTCGGCCGCGGACAGCCCGGCGGTTGCGATCAGGAAGATCGGAATCGACCCGACCGGGTCGAGCACCACGAACATCGTGACAAAGGTGTCGACGAACTGTTTCATCATCGATCGCGCTCACGCGAGTGTCCGGTTCCGAAATTCGCATGATTGCCAACTTCGAGACCACGACACCAGGTACGGTATAGATCACGCGGCGAGCGGGATTTCCACGCGATAAACGAGCCCGTCGCGGGCGAACTCGACTTCGCCACTGTTGAATAGAGACTTCAGGAGTTTCGATCCGAACCCCGTGCGCGTCGGCGGCGACACCTGGGGCCCGCCCGTCTCGAGCCAGACGAACGTCAGATAACCGGCCGAACCCGCCGGCTCCCACACCACCTCTACCTTTCCGCGCGGCGATGTAAGCGCACCGTATTTCGCCGAATTGGTGGCCAGTTCGTGCAACGCGAGCGAAAGGTTTCGCGCGGTCTGCGCATTCACCTGCGCTTCTGTACCGCGGCACGCGAAGCGGTCGGAGAAGGATTTGAGCACCGACCGCACCAGGAAATCGAGATCGACGCGGTCGAGACCGGATTCGCCCATCGTTTCGTTGGCGCGGCCGAGCGCCGAAAGCCTCGCCAGAAAAGCGTCTCGGGCCAGTTCCATCGGTGAGTCCCCGCGAAGCGTCTGTTGCGCAAGTCCGTGAACCAGCGCGAACAGATTTTTCGTGCGGTGTTGCAGCTCGTTGCGGAGCAACCGCTCTTGCGCCCGGCTTTCGCGCAGCCAATACACCAGGAGAATGACAAACGCGCTGCTGAATACGTAAGTGCAGAGGCTGATCGAATCAGCATGCGACAACGAGAAGTCATTCACGGGTGGCAGGGTTACGTACCACATGGCAACGCCGGAGAGCGCGGCCGTCACGATTCCATAGCGCGGTCCCGCGATCAGCGTGACGAGCACGATCGCGGGAATGAAAAGGATAAGCCCGCGATCCGGCTGGAAAAAGGGCTCCGCCTCCCAATGCAGCAGGAAGCTGATTGCGGCCGCGCACAGTGCGAGCGCGGTGCTCTGCCACCAATGGAGATCGCCGGTCGGCAGCCGCCAGGACCCGGCAGCGGGTCGAAACAGACGGGACGGCATTTGTTCCTGGCGGTCCTTCGCGCGAGTGGAGAACCGCGGCAGAATAGAAGAACGTTCGCGCCTCTGCACGTGGCCAAACGAGATCGGCATGGTCGAGGCGCCATGATGACAAAGATTTCAGACGTGTTTCGCGGCTCCGACGGAAAGCTGCGCCCGATTTTTCGCGCGCTTCTCTACGCGGTTCTTGCTTTTTGGTTGCTCTCGGCCGACTGGCTCGTGGGCCCGGTGCTTCAGCGTACAGCCGTCTCTCTCGGCCTGACCGGTCTCTCGCCCGGCCGCGACGCATTCTACGAGACGGTCAATCTTCTTACCGCTCTTCTCCTGACCTGGGGATTTGCGCTGTACGAAGGCCGAAGGGTCGACTCGTACGGCCTTCCCGTCGGCGATGCTTTCGGCAAACGCTTCCGGGAAGGATTTGCGATCGGCGTGGTCAACGTTGGTGCGGTCGCGCTCGCCATGCTCGCGTTCGGCGGCATGACGATCCACGGCCTCGCGTTGCACGGTACGACTCTTTTGTGGGCGACGCTCGCATGGTTCGGCTCGAACATCCTTGTCGGTATCGCCGAGGAGTATCTGTTTCGCGGTTATCTCCTGCAGACGTTGTGGCGAAGTGTCGGATTCTGGCCGGCCGCGGCGATCATCGCGCTGTGGTTCGGCGCGGATCATTATTTCTTCAAGCAGGGCGAAAATGCCCAGGATCTGATCCTGCTGGTGTCGGTTGGCCTCTGGCTTTGCTACAGCGTGCGCCGCACGGGCACGCTCTGGCTGGCCGCGGGGTATCACGCCGCGTTCGATTTCATGCAGCTGTTCGTGATCGGAACGCCGAACGGCAGCATCGAACCTGTCCATCACCTGTTGAACGTGTCCTTCCAGGGGCCGGCCTGGATCTCCGGCGGTGCTCTCGGCGTCGAAGCGAGTTTTTTCGAGTTTCCGCTGATCGCCCTGATGTTCTTCTATCTGTGGCGAAGACGTTTCGTCGAGCGTTCACAATCGCCGCCCTTGAATTGACGGCGCCATCCGCCTTTGGTCAAATTCGCGTCTCCGCGACGGTCGGGTCGCATGCGAACGAGGATGGGGACCATGACATTTCGTGCTGCGCTCATTGCCGGCGCTCTTGCTGCTTTTGCCGCCAATGCCGCCTTCGCCATGCCGCTCGGACATATGGCGTTCAACGGGCACGTCCCGTTCAAAAAGGGATCGGGCAATGTGGCGGTCATCGAGCCGCCGGTCTCTCATCCGAATGAAACGCCCTGCGAAGTGAGTCTTTACAAGAAGGCGAAATTCGGCGCGAACAACGTCTATTTTCTTTATCAGCCCCCGGCCAACTGCCCCGGCCCCTATTCCACGATCATCCTGAGCGTCGACATTTCGCTCGACGCAGGCGTTCAGTACGATCGCAGCGGCACCATCTGGATCGGCGGCGTGCCGCTGTGGTTCGGCACGACGGCCGAGCCGACGCCGAGCCTCGGACCGTCCTGGCATTTCGAGCGCGACGTGACGGATTACACAACGCTGCTCGAGGGCGCCAACACCGGCTTCGTGCTCATCGCCAATTACACCAACCAACAGGATACGAGCATCATCACGACGAGCGCGAAGCTCCTGTTCTATCCGGTGCCGAACGGCCAGGCGGCGCCGGTGGTCCCGGACGTGATCGTTCCGCTCGCAGCGGACGGTGGCGGCACGGTAGGACTCAACACCGGCACCGACACGATCGCGATCGACCAGACGCTGCCGACCAACATCGCGGCGGCCAACCTCGACGTGTACCTTCAGGGCCAGTCGAACGACGAGTTCTGGTACACTTGCGTGCCGGACAATCTTTCGGGTGAACTGCAAAGCTGCGGCGGCGGCGCGCTGCGCGAAGGCGAGATCACGGTGGACGGTGCGCCGGCCGGCGTGGCGCCGGTCTACCCGTGGATTTTCACCGGTGGCATCAATCCCCGCCTCTGGGCGCCGATCCCAGGCGTACAGACGCTGGATTTCAGGCCATTCCGCGTGCCGCTGACGCCGTTTGCAGGCGTGCTGTCGAACGGTGCGATTGCCCATCAGGTCGCGCTCTCGGTCTACGGCGCCGACAGCTATTTCTCGGTGACAGGCGCGCTGATGCTCTATCTCGACCACGGCGGCAACCAGGTGACGGGTAGCATTACCCAGAACACGCTGACCGGCGAGCCTTCGCCGGTGGTGAGGAACACCATCAAGTCGAAGAACGGCGTCATCTCGGGCAAGGTCGACACGTCGTTGCTTCGAGACTTCGTCATTTCCGGTACGGTGGTCACGTCGGCGGGAACCGAACAATACACGGTCACCCAGCACGGCCATTTCACCAACCGCCAGACATTCCACATCTCGAATACGGAGTACGTACAGAATATCCGGCAGCTTACCGACACGGACGTGACGACGTTGCTCGAAGCATCGGGTGGCAACGTCACCGGGGTCGCCAGATACAGCTATCCGCTCGGCGTGGATTACGACCAGCGAGCGGGCACCACCATCGCGCAGGGGTTCCTGCAGGATGTGAAGACGTCGGCCAATGGCAGTACGACAAAATCCCGCCTCGAGGACAGCATCGATACGAAGACCGCGCAGGGCATAGCGAGCGCGGCGCACTATGCGACGAGTGACGGTACCGGCAATTGCTTTGAACGCAGACTCGCGTCGGCGAGCAATGTCCTCACTTCCGTCAAGACGCGAATCACCTGCAGGAAATAGCGGCTGCTCCGGAATTGCGGGCGGGGGTCGGCGGGCCGATCGGTCGTGGACCGGGTTGCAAGGCAGCCCGCCCGCGCGGAGTCGGGCGGCGCTCGACAGGAAAATACAATGCCCGGCAAATTTGAGCGGCATCGGCGCATTTTCTTTAGCGCGTTCGGCCCAACTTGGACGCCAACCGCGAAACTGTGGTACGATCCGGCCGATCCGCTGTGGGATGCGAATGGCGGGCAGTGCCGGGCTTCATGACGGAGACCAGCGGGAACGGGAGCGAACAATCATGCAACGGGAATCGCGGCGGGCCATCGACCGACATCTGCTCGCGTTTGTTTCTGCAATCGTAGCGGGCGCGGCGACGGCTCCCTGTGCGCAGGCGCAGACGCTCAGCGTCGTTCACAATTTCACCGGCGGCAGCGACGGCGGCAATCCCGTCGACGGACTCATGATGGATTCCAAGGGGATGCTGTTCGGCACTGCCAGTTCCGGCGGCAGCGCCGGGCTCGGCGTGGTGTTCAAGGCAAGGGGGAATGGCAGCCTGGTCGTTCTCCACACCTTCAACGGCGGTACGGACGGCGCGACGCCCAACGGAGGCGTGATCGCGGACGCGAGCGGTGCGCTCTACGGCACGACAACCGCGGGAGGCGCGTCCGGGCAGGGGACCGTGTACCGCGTCAAGGGATCGCAGGAGGCAGTTCTGTACAGTTTTGGCGGCGGCACCGACGGTGCCGACCCGCAGGCGGGACTGGTGATGGACCCGGCCGGAAATCTCTACGGCACCACCACCGCGGGAGGAACGTCCGGAAACGGCACGGTGTTCGAGCTCGTTCCCCCCGCCGGCCGCAAAGGCTCGTGGACCGAGAAGGTCCTGTACAGCTTCGGCGCGGGGCCGGATGGCGCCGCGCCCGTCGCCCGCGTGACTCTGGACGCCGCGGGCAACCTTTACGGGACGACGTCGGCCGGCGGCGCCTACGGATACGGAACGGTGTTCCAGCTCACGCCCGGATCGCCGTGGACCGAAACCATTCTGCACAGCTTCCAGAACCTGGACGACGGGGCCACGCCCTACGCCGGCCTCGTCGCGGACGCGGCGGGCAATCTCTATGGCGCCGCAACCGACGGCGGCGCGAATGGCGGCGGAACGGTCTTCGAGCTGGCGCCTTCCGGCGGCAGCTGGAACTTCTCGGTGCTCGCCAGCCAGCCCGGATGGGGCATCTCGGGAACCTTCCGCGATCTCGTGCTCGACGGAGCGGGCAATATTTACGGCACCACGCATTGCGACGGCGCCAACGGCGCGGGAACGATCTACGCGTTGAGTCCCTCGGGCGGCAGCTGGACGTACACGTTGCTCTACACCTTCACCGGCGGCAGCGACGGCCTCTACTCGATCAGCAACCTCGTGCTGAAGCGCGGAAAACTGTACGGAACGACGATCGACGGCGGCGCCGACGGCGCCGGGGTCATCTACAAACTGACGCCGTAACTTGAACGTTTGCCGCAAGCATGGTCGCTGACGCATAGAAAGAATAGGCACGCGGAGACGCGGAGTTACCCCTCACCCGCGCCGCCCCGGATTAGATCCGGGCCGGCGCACCCTCTCCCGCAAGGGGAGAGGGAAATAGTTTCCTACCTTGCGTACAGAGCAGAGCCGTTATTGTACATAATTATCCGGTTGGACCCCTTCTCCCCTTGCGGGAGAAGGTGGCGAGCCCCGCATCACGTGCGGGGCGAGCCGGATGAGGGGTTTTTCCGCGCCTCCGCGTCTCCGCGTGAATCGTTTGTCCGGACGCTCCGAAGTCTGAGCCCGGTGCGCCGCTTTTCAGTCGAAGGATCAGGGCGGGCCAACTGTATGGGTGACGCGGCCGAGTTGTTCGTGTTAGCTTCGAGGCGCATTCGAAGGGGGCCAAGATGCACACACGACCGGCAATCCGCACAGCCGCGCG
Source organism: Rhizomicrobium sp. (assembly GCA_035308485.1). GTDB lineage: Bacteria > Pseudomonadota > Alphaproteobacteria > Micropepsales > Micropepsaceae > Rhizomicrobium. The sequence continues at coordinate 20,012 of DATGGN010000095.1, forward strand.
CTCGCTCTATTCCATCTCTCTTCTTTTCCTGATCGCCGCTGCGGCTCACGCGCAGTCCGCGCAACCGGCGGCCGCGCCCGCAACCACTCCCGCCGACGGCACGGCGCCGGCCACGCCGCCAGCCGGTCCGCCGCCCGCCCTGCCGATGGAATCTTTTCTGCCGCCGTTGCCGCCAAGCGTGGTGCCGCCGCGCCTCTCGGCTCCCCACCCGTGCCGGTTTCCGCATTCGACCGTCTACGAACATCCGACGGGGCCGACCGTCGTGACGTTCACGGTGACGGCGCAGGGCCGCGTGACCAACGCTGCCGTGGCGCAGTCTAGCGGCAGCAGGCTGGTGGATGACGGGGTGCGCGACTGTGTCTCGAGCTTCATCTATGCGCCGGCGATGCGCGACGGGGCGCCGATCGATCTGACCTGGGCGTGGCAGTACACGCTCACCGTCGGCCGCCGGCCGAAGCCGTCCGACGCGCCGCAGGGGACGAAATTCGTGATGATGCCGGTCCAGAAATACCGCTCCAGCGTCGGCGATTGCGAACGCTGGCACGGCGATGCGCATCACGGCGCGCTGGTGGCCTTGGATGTCGAGCCCGACGGTTCGGTGAAGAATGCGAGCGTGGCGGGAACGAGCGGCGATGCGGCGATCGACAGGGACGCCGTCGAATGCGTTTCGCGGCGGGTGTACAATCCTGCGACGCGCGACGGCCAGCCAGTCGAAATGCGCCTGACCGCACAACTGTTTGGGGGCGTCCGAGAATAAAGGCGTGCAACGCGGAACTGAAGCCGGGCAGCGGGCGCCAACGGCGCGGGGTCATCTACAAACTGATGCTGGAGTCGGCAAGCATCGTCGACGGCGTCCAAAGGAATGGGCACGCGGAGACGCGGAGTTACCCCTCACCCGCGCCGCCCCGGATTAGATCCGGGCCGGCGCACCCTCTCCCGCAAGGGGAGAGGGAAATAGTTTCGTAACTCGCGCTCGGGACTGAGTCGTTATGATTGTACAAGCCTCGCCGGTTGGCCCCTTCTCCCCTTGCGGGAGAAGGTGGCTCGCCCCGCGTCACGTGCGGGGCGAGCCGGATGAGGGGTTTTCTGCGCCTCCGCGTGAACCTTTTGTCCAGACAGTCCCAAACCCGAGTCGAGGAAAGCAGAGAATCGGAAATTGTGATGTTCCAGCGGGCACTTAAGCGCCATGCAAATTTTCCCCGGGCGGGCCTGCGCTTTACGCAGGAATGACAATTGATTTCCAGGTCTCTCACTGTCGCCGCGCTTTCCGCACATCCCGCGGGCTTGCGCCGAAACGGGCGCGGAAATGCCGGTTGAAATGCGACAGCTCGCCGAAACCGCAGGCGAACGCGATGTCGGTCACGGTCATGGCGTCGAAGCGCGGGCTCGAGAGCATGCGATGCACGCGCTTGAGCCGCAGCTCGCGCAGGAATTCGGTGAAGGTGATGCCCTCGGTCTCGAAGAGCCGCTGAATGCTCCGCGCGCTCATGCCGAAGCGCGGCGCCAGCGCATCGGGCGAGAGATCGCCGCGCGAAACATGCCGCTCGCAATACGCCTTGATGGACCGGAGTTGCGCCGCGCGGACGCCGCGGCCCTTCGCCAGCTCCGCCGCGTCGCGGGTTGCCCCGATCGCGAGCGCGACGAGATCGTACACATAGTTGACGGTCAGCGCCTGAAGCTCGGGCGTGGCGAGGGCGGCTTCTTCCTTCAGCGTCGTGAGAACGCTGCGGATCAGCCGCAGGACCGGCGTCTGTGCAGGGATGGCGCGGCCGATCCCGGATTCGCCGTCGCGCAGCAGCGGTCCGAGCGCGCTCCGGTGCAGGAACAGCGATGCGAGCACGCCCGATGACGGGAAGGTTCTGTACACAGCGTCGCCGTTCGAGGTGAGAATCGCGTCGCCGGCGTCGAGCGCGACTTCGCCCCGCGCATGGGAGATGACGGAAGGAAAATCGTCGAACTGGAAGACGAGACGGTCGTCGCCGTCGGACAGCAGCCCCTTCGTCCGGCCGACCTTCAAGGGCGAGCGCCGGGCCGAAATGAAATCGAGGCCGGGCCATTTCCTCACGGCCACATCCGCCTCGAAGGCGTGGCCCGCGAGCGGCTCGATCTCGACCCGCATCAGCTTGCGGCCCAGAAATTCGCGGAAGATCGGGATGCGATCGCGATCGGGCAGCGTGGCGGAGGAGAAATTCAGTACGGCGCCGGGCGGCATGTCGGGCTTTTCAGGCGCGGATTCGGACACGCGTTTCCCCCGGTGTCGTGATTTCGAAGTTCGCTTCATCTCTCGATATCGGTCTCCAAGCGAACTTCGAAACCAAAACGACCCCGGAATCAATGAATTGCCAGTGTCCCTTCGATTCTGAAATTCGCCCGGCAACGGATATCGGGATCATGCGAATTTCAGAATCGGGACACCAGGGCGAACACCTGTCGATGTCGGGGCGCGTCTTGCGCCCCTGTCGCCATCGGCCCGATTCTTAGCCGAAATCGTCGCCACCCGCCAAGAATGTCCCGGCAGATGTCCAGTATTGGGCAGGGGCGCTTGAAGCGTCGTGAAGGAGTGAAGGGGGAACGATGAAACGTCCGTCGACAGTTCGGGGTAATGGGCGGGCGGTTCAGCTCGCATCGGCCGTTGGTTTCGTGCTTGCGATGAGCCACGCGGCCGGTGCGGCGAGCTTCACCACATTCGTCGTGGACGGCGCCACCCAGACCATACCATGGGCGATCGATGCCGCGGGCGACGTCGCCGGCAGCTGGTACGATTCGGGCTATGTCCCCCACGGCTTCCTGCGCACCGCAAACGGGACGATCACGACCTTCGATCCGCCGGGTGCGACCGAGACCCATGTCTACGGCATGAACGACAACCTGGCGGTCGTCGGGTCGTTCGAAGACGGCGCCGGGCTGCACGGCTTCATCCGCGCGGCGGACGGGACGATCACGGTCTACGATGCGCCGGGAGCCGTCGACGGCACGGAAATCTTTGCCATCAACGATGACAATGTGTACGGCGGGGACTATTACGCCGATGACGGCAATGGTTACGGCTTCGTCGTCAACGCGAAAGGCAAGTTCAAGAGTTTCGGCGTGAGCGGCCAGCGCTACACGGTGGTGACGGCGCTGAACAGCATGGGTGTTGCCGCCGGCGGGGACAGCGGGGACGAGGGCCTGCGCGCCTTCGTACGGTCCAGGAAGGGCGTGGTTACCGTGTTCGACATACCCGGCGGAAACGATCCCGCGGTCGCCGGCATCAACAGGCACGGCAACATCGCCGGGACGTCCTGGCAGTACGGAGTCAACAATTCGGGCCAGGGTTATCTGCGTCTTTCCGACGGCACGGTCACGACGTTCCAGGTGGTTCCCGGTTACGAGACCGACGGCTATGGACTCAATGTCCACAACATGATTTGCGGGAACTACTACGACGCCGACGGCGGCTATCACGGTTACATCCGCAAGGCGGCCGGCGGCATGACGACCTTCGATGCTCCCGGAGGCACGGGTTCGACGGGCTGCCGGGCCATCAACGACAGCGGCGTCGCGGCGGGGTACTTTTACGACTCGCAGGATGTCGGCAACGCCTATCTGCGGACACCCTGACGGATTGGAGTCTGATACCGCAACGTTGCCCTGTCATGCCGCGCGAAGGCGCAGCACCCGGCACCGGCTCTGCCGCCGCGCCGGACCCTGCGGTCGGGCCGCAGGGCGACAGCCACTTTCGGTGCCGCGTGTCGCGATCGGCCTGAATCCCGGCTGAAACTGTCGCCGGCTGCCAAGAATTACCGGGCGAATGTCCGCTATTCGACGCGGCGTTTTGCAGCGTCATGATGGAGTCAAGGAAAACAATGAAGCGTCTGTCAATGATTCGGAGCAAGGGGCGGGCGATCCTGCTCGCGTCGGCCTGCGGTTCGCTGCTGGCGATGGGCCATGCGGCCGGGGCCGCGACCTTCACGACATTCCTTGTGAACGGCGCAGCCGAGATGTTCCCGGCCGCCATCGATGCGACGAACGACGTCGCCGGTACCTGGTATGATTCGGGATACGTCACCCACGGTTTCGTGCGCACCAGCAACGGGACGCTCACGAGCTTCGATCCGACCGGTTCGACGGGCACGAATGTTCATGGCATGAACAACAATCAGGTAATTGTCGGCTCGTTCAGCGACGCCGGTGGCACGCATGGCTTCATCCGTGCCGCCGACGGCACGATCACCGTCTATGACGCGCCGGGAAGCGCGGGCTACACCGTGATTACCGGCATCGATGACAGCGGTGCGTTTGCGGGATCGTACTCCGCTTCGGGCAACGATTACGGCTTCATCGTCAATGCGAAGGGAAAGTTCAAGAGTTTCGGCGTGACCGGGCAGCGCTACACCGAGGTGACCGCGCTGAGCGCCAAGGGTGTTACCACCGGCTACGAGAACGGCGACAACGGCCTGCACCTGTTCGTCCGGGCTTCGGACGGCACGATCACGACCTTTGACGTCCCGCACGGAAACAATCCCGATGCGGACGGCGTCAACAAACGGGGCGCCGTTGCTGGCACGTCGTACAAAAATTACAACAGCAATTCCGGGCGCGGCTTCCTTCGGCTTTCCAACGGCAAGACAAAGACCTTCCAGGTGGTCCCGGGTTACGAGACCGATGGCTACGCGCTCAACGACCAGAACATGGTGTGCGGGAATTACTACGACTCGAGCGGCGCCTATCACGGCTACATCCGCGCGGGCACCACCACCACGACCATCGACGCCCCCGACAGCGTCGGCGCGACCGGTTGCACCGCGATCAACGACAGCGGCGTGGTGGCGGGATATTTTTTCGACTCGAGCGACGTCGGCAATGCGTACCTGCGTACACCATGACGCATCGAAACGAAACAGGTTGAACCGGGAGGTCTGATCACGTTGAACCGCCGGGGCACCCGGGCGCCAGGAACGATTCAAATTTACAAGGCAAAATGAAGTAATGCGTTGCGGGACTATCCCGCGTCATAAGTCTCCGTGCTATCGCTTCTTCCCGGTGATATTCGTTCCTGGCGTCCCGGTGCCCCGGCGGTTCAAGCTTCAGGAAGCAAACGATTGATCGCGGGCGTAACCGCCCGGTCTGACGGGGCCTCGCCGACCCATGAACAATGAGCCGGTGAGCCCATGAGATATACGTCGCGCGGCGCAATCTGCACAATTCCGGATATTCCGGTCGCGCGCCTCTGGCGCGCAAACAACCGTTCTTTCCGGATTTGTCCTGCTCCGGTTCACAGGTCCGGCATCTCGCTGTCTCACTGACTCGTTGTGATTGCCTTTTTCCGCGGCTCTGCGCCTCCGCGTGCCTATGTTCGAACACGGTCCGGCGCGGACGGATCTTGTGTTGACCGGCTTCGCGGATTTCGGCCTTGGGGAGCGCCGCGAATGCCCGATCGGCCGGAAAAGGTTTCTCCGGCCGGAAGCACCCTGGCAAGGCGGAGGCGCGGAGTCTTTTCCCGCTCCGCAACTGTCTCGATTGCCATATACCGGACGGCGCCCGATAGCCGTGTCGCCGTCCCCATGATACGGGACGCTCCGAACAGGCATGGGGGTGACGATGCCGCCGATGCGCGCGATTGGCGCCGCGTTCCTTTCTGTACTGTCGCCGGCCTTTGGCGTGGCGGCGGAGGGACAGGACGACATCACCTACCAGATCAACCTCGCCCATTCGGGGCGCGTTTCGCTCTCGAATTTCGACGGCACGCTGAAACCGCTGTGGACGCAGAATCTGGGCGTGGGCGCGGTCTCCTATCCGCTCATCGGCGACGGGCTCGTGTTCGTCACGGCCGCGAACGCCGGCGGCACCGGTACAGAACTTTTTGCCCTCGACGCCGCGACAGGGGCCGTCGCGTGGCAGCAACCGATCGCCGGAAGCCATCACTGGTCGAACGCGGCCTACGAGAACGGCCAGGTCTTCGTGGTCAACTTCGACGGCCTGGTGCAGGCGTTCGCCGCCGGCACGGGAGCGCCGGACTGGAGCGTGCAGATGCCGGGCGAAACGGAGTTCTCGTCGCCGCCGGCGAGCCAGAACGGGTTTCTGTATCTCGCCGGGACCGGCAAACACGGCACCGTGTACGAGGTCGACGACGGCGACGGAAGCGTGCTGTGGACGGCGAAGGTCGATGGCGGCGCGCACAGTTCCCCGGTCCTTGGCGTCACCGGTGTGTCGGTCACCTACGCTTGCCAGTATTACAAATTTTCCGTGACGACCGGCGATCTCATCTGGCACGACAGGGAAGGATGCAAGGGCAGCGGCGGACGCACGGCCGTGTGGTACAAATCGCTCCTGTTCGTGCGCGACCCGTCGCTCCAGAATTCGATCCTGAACGACAACAGCGGCAAGACCGTCGGCACGTTTCAGGGACAGACGGCGCCGGCCTTCTTCACCCGCGGCGGCCGGGATTTCGGCGTGTCGCTCGCGGGCGGAACGCTCGGCTGTTTCAGCACGACGACGGGAAAGACCGTCTGGAGCTTCGCCGGCGACGGACATATGTCGACCGCGCCGATCGTGGTCGGCGACTATGTGGTCGAGGGTTCGGCCTCGGGCAATCTGTACGTGCTGAACGACAGGAACGGCAGGCTCGCTTGGTCGGGCAATGTCGGCGTGCCCATTCCGGCCCCCGACGAGAACGGCGTATCGCAGCCGCTGACCGGGCTCGGCGCAGGCGACGGCGTCGTCATCGTTCCCGCCGGCAACCAGCTCTCCGCCTTTGCACCCGGATAATTTTCCGCCGCGAAAATCGTGATTCCGGATTCTCTGTTTTCTCTCGACTCGAGCCTCGGGAGTGTCCGGACGAAAGTTTCTCGCGAAGGGGCGAGGGCAGGAGCGGGGCTACCCCTCACCCGCGCCGGGCCCGCCGACGCCGCATGTCAGGGCGTTCCACGGCCATTAAATATGCGTTTGGCATATATTTGATGTTGTCACACATCATGAATCGGCGCATGCTGGCGGGGAGACGTGGGAGTGCGGCTTTTGGAACAGGCCCGGGAACTCAGAGAACTGGCGAGCTGGTATCGCAGCTGGGACAACGTCGGAACCGCGGACGAGCGCCGCTGGCGCGCAGGCTTTGCCAACTACCTCGACAGGCTGGCCGCCGAGATGGAGTTTGCCCAGATGCGCGATCGAACGCCCGGTCGGGCCCTCGCGAGCACCGAGAAGCACGCCGCATTGCGCTGATCCTGCGATGAGCTCTCGGGACGGCATTTCCGGGCGTCCCTTGCGAGCGGCAATCTGACAACTTCGCGACATTCAGCCCCCGCTCTTTGGCGGTCGCATCCGCCGCAAGCCCGATTTGCATGAAAGTGTTCGAATGAAACCGGCCGCGCGCCCCGGGCACGGTGCTCAAGGCGTGATCTCGAACACAGTGCCGCAGCCGCGGTCGCAACTGTTGTTGCCGCCATGTTCGGTTGTACCGTAGAGATTGCCCTGCATGATCCGGATGAAAGGCGGCGAACTGTCGATTCTTTTTTGTGATGCACGGGATGCTGCGCATGCGCGCAGCATGACAGCCGATCCTTTGATTCGACTGGAACGAATTCCGCACCAGTGAGCACGAAGCGCCCCTCTGCGAGGACGCGGTGCCTCCAGGCGTGTCTAGGACGCGGCAGCGGTCGCTATGGCCTGCAACGCCAGGCAGCCAATTCAGAACTTTCGATTGCTGTATTCTACTTGTGCGGTGGATTGTTGATAAGATACGGAAAGCCGTTGTTGATCTCGGGTTTTTCCGCCCAGATTTTTGGGTCGAAACCTGGAGGCAAACCGGACTGAAGCTGCTCGGTGGTCAGGCCGGTGATCTCCGAAATGTTTCCGCTGCAAGTCCCTTCGGATTGTCCGCTGGTGGCCGTATTCCAGTAGTCATTTGAAAAACCCGAAGTCAACTCGAATTGGCACACGAATCCGGCCCCCGTTGTCACCGCCGGTCGAATACGAGTCGGAAATGCTTCCTGAGCTTTCCAGTTTTCCGACGAGCCCGCCGGGATTCCCACCTTCAACCGTCCCCGTGGCGTAACTCTGCGTAATCGAGCCGTTGTCATTATCGCCCACCAATCCGCCTGCTGCGCTGCCGTTCACATCGCCACTGGCATGCGAAAGGCTGATCGTCCCCGCGTTGCTTCCCACGAGCCCTCCCAAACCTCCAGTTCCCTTGACGCGAACGTTGGCAGCCGAGCCGGTAATGGTTCCGCGATTGTCTCCCACGAGGCCCCCGCCGCTTCCTTTCGCGGAAATCGAACCCTGCACTTCGTCTGCCGACAGCGTGCCCTGATTATAGCCGACGAGGCCGCCAACAGCAGTCTTCGTCGCCATGATGTTGAGTCCGTGCAATCGAAGATCGGCAACCGAACCCGTGCTTGCAACCTCCGTGAAGAGGCCGACAGTCTGCTTTGCATTCGGGCGGTTGATAGAAAGGTTTGAAATGGTGTTCCCGAGGCCCTGGACAACGCCAACCAATTGCGTCGCGATCGGCGAATCAGAATACGGTCCGTCCTGCGAAGCATCGTAACTGTTGGCAAGCGCGTAGCTGCCGGCCGGATTGGAAGCGATGGCGCTCGCAAGCGCACTGATGCTGTTTTCCAGGGTGTACACCGTACCGTTGATCGTGAGCACACTCGAAAGACTTGCGAACGTCACGTCGCCCTTCGCCCCGAAGGACAAAGTTCCTCTACCGGCGGTGGCAAGTGACAGGCCGGCTGCGCCTGCGATGGAAATCGGCCGGTTAATCGTTATTGATCGGTGTGCATCAAGCGAAAGGCCGTTTTGATTCGACCAGGATATCGCTGCCGCAACCGTTATGTCCTTTGCTTGCACTCCGCCGGCTCCCGTCGTGGTTACCTGCACGCCGCCCGACCCAAGCAGGTCTTCGAGGTCCGTCACATTCAGAACGGCTTTGCTCTCCGTCGGCGCACACACGCCCGCGGAGCAGTCCATGTTTGTCGTCGTATCGCTGGAGATGGTGACCGCCGCATTGGCGCTCGAGGCAAGGCAGGCTAGTGCTCCTGCAATGGCCAGTCTCTTGCGCAACTCCGATATCCAACACTGCTCAGGACCGGGCACGACCTTTTTCATTTGATTCGTTTGCAAGCTTGTCAATAGAAGATCCCTTTCACGACCGTACAATTATGTGAGGCGGCCCCATCGTGTTCGACAGCCGCTACGAAAGCAGCGCGCGCGAGGCCCAATCCATGATGGCGACGAGATAGAGATGGCCGCGACCGACGCGCACATAGGGGTGTCCGTCGCCCACTCCTGGTTTGAACGCCCGATCGCCAGGTTGCGCAGCAAATACGGATAGACCTTGTGTCCCGGCGCAGGGTTGCTGGTCGAGGGCTTCGGTCCCAGCGCTTCCAGGCCCATCGCCCACATCAGCCGCTGCACACCCTTGCGGTGGGCCTTCAGTTCGAAGGCGATCCGCCTGAAACCGAAGAACGGGGCTATCGGTGTACAGCTCGTCGGTTCGCCGCATTGGAAGCGCATTGCTCTCCTTCGCCGCTTTCGGGATTCGATAGACTCGCGAGCGGGCCAGGCCCATCAGCGCGCATTGCCAGCGCACCGACAGCGCCTTGTGCGGGCGATTCCGGCGGAACCCGCGGCGGGGTTTCATCGAGATCATATAGGCGGGAAGGCGGTGACCGTAACAAACCGCAATCCTAGGTGCGCGACCTGGACAATCGCTGGCTTCATTTCTTGAACAGGTAAATTGTACCGCATCCATACGCGCCGCAATTGCTGCCGCCGTCGCCGGTCATGCCCACGATATTCCCCTTGTAGTTCGTCAACCGCGGGACGGGCCAGAAGCCCGTGCTGCCGCCCTGGAAATTATAGGCGGTGCCACTCCAGCTCCAGCCCGAGGCGCCATGTGTGAGTTCGTAGATCGTGCCGCAGCCGTCGGGATCGCAGGCACCCTGCGTGCCGGTTCCGCCAAGCCGCGTGAGGCCGTAGATCGTGTCCTTGCCGACTGCCAGCATGTAGCCTTCCGGCCATGAGCCGTCACTTGGCGCGCCCGTGAAATCGTGCAGCGATGTATAAGTCCATGCGCCTTTCTTTTTGCTCGTGAGAAGCGCGATCACGCCGCAGCCGAGATTGCCGAGATCGGTGCAATCATCGGGATTGCCGCCGCCCTCGCCGGAGATCAGCGCCGTGTTCGTGCTGTCAGCATCGTTCGCAGACAGTCCGGGACTGAAAAGGATCGCGGTTAGAAAGCTCGCCTGTATGTCGTCGCAGGCCTGGCGGTATATTTCATCGAAGCCCACCGCGCCCCATTCAGAGACTGAACCTTCGCCATCGAAACCGTCGCAGCTGCCAGGCGGACGAAGGCTGAGTGATTTGGAGCCACCGCCGAGATAGGTGGTGACATACACATTTCCGGCGCTGTCGAGGGACGGGTCGGCCATCGGCTGCGATCCGTTCCTGGTATTGTAGCGGAGCAGGATCTTTTCGCTCCACACCCGGGCCTTGTTTTGTTTCAGCGCGAAGACCGTACCGCAGCCATCGGGAATGTTATTGCTTTCGCCGCAATTCGCGGAATTGCCGCCGGCCTGCGTCGTCCCGTAAATCGTGCCGTCCTTCGCGATCACAAGACCGGTGGGGTTGACCCCGTCGCGGCCGCCAGCAAACTGGTAGATCACTGTCTGCGTCCAGCCCGACTGGCCGGGCGTCAGCTGCACGATCTCGCCGCAGTGATAATCGTCCTGCGGGCAGGGTTGGCCGTATTGCAGACCCATCGCGAGATAGAGCGACGCGCCGTCGCTCGCGATCGAGGCCGGCGCACCGTCCGGCGTCGCGTAGATCGGCGTGACCGTCCAATTGTTCTTGCCGGAAAGCTGCAGTTCGAAAACTGTACTTGAGTTCGCGCCATAGAGTGCGTCGCCGGGTCCGGACGCGAGGCCTACGGCAGGTGTCGCACCATCGGCACCGCCGGTGAACGAATAGATGGTTTCGATGGCGCCGGACCTGGGCGCAGCATACGAGGCAGGGCAGGCAAAAAGCGCCGCAAGGATCGGTGCCGTCAGGCAGGCGCGAGCGACGCCAAGCGTAGAAACCATGGCACTTTCACTCCCGATGACCGAGAAGACGCTGCCATGGCCGCCATGCAGACGCAACACGGGTTCCGGTGCCCTCGCTCTCTTCCCTCGTTAGGACTTGCCCCGGACCCGTTGGCTCTGCGGACCACAGGTTGCGTTGGTTCCCCTCTCCCAAAAGGATGTCGAGTTCTTTCGCCGTCGGGTCAAGGCAGCAGGATAAGTCAGCTTGAAAAAATATAAAACACACCATCTCAGGAGGCTCGATGATCGTGAGTACGCCACGCCGCAGATGGTCATATTCAATTTCTCTCAGTACCATGAAGTCGTCTTTGGCCGGGAATTTGACGGAACCGGGCAGGGAATCTGTTTTGCGACCCGGGAATGAACACATTGTGCATTATTTTGAATGCGCGTACCGGCACTATTTCGCAAGAATAGCGTCACCAACTGATTCGATCTAAATTGGGTGACAGGTAGAGGCGTTCCGCGTCAGAAGAGTTGCGGCAGGTCGCCGGGTGCCCGTGCAGAATGTAGCCCAATGGGATCAAATTGAAATCCGGCCCGCGCCGGACGCTGCAGAAACGCATGAATGAATGCGGGGACGCGAAATGCACTTCCCGCTTTCGAACGCACCAAACCCATAGAAGTGCGGCTTGCCTGTCATCGCGTTCCCGCGGCTTCCGCCCGGGGGCGCGTTTCGCGAGCCGCCGCAGAGGATGCGCTCGAGACCTGCGATGAACGCCGCATTGCCCAACAGTCGGGCGGTGCCTTCCGCGGCACGCAACGTATCGAATCGGCTCTCGTCATGCGAACCGGGCAGGCCGGCGAAGTCCGTGATACGGCAGAGAATTGGACGTACGTTCCCAAGCCCGTCATTCCCGCCTCGGGCATTCCGCGACAATTCGGGAATTTCACGTCCCGCAATTCCAATCAGGCGGACCGGGTGAGATCTCTGGTAATCAACTCGAAGCGGTACAACGACGCCGAATTCAACGAGGCGACCGGATGACGATTTCGAACGAAAAATCGCGCATTCGCGGAGGGTGGTGCGCCGACTGTCCCGGAACGTGCCGGTCGAGAAAGCCGCTCCACCCCCCGAAGCCGGCCGTTATGCGCGGCCGGCGATG
>DATGGN010000096.1:0-7906 GCA_035308485.1 Rhizomicrobium sp.
AGGCGGTGGTAATAGACCTGCATGTTGAAATGCTGGTCGGCGGCGGGCGCGTCCGCTCCGGGATAGCGGGTGTACCAGAAGGATTTCCCGTCCGCGGCCCAGGCGAGATCGCCGCCGGCGGTCGGATATTGCACGCGCGCGATCGGCGTGCCGATTTCCTTGCCGCTCGCCACCTCGAACACGTGCAGCGTTCCGTCCTCGCTCCCGTTCTTCGAGAGCGACATCGCGACAAGCGTTCCATCAGGCGAGGGCACGAACCAGTCGATCGCGGTCAGGCCCTTCGCATCGAGCGCATTTGGATCGAGCACGATCTTGCGGCTCTTCGGGTCGGCCTTGGCGTCGAGCGTCACCAGCATCGGCTGCTGCTTCGCCGGATCGCTGTAGATCGCGAAGACGACGTTGCCGCGCGCTTCAAGCTGCGAATAGGCGGGCGAGGTTGCGGTGATCAGCTTCGTCAGCTGCGCCTTGGTGGTCTCACGGCTCGGCAGCGAATCGAGATAGCTGCGCGTCCGCGCGTTCTGGGCATCGCTCCATGCCTGCACTTTCGGATCGGCCGCGTTTTCGAGCCAGCGGTAAGGATCGGCGACGGCCACGCCCTGGATGGTATCGACCGTGTTCCCGGCCGGCGTTGGCGGCGGCGGCGGAATGGTTGCGGCAAGGGCGGCGCTCGCGGCGAGAAGCAGCGAGGCAGCGGAAAGGCGGGCGGGCAGGCGGTGCATGGGTTGGGGTCTCCGGAAGTATAGTGCGGAACAAGCGCGTGCGCTTTTACAGGGGTTCTAACCGGAAACACAGTGGGATCACGTTCAAGAACGTTTGAGCGGCAGCCGGATTTGTTGATTCGCGGGGAAAAATTGGCTATTGCATAGCCAGAATGGCCTTTTCGATCGTTCTCGCTCCGGAAGCAGTGGATGATTTGAAGCGGTTCAAGGCGCATATTCGCGCCGAAATCAAATCATCGATCGAACTGCATTTGAGGCATGAACCGACAAAAGTGAGCCGAAGCCGCATCAAACGCTTGCGGGGGATACAGCGTCCGCAATTTCGGCTTCGCGCCGGGAGCATTCGCATATTCTATGACGTCGCACACGGCGTGGTCGAAATATTGGCCATCGTGGAGAAATCGGAGGCCGCAGCATGGCTCGCCCAGTTCGGAAGGCAGGAGTGAAAGAGGTTCCGTTGTCCGAGGTCAAAGATGACCTCTCGCGTTATTTGCGCGAAGCGGAAAGGACCGAAATTGTCATCACGCGGCATGGCAAGCCGGCCGGCGTGTTGATCGGCTTCGAGAACGAAGACGACTGGTTCGACTACAGGCTCGAAACCGATCCGCGCTTCTTGCGTCGCATCGAGCAGGCTCGCGCCAGTCTCCGCGCAGGGCGCGGCGTGAAGCTGGAGGATGTCGATTAGCCTGCGTCCGACGCGCGCAGTTGCACTGCGCCCGAAATGAAGCCATCCGATCTTCTCCGTCCCACGCCTGCAGGGCTCTGCTGTGTTCCAGGCGATTTCGTCATCGATCCGGTGCGACCCGTGCCACACGCCGTCATCACGCATGGTCACGGCGATCACGCGCGGGCGGGACATGGCGCCGTGCTCGCCACGCGCGAAACGCTCGCCATCATGGAATGCCGCTACGGCGAAAGCTTCGCGGGCACGGTACAGCCGGCGCGTTATGGGGAAACAACCGTACATAACGGCGTGGAAGTGACGCTCGTGCCGGCCGGCCACGTGCTCGGCTCGGCCCAGGTCGTGATGCGGTGGAAGGGAATTACCGCCGTCGTCTCGGGCGATTACAAGCGCCGCAGGGATCCCACCTGCGCGGCCTTCGAGTCGGTCCCCTGCGATGTGTTCGTGTCGGAAGCGACCTTCGGTCTTCCGGTATTTCGCCACCCCGACGATGCCGGCGAGATCGCCAAGCTGCTCCGCTCCGTCGCGCAGTTCCCCGAACGCACCCATCTCGTCGGCGTCTACGCGCTCGGCAAGGCGCAGCGGCTGATCTGCCTCCTGCGGGAAGCAGGATACGGGAAACCGGTCTATGTGCACGGCGCGCTCGCGAAGCTGAATGCGCTGTACGAATCGCTCGGCGTACAGCTGGGGCCGCTGGCGCCGGCCACGGTCGAATCGCGGGAAAAATTCGAAGGCGCCATCGTGCTCGCGCCGCCCGATACGCTCGGCGAACGCTGGTCGCGCCGCTTCGCCGATCCGCTGCCGGTGTTCGCCTCGGGCTGGATGCGCGTGCGCGCCCGCGCCCGCCAGCGCCGCGTCGAGCTGCCGCTCGTCATTTCCGATCACGCCGACTGGGACGAGCTGACCGGTACATTCGCGGAGTTGCATCCCGAAGAGGTCTGGCTGACGCATGGCGAAGAGCAGGCGCTGCTCCGCTGGGCGGCGCTCAACGGCATCGCGGCGCGGGCGTTGTCGCTGGTCGGCTATGGCGACGAGGAGGAAGCCTGATGCGCGCCTTCTCGCGGCTGCTCGACCGCCTTGCCTTCACGCCCTCGCGCAACGCCAAGCTGACGCTGATGCGCGACTATTTCCGCGAAACGCCAGATCCCGAGCGCGGCTGGGCGCTCGCCGCGCTTACCGGCGCGCTCGCATTCGACGTGGCGAAGCCGGGCGTGATCCGCAAGGCGATCGAATCGCGCATGGATCCGGAGCTGTTTCATCTCTCGCACGATTACGTGGGCGATCTCGCCGAAACGGTGGCGCTGGTCTGGCCGGCAAGGGGCGCGCCAGCCGCGCACGAACCGGCGCTCTCCGAAGTCGTCGATACGCTGCAGGGCGCGCTGCGCCATGACGTACAGCGCCTGCTGGAGCGGTGGCTCGATGCGCTCGATGCGGATGGCCGCTGGGCTCTGCTGAAACTTTTGACCGGGGGCCTGCGCGTGGGGGTATCCGCGCGCCTCGCCAAGCAGGCGCTCGCGTCGCTGAAGCCCGTCGATGTGGCGGAGGTCGAAGAGCTCTGGCACGGGCAGCACCCGCCCTACGAGGACCTGTTCGCCTGGCTCGAAGGCCTGAGCGAAAAGCCCACGCGCGCGGCCGCCGGTCGCTTCCGTCCTGTGATGCTCGCCCAGGCGCTCGACGAGGCGGTCGATCTGGCGAAACTCGACGCGCGCGACTACGCCGCCGAATGGAAATGGGACGGCATCCGCGTGCAGGCGGTCTGCGAAGGTGGTGTCAGACGCCTGTACAGCCGGACCGGCGACGACGTCAGCCATTCCTTTCCCGACGTGATCGCGGGCTTTGCCTTTGACGGCGTGATCGACGGCGAACTGCTGATCATCCGGAACGGCTCGGTCGCATCCTTCGCCGACCTGCAGCAGCGGCTGAACCGCAAATCGCCCGACGCAAAGACGATCGCGAATTTTCCCGCCGGCATTCGCGCCTACGACCTCCTCGTCGAAGAAGGGATCGACACGCGCACCCTGCCGTTTCGCGAACGGCGCGCGCGGCTCGCCGCTTTCGTCGCGCGGGCGAAATCGCCGCGGCTTGATCTTTCGCCGCTCGTGGATTTCGAGAGCTGGGAACAGCTGGCCGCCATCCGCGCCAATCCGCCGGCGGGGGACGCCGCGCTCGCCGAAGGACTGATGCTGAAGCGGCGGGATTCGCTGTACGAGGCCGGTCGGCCGAAAGGGCCATGGTTCAAATGGAAGCGCGATCCGCATCTGATCGACGCCGTGTTGATGTACGCCCAGCGCGGCCACGGCAAGCGCTCGAGCTTCTATTCCGATTACACGTTCGGCGTCTGGCGCGAAGACGAGAACGGTCAGCGCGCGCTGACGCCGGTCGGCAAGGCCTATTTCGGCTTCACCGACGAGGAGCTGCGCGAACTCGACCGCTTCGTCCGCAACAACACGGTGGAACGCTTCGGGCCGGTGCGCGCGGTGCGTGCCGACAAAGACTTCGGACTGGTGCTCGAAGTCGCCTTCGAAGGGCTGCAGCGTTCGACGCGGCACAAATCGGGCGTCGCCATGCGCTTCCCGCGCATCAACCGCATCCGCTGGGACAAGCCGGCGCGCGAAGCCGACGAGCTTGCGACGCTCGAGCGGCTGCTGGAGCGGGCGTGAATTTCGTTTCGCGCTGATTCAATGCGACGACGCGGCGCGCGCGTCCGTTGCTTTTTCAGGCGGGGCACCTAATGTCGGAGATCATGCACCGGTAGCTCAGCTGGATAGAGCACCAGACTTCGACTCTGGGGGCCGCGGGTTCGAATCCTGCCCGGTGCGCCATTCCCGTATAGAAGTGAGAACGGGGCTGTCGAATTCGCCGCTGGTGACGCTTGCTGCGATAGCGGAATTGGGGCCGGTTATGATGGCCTTTTCGCGATTCAGGATGATGTCGGAAACAAGTCCGCGCACGTAACGGCGCTTAAGGGCCTTGGGAGCGTCCAGCAGACGGCGTTGCAGGGTGGTGGCGAGTGTTGCTGCCTGTCGGCGCGATAGCGTTTGCCGGAACTCAGGAATGTCGGAATCGATGCGGGCGAGATGGGCGGCGCATTCTTCGCGGTCTCGTTCCACATCGGCAAGCTGCGCGCGGAACGAGTTGGACTCGGTCACGAGTCCTTCGCGTAGGGCGCGATAAAGCCGGTCTGTCTGTACCTCCAAGTCTCTCATTCGCTTTCGAAGCGCTTCGCGTCTCTGCATGGTGGCTGAGGAGTTGGCGCGCTGGTGCTTGCGCGCTTCGGCCAGCAGCATGGGGAGCCGTTCGGGCGTAATCAGTTCGCCGGTAAGGGCCGTCAGAACCATGTCGTCCAGTTGCTGTTCGCGAATGGCGACGGGATCGGAGCAGGCAACGCTTCCTTTCAACCGGTGTGATGCGCAGGCGTAGTAGCGGTAGCGTCCGCTCTTTCCGGTGCGGACCATCAAAGGCGAGCCGCAGCATTCGCAACGGACAATACCGGTCAACAGAACGTCGCTGTTCGAGATGCGCGCGGGCGTGACGGTCGGACGACGTTCGGAGAGAAGATTCTGGACGCGTTTGAACGTCCTTGCGGGAATGATGGCGGGGACTTCCTGTGCAACCCATTCGTCTTTTGGCCGCTTCCGCTTGGCGCGGCTGTCATGGCGGTTGAAGTAGTGGATGCCGCTGTAAGTATCGCGCGTCAGAATCGCGTGAACGCAACTCGTGTAGAACAATCCCTTTCCGAAGGTGTGGCCGTGGGCGTTCAGCCATGACGCAATATCCTTCACTCCCATGGTACCGCTTCTGCCATCGCCACTAAGGAATAGCTTGAAGATCAATCGCACGGTCTCGGCTTCGCCGGTTTCAATTTCCAATCGTTTCTTGGTTCGCTGTCCTCTCTGTTCGACTGCTACGGAGCGATAGCCAAAGGGTGGTTTGGAGCCGTTCCAGAATCCCTGCCTTGCATTTTCGAGCATGGTTCGTGCGACATGCTTGGCCGTCTCGGCACTGTGCAAAGCATCGGCGGCGGCAATGATGGTTTCGGCAAACTCGGCCGCCGCGCCTTCGCCAAAGTCCTGGGTCATGGAGACAAGCGAGACGCCATGCTTCTGGAGTCTGCGCTTGGAGACGACATAGCCTGCCGTGTCGCGGAAGAATCGCGACTGGCTATGGACAAGCACGACATCGAAGGGCGAGGGATCGATAGAGCCTGCATCCATCATCGCCTGAAACTGCGGACGCTTGTCGTCTCTGGCACTTGCGCCCGGATCGACAAATTCCCGCACGACGTACCAGCCGCGCGCTTCGCAATACTTCCGTGCCTGCCCGAGTTGGTTGGGAATCGAGATATCGTTCTCGGCCTGCCGCGTTGTCGAAACGCGCGCGTAGATCGCAACCCGCTTGCTCATTCCGATTCCTCGCCGTTGTCGTTCGCGATTGCCGGAAGGGACTCTAGCAGTTCTGCCAGAACTTCCACCTCCACCAGTTGCACCGGCATTGCCTTAGGCAACCGCACCTCTGCCTTAGGGAGCCTATGTGAGCGGCGCTGCCGCTCATTGTCGTTGGCGGCAATAGTGCCTTCCGGCTTGGGATTGCGCGGACGGGTCATGGCTCCCCCCAAAGGGTTGGCGCGTTCACGGAAAACTCCGAATCAGAATTGCCAACTCGGCTTGTCCGCCCCCTGATAGCTATCTTGTCAACCGTGCAATCGCCGCGAACGACGCCGGATGCATTGCGCCATGTTGGCGAGGGGCAACTTGCCGCGTGAATCGATCCTGCCCGCGCGCTCTGTACGACGGGTCCATACCTACCCCTATCGAACGAACCGGCGCGCGGCGGATCGGCATAGGTATCGATAGGGGGGCGGGAGGGTATGGGGGTGCACATGCACACCCCTGCGGGATGGGGTGCGGGAATGGGGGTGCAGGGGTATACTGCCCCCTTGGGTGTTGGCGCGTTCACTGAAGACTCCAATCGCATTGCCAACACGCTTTGTACGGCAGGGGGGTGCTCCCCCTGTCAACAGGGGGAGCACCCCCGCGCCGGAAAAAATCGCGTGGTGAGGGTGCGCCGGGGGTGCGCGTGTAAGTGCACGGGGGTGCTATGGCAGGGGGCGCACCCCTCTAATGCACCTTGCGCGGGCAACCCGGAAGGATTGCGAGAGTCAATCATTCGTCCTCGTCCTCATCGCACCCGAGCCCGTGCTGTTCGAATACCTGTTCAACCCGGTCTTCGATTTCCCGGAGCGTCTCCGTGCCTACGATGGATTCCAGATCGGTCTTGACGGCGCGTTCGATGCGCAAGGTTTTTCAAGGACTTAGCGGTTGGGGCTGGAGTCGGGACGGGCGGCCGGATATCCACGAAATACTCACGACTGACAGTCATCCCGTGTCCGTCCTCATGCATCGCGGCTCGTATGCCGCCCTGCGAGACGTTGTGGACAGTTCATGACCGCGGCGCTGGTCTCACCGAACTGCTAGAGCGGTTTATTGCCAAAGGAGGACCGTGTTGGGTAACATGCCCGGCTCGATGGGAGGACCTGGGATGAAAATGTCAGTTTTTCTTACCGCTACAACCGCTCTGACCTTGTATGCCGCTCAAACGATTGCGGCGGATACTCCCGCACGACGCCCTCCTTCGCATACGGTTGTATTGTACAGTCAGAACAGTAATTTCGGACAGGGGATCGTGTCCGACAATTTTTCCTCGGCCATGAGTTCGTACGATGCTATCGGTGCTGATGACTTCGTGGTACCCGCCCACCAGACTTGGCAAATTACTGAAGCGGATGTTACGGGTACCTATGTCAGCGGCCCGGGCCCAGCGAGTTCCGTCGTTGTGACGTTCTGGAGTGGGGTATTTCCTCAGCGAATCGCCCAGCACGGTGCTGACACCTTTCCGCTCTCCTGTACCGATAATGCTGGATCTTTCGCCTGCACATTGCCGCTCAGTTCCCGCGGCAGGCCGCTTGTGCGGCTCCGCGGCGGCTCGGCTGGTAAGAGGTTTTGGCTTTCCGTGGTCGCGAATTGCGATTTTACCACCTGTGGCCAATGGGAATGGACGACAAACACCACAGTTCACGATGGCGAGGCGGAGTGGAAGAACGCTGGCGAGGGTTGGCACACACCTTGTGGCACTGGTTGGGGGACGCTGAGGGCCTGTTTCAACCTCCCCCCAACCGACTTGGCCTTTACTCTTATTGGATACGCAAAGGGATCATAGACGAACATAGATGGATGGTGACGGCGCATTCCCGACGTAAAACGGCGTTCCGAATGTTGAAGGCAGATTGTTGGGGGCGTACGTCCAAGGTATTGACATCTGCTCCGCTGTGCCATTTGGGGCTGTCAAACCTTCCAGGAACCCGAACATGCCGTTTGTTGACGAGGTCGCCTCCAGGGACGGCGTGTCGCTGCAACCTGTGGCGAGCCAGTACCACCCGGGTGCCAGAGTGATGGATTGACCGGTAATCTCTTGCGCACCCGGCGAACTGTCGGCGACATAGCCCGCA
>DATGGN010000097.1:0-38971 GCA_035308485.1 Rhizomicrobium sp.
CGAGCGTCGCCTGCAACCGCTTCGCGAGCGCGGCGCGCGCGGCGATGGTAACGGCGGTCGGCAGGCCCTGTACGACGTTGCGCGCGAAAGACGGGCCCGAAAGAATGGCAAATTTCCAGTTTTCCCGTGTCTCGGCCGCGAGTTCGGTCACGAGTTTTCCGGTACCGCGCTCGATCCCCTTCATGCAGAGCACGGCCGGCGCGGCAAGATCCGCGGGAAGTTTGACCAGCAGGTTGCGCAGATGCTGCGCCGGAACAGCGAGAAGAAGCGCGTCCGCCTCCATCGCTTTTTCGCGCTCGGCGGTGATCACAACCCCTTCCAAGAGTCGAGAGCCGCGCGCCTGCCGCGCCTTCGGCGAAGCCAGATCGCGCGCCCACACGGTGACCTGGCGGCCCGACTGCGCAGCCACCACAGCGAGCGCGGTCCCCCAGGCGCCACTGCCCAATATCCCTACGTGGCCGTAAGGTTTTGCAGTTTCAGCATTTTCGGCCATCGAACGCCCGCGAAACGCCCCTTCTGTGCAGGTGCGAAGACTGAACAATCCATTGATTATTCAGAAATGTCCATTATCTTACCGTGGACATCACACCAGGATTCCGGACCCCGCAAGAATGGCCGAAAAGGATAGCGTACGCTGCCAGATCGTCGAAGCCGCGAAGAAGCGGTTCTCGCATTTCGGCTATGCCAAGACCACAATGGCCGAAGTCGCGGCCGATTGCAGCATGTCGCCAGGCAACCTCTACCGGTTCTTTCCCGGCAAACTCGACATCGCGGAGTGCATCGCCACCGAAGATTATCAGCGGCACCTGGAATCGCTTCGGAAGCTCGCGATGACGCCCGGCAAGAGCGCCCGCGAACGGCTCCGCGACCTTCTGTTCGAGGAACTTCGGCGCACCTATCACAAGCTCGAAAAATATCCGCGCGCCCACGAAATGGCAACCGTCATCGCCCACGAACGGCCGCAATATGCGAACTGGATGCTTGCCAACGAACGAAAAATCTTTGTCGAGCTGTTCGATGACGCGGAGCAAAAAGGCGAATTCGCCATTTCCGACAAGGAAACGACGGCAGAAATGATCCAGTCGGCGACGATGAAATTCCGTTACCCGCAATTGTGGTCGAAGCTCACACTGCCGAAGCTCGAGCGCGAACTCGATGGCGTGTTGAAACTCTTGATCGACGGCCTTTGCGGAATCGGGCGCGGAGCGACCGAAGCCGCCGCATGACGCCCCGTCTGTACCGTTCGCTCGCGATCGTCATCGCCGCCGCTCTGTTTCTGTTCCCGACCGCCGCTTCGTTTGCGCAAAACACCACGCTCAGCGAGGCCCAGCGAAGCGATCTCGAGCGCGTGAGCCAGGCGATGAACGCCATCCGCTCCATGGAAGGCAATTTCGTGCAGATCGGGCCGGAAGGGCAGCTCGATCAGGGCCGCTTCTACATCGAGAAGCCCGGCAGAATGCGGTTCGAATACACCAACCCCAATCCCACGCTGATCGTCAGCGACGGGCGGTGGGTCGCGGTAGAAAACAGGAAACTCAATACCGTCGACCGCTACGCGCTGTGGACGACACCGCTCAGCCTCATCCTGGGCGACGATATCAATCTGCGCGACAACGATGGGATCGTTGACGTGGAACACAGGGGCGACCAGTTGCTCGTCAGTGCGCGCGAGCACAAATCGCATGTGAATGGCGATCTGCTGCTGGTGTTTTCCGAGCCCACGCTCGCCCTCAAGCAATGGACCGTGAAGGACGCGCAAGGGCTGCTGACGACGGTCTCCGTCAGCAACGTCAAGACCGGCGTGACGCTGGATCCTTCGCTGTTTACCACTTCGGCACAGCCGAAACCGGCGAGCAACGGCGGTTAACAGCCCTCGCTTGCCCGCGCCAGGAGGGCCGTGCTAGGCCCTGCGCAAGCGCGAAAGCCTGCCCGCATGTCTCCCCGCCCGCCCATTGTCGGAATTCCGTGCGACCACCGGATGGTGGGCCATCATCCCTTTCACATGGCCGGCGAGAAGTACATCACCGCCGTGCGCGACGCAGCGGAAGCGGTGCCGCTTCTGATCCCGGTCCTTGAGCCTTCGCTGGCCACCGCCGACCTGCTGGAATCCTGCGACGGATTTCTTTTCACCGGTTCGCCCTCCAATGTTTCGCCGCAGCATTATGGCGGCGTGGCGCCGCGCGAAGGCGTACTGCTCGACGAGAAGCGCGATTCCACGACGCTGCCCCTGCTCAAGGCGGCGATTGCGGCGGGTGCGCCGGTGCTCTGCCTCTGCCGCGGTTTTCAGGAGCTGAATGTCGCCTTCGGCGGCACCTTGCATCAGCACGTACAGGAGGTGGAGGGCCGTTTCGACCATCGCGAAGACAGGGACGCCGATCTCGACGTCCAGTATGGACCAGCGCACGAGGTCCGTGTTGTGGAAGGCGGGCTCCTGTCGCGGCTTGTCGTACTCAAACATTTCAAGGTCAATTCATTGCACGCGCAGGGCATTGACCGGCTTGCGCCGCCGCTTCACGCCGACGCCATAGCGCCCGACGGAACCATCGAGGCGGTTTCCCTGCCCGGCGCGAAAAGCTTTCTCCTCGGGCTGCAATGGCACCCGGAATGGCGCTGGCGCGACAACGACGTCTCGCGTGCGATTTTCGCGGGCTTTGGCGCGGCATTGCGCGACAGGACGCAGTCATGAACCGCCATCTCGAGGAAGAATTCGCCGACTGGCTTAAGTCGCGCCGCGTGGGCGAGGTGGAATGCCTCGTGCCGGACATGGCGGGAATTGCGCGCGGGAAAATCCTGCCGACCAACAAGTTCCTGAGCGGGTTGCGCAACGAGACCCTTCGCCTGCCGATCTCGATTTTCGGCCAGATGGTGACCGGCGCCGATGCCGAAACCGAGATTCTCACCTATCAGTCGCCCGATGTGAACATGGTTCCCGACATCGAGACGCTGCGCATCGTGCCGTGGTACAAGGATCCGACGGCGCAGGTCATTTGCGACTGCCAGCACCAGGGCGGCGAAATGGTCGAATTCGCGCCGCGCGCCGTCCTGAAGCGCGTGAAGCGCCTGTACGAAGAGCGGGACTGGCGGCCGGTCGTCGCGCCCGAACTCGAATTCTTTCTGGCGGCGAAGAACATCGATCCCGACTATCCGCTCCTGCCGCCAGCCGGAAAAACCGGCCGCCCGCAAACCGGCCGGCAGGCCTATGGCATCGACGCGGTAAACGAATTCGATCCGCTGTTCGAAGATGTGTACGATTACTGCGAGGCGCAGGACATCGGCATCGACAGCCTCATCCACGAAGAGGGCGTGGCGCAGGTCGAAATCAATTTCAACCATGGCGATCCCGTGTCGCTCGCCGACCAGACGTTCCTCTTCAAGCGTACGGTACGGCAGGCGGCGCTTCGGCACGACATCTACGCGACGTTCATGGCCAAGCCCTACGAGCAGGAGCCGGGCTCGGCCATGCACATCCATCAGAGCGTGGTGGATACGAAGCGCGGACGGAGCCTGTTCTCCACCAAGAACGGCAAGGACACGCGCCTCTTTCTCGCCCACATCGCCGGCCTGCAACGCCACCTGCCGGCGGCCATGCCGCTGATTGCGCCGTTCGTGAATTCCTATCGCCGGCTGGTGCGCTTTCTCTCCGCGCCGATCAACACGCATTGGGGGCACGAGAATCGTACAGTTGGCCTCAGGGTGCCGGTCTCGGATGTACAGAATCGCCGTGTCGAGAACCGGGTGCCGGGGGCCGACGCCAATCCCTACCTCGCAATCGGCGCTTCGCTCATCTGCGGTTATCTCGGCATGGTGGAGAATCTCGCGCCGACGAAATCGATGGAAGGCAATGCCTATGAATCGACGCGATATCAGCTGCCGCGGCACATTCTCGACGCGGTGGCAAAGTTTCGCGCGTCGACGGACCTGCGCGAAGCGCTGGGCGAGAGGTTCGTGCTGCTCTATGGCGACGTGAAGGCATCCGAACACGACGCCTATCAGCAGGTGATCAGCCCCTGGGAGCGCCAGCACCTGCTGCTGAACGTGTAGACTCTCGTTCGCTCGATTAAACAGGCTTCCCTGAAAACAAAATACGTCTCCTCATTCTCACCATGGCCGGGCAAGACCCGGCCATCCAGAAAATCGTCACGGCTCGACTGGATGGGCGGCTCTTGGCCGCCCATGGTGAGCGTACAGTGGAAACATTTTCTGCGTCCTCTGCGAAACCTCCGCGCCCTCCGCGCTGAGCTTTCGGGTAGCCGAAGCACACGCTACTGCCTGCCAATATTTTTTCGGGCGGTCGCTTGACAACACGTAAGTATACACTTACCGTAAGTCATGACTTACAAAACGGCGCTGGAAGCTCTGGCTGACCCGACGCGACGGCGCATCTTCGAGCGGCTCCGAACAGGACCGAAAGCGGTGGGCGCACTTGCCGCCGGGCTGCCGGTGAGCCGGCCGGCGGTATCGCAGCATCTGAAGGTGCTGAAGGACGCGCACCTCGTGCAGGACGAGACGGACGGAACGCGGCGCGTCTACCGCATCGATCCGAAGGGACTCGGACCTTTGCGCGCCTGGCTCGACCGGTTCTGGGACGACGCGCTCGAATCGTTTCGGGCCGAAGTGGAAAAAGAGGGAAGAGAGACGTGACGTTCATTCGCGTGGCGCCCGTTCGCAAGAGCATCACCGTCAACGCCCCGCAGGCACACGCCTTCGACGTGTTCGCGAGACGCCTTGATGCGTGGTGGCCCAGAGCCCACCACATTGCGAAGCCGGCGATGAAGGAAGCGGTGATCGAGCCGCGCGCGGGCGGGCGCTGGTACGAAAAGGGCGAAGACGATTCGGAATGCGACTGGGGCAGGGTGCTGGCCTGGGAACCGCCGTCCCGGCTCGTGCTCTCGTGGACCGTCAACGGCAAGTTTCAGATCGACGAAACCGTCGAAAGCGAAGTTGAGGTGCGCTTCATCGCCGAGGGCGAAAAGACGACGCGCGTCGAACTCGAGCACCGCATCGCCGCCGAAGATGCCCAGGCGCTTCGCGATGCGGTTGACTCGCCCGGAGGCTGGACAGGCCTGCTCGAACTGTACGCGAAGGAGGCAGAAGCAAAATGAAAATACCAGCTGGAAATTCGATTTTCGCATTCCTCGCCGCCGCTGTCGCTGTCGTATCGCCGATTCCCGTTTCTGCGGCGGTCGAAGACGAAGCGGCGAACGGCTTCACGGTCAGCGAGA
This sequence comes from Rhizomicrobium sp., assembly GCA_035308485.1. Classification (GTDB taxonomy): domain Bacteria; phylum Pseudomonadota; class Alphaproteobacteria; order Micropepsales; family Micropepsaceae; genus Rhizomicrobium. Next base: position 5,223 of record DATGGN010000097.1, read on the forward strand.
CAGCCGACATCGCCGCCGCGCCGGCTCGTGTGTACGAAGCGCTGCTCGCGCCCGCGCATTGGTGGAACAGCGCGCACACCTACTCGCACGATGCTGCCAACCTTACGTTCGATGCGCGCGCCGGCGGCTGCTGGTGCGAAGAGCTGCCGGGCGGCGGTTCGGTACAGCACATGGTGGTCGTCAACGCCATTCCCGGAAAACTCCTGCGGCTGCGCGGCGCGCTCGGCCCCCTGCAGGGCATGGCGGTCGACGGCGCCATGACGGTCGGCCTCCGCGCCGCCGGAAACCACACACAGCTCACGCTGACCTATGCCGTCGGCGGCTACGCGAAGCCCGGTTTCGAAGAGCTGTCGAAGGCCGTCGATTCCGTTCTCGGCGAACAGACTGCGCGCCTCGCGCGGTTCATTGAAACCGGCTCCGCAGAATCTGCGGCGCAAACAGCAGGAAAAGGAGAATAGCCATGCCGCTCAAACTGTACGCGTTTCCGCCCAGCCCACGTGGCTTCAAGGCGCTCTTCGCCGCACACCAGTTCGGGATTCCCTACGAGTTCCACCTCATCGATCTTGCGAAAGGCGACCAGAAGACGCCGACGTTCCTCGCGCTCAATCCGAACGGCCGCATGCCCGTGCTCGACGACGACGGCTTCGTCCTTTGGGAGAGCAACGCCATCGTCGAATATCTCGGTTTCAAAGCACATGTTCTGCCGGCCGATGCAAAAGACCGCCTTGCGCTGACCAAATGGCTCTACTGGGAATCCAATCACTGGGATCCGACCTGTGCCGTTTACGTATTCGAGCGGTTGGTCAAACCGTTCTTCGGTATCGGTGAACCTTCAGAAGCCGAAGTCGCCAAGGCCGAAACGACCTTTCATCGCCTCGCCGGCGTTCTGAACGGCGAACTCGAGAAGCACCGTTATGTGACCTGCGACACGCTCACCATCGCCGATCTTGCGATCGCGTCGTCGCTCTGCGTTGCCGAGCGCGTGAACTATCCCCTGGAGAACTACCGTGCGATCCAGCGCTGGCATGCCGATCTGAAGGCGTTGCCGGCCTGGGCGCAGACGGCCGCGATGGGGCAACTGCCAGCAGCCTGACGCGGGGCAGCTTCCCCGCACCAAACGCTCCTGCTAGGGTGGGGCGCGATGACATCCAAACGCGCCCTGCTCATTCTCTGCGCCCGAATAGGGTTCAATCCCTAGCTCCGCTCTCTCGCCCCTCGCGCGACAGCCTTCGCGCGTGTCCCACGTTTTCGAAGAGAGAGCGAACCATGCAGCAAAGCAGCACGCACAATCTGACCAGCCACTGGAAGGCGCTCGACGCGGCGCATCACATTCATCCCTTTTCCGATGCCGGAGCGCTCGTCCGCGAGGGCGTGCGCGTGATCACGCGCGCCGACGGGGTCTATCTCTGGGATTCCGAGGGTCACCGGCTGATCGACGGGATGTCGGGCCTGTGGTGCGTCCAGGTCGGTTACGGGAATCGCGAACTCGCCGACGCGGGATACGAAGCGCTGAGGACGCTTCCCTATTACAATCACTTCTTCAAGACTACGAATCCGTACACGGTGGAACTCGCGGCAAAACTGGCGACCATTCTTCCCGCGCACCACAAACACGTTCTCTTTGCGAATTCCGGCTCCGAAGCCAACGATTCCGCGCTCAAGCTCATCCGTTATTTCTGGAACCGGCAGCGCAGGCCGGAAAAGAAAATCCATCTGTCGCGCGATTATTCGTATCACGGCGTGACGATGGCCGCGGCCTCGCTCTCCGGCCTCACACCCATGCATCCGCAATGGGATTTGCCACTACCCGGATTCGCCAAGGTGCCGGCACCGTACTGGTTCGGCGCCGAGGCCGCCGGTTATGGCGACGTCGCGCCGGAGGAATTCGGTCGCATGATGGCAGAACGCCTGGAAGCGAAAATCCGCGAACTGGGGCCGGATCGCGTCGCATCGTTTTCCGCCGAGCCGATCCAGGGCGCAGGCGGCCTGATATTTCCGCCGGCGACATACTGGCCGGAGGTTCAGCGCATCTGCCGCCAATATGACGTGCTGCTCCATATCGATGAGGTGATTACGGGTTTCGGCCGTACCGGCGAATGGTTCGGATCGGATACATACGGTATCGCGCCCGATGTCATGACCATGGCGAAGGGTCTCTCCTCCGGATACCAGCCGATCTCCGCGATATCGCTCGGCCCCGTGATGGCGGAAACGATCCTCACCGCAAACGAGGAGCTGGTGCACGGCTTTACCTATTCGGGCCATCCGGTGGCGGCAGCGGTCGCCGTCAAGAATCTCGAAGTGATCGAACGGGAGGGCCTCATTCCCCGGGTGAAGCACACCATCGGTCCCTATCTGCAGCACAGACTGAAGGAGGCTCTTGCCGCACATCCGCTGGTCGGCGAAGTGCGCGGGCACGGGTTGCTGGCCGCAATCGAGCTTGTTCCCGACAAGCCGCAGCGGCGCTTCTTCCCCCGCGACATGGACGTCGGTACGCGCTGCCGCAATTACTGTTTCGCCAGCGGGTTGGTGATGCGCGCAATTCGCGACACCATGGTGCTGGCGCCTCCGTTGACGATCAGCGAGCCGGAAGTCGAGGAGATCGTCACGAAGGCCCGGGACGCAATCGACCGCACGGCAAAGGATTTGGGGAAATTGTAAGGCGATGCCGCCGAGCGTTCTGTCCGTGAATTGCGGGATCCCCCGGATCATCGGCGAGCGCAACGGCCAGCCGGTGCTTTCTGCTTTCGGGAAATCACCGGTGCGGGCGGAGGCGGTCTATTTCGGTACGCTGGGCATCGACGGGGACGCGCAGGCCAATCGCGCCGTGCATGGCGGGCCCGACCAGGCCGTGTGCGTCTATTCCGCGGAGCATTGGCCGTGGTGGAGCACGGAAAAAATCTGCATTGCCAGGCAGCCACGTTCGGCGAAAACCTCACGGTGGCAGGAGCCGACGAGGAAACTGTCGGTATCGGCGATCGGTTTCTCTGGGGCACCGTCATTCTCGAAGTGACGCAACCACGCGGGCCGTGCGCGAATGTCGATCTTTATCATCGTCGCACCGACCTTGCACAGGCCATGACGCTGACGGTGCGCTGTGGATGGTACATGCGCGTCGTCTGCGAAGGCGAAGCAGCGACCCGCAACGTGATGATCCACCACGTCGTCATGGACCAAAGGCCAAGCGTCAGAGACGCGTTTCTCGCGCGCCATGATTTGCGTACGCCGCTCGCGCTGCGCCGGCGCGTGCATGACGCGCCCGCTCTCGCGCCGGCATGGCGCCGCGCCGTTGCGCGCACATTCGCGTGAGCAAATGATCGCTGCGAAAAACCTGTGCTAATCCGCGAATTTTCATGCGGGGCTTTCGAAATTGTCACGAAAAAAGGGTTGCAATGGTGGTTGGGGCTTCCTAGCTTTGACCTTGGAAGGACGATTAACTGTCCGGCAGGCACTGCCCCCCCGCTCGCACGCCGGATGGCGTCCTTCCAGCGGCGCCGGTCATCCCCTCCCGGCGCCAGCGCGTAACGGCGCGGTGACGCCCGATCAGCCCCCTGGTCGGGCGTCTTATCTTTTGGGGCGTCCTATTTTTTAGACGGGTCGGTTACGCGACGAAGCGTAAGATTGATACGCCCGCCTCCTGCTATCAAAGGCGAAGTTCCTGCCATCACGCGATCAATGCCGTGATGGGCGAGGCGCGACTCACCGCCAAATACAATCACATCGCCCGAGTGCAGAGTGACGCTGACCGTGCGATCGCGGCGCGAAACGCCACCGATGCGAAACAGCGCGGAGTCGCCGAGCGAAATGGAAACGACAGGCGCCTCGAGCGCCGCTTCATCGCGATCCTGGTGCAGGCCCATGCGCGCCCCATTGCGATAGAGATTTACGAGACAGCATTCAGGCGCCGCGGCGTAGTTGCCGACGGCGTGCCACAACGTGACGAGCGATATCGGAATATCGGGCCAGGGCAGCTTCGTAACCGGATGCACCCTTTCATAGCGATAGCCGCTTTCGTCGGAAAACCAGCCGTGACTGCCAAAGTTCGTTTCTTCCACGGAAAATGGTTTCCCGCTGCGCGGCATGCGCGGTCGATAAAACGGCGCGTGCTTCGTTCGGTCGGCAACATCGGCGATCAATTCGTCCTGCGCCGCGCGATCGAGACAGCCGCGCCACAAAAACACACCCGGCGAGACCTTCACCCTTGCAGCGCCAGGCGTCATGAAGATCGCTTCGCGGCGATTCCGTACAATCCTTTGAAACTTCCGCCATGCCCGCGCTCGCTGAGCCAGCGGCCGAACTCCGACGCCGAATAGGAATTCTCGAGCCAGTAGCGGAGCGGCATGCCGCCCGCGCTTTCGGCGGCAAAGCCGGGGAACAGCCTCAGCCAGCGCTGGTGCCGCCGCGGCCAGTGGAGATAGGGCCAGCCCGCAAACTGTCTCTCCGCCTGCGCGAGCGCCCACCAGCCGCAGCGATGCAGGATGAACAGTGCCGCGGCGAAAGCCGTCCGGTCCTGGCCTCCGGAGCACTTTATCAAAAATGGCCGCGGCACCGTATCGAAGGCGTCGAGCAGATCGACGAGCATGGGCCGCGAAGGTATCTGGCGGGAGTTCAGTCTCGCGTCGCGATGCACAACTTCGACTTTCCGGCACACACGCGTTTCGTATTTCCACCACAGATGGGTGGGGTTGCTGCCCCGCAGATTGATCACCGCCCTTATTCCATGGGCGCGCAGAAACGGAGACAGCAGGCCCGCATAAGCCTGCGCCGACCGCGCCGCGTGTCGCGGCTCGATCCAGTGAAAGTTGTACGGAAGGTCAAGGAACACCGGATACCGTTCGCGATGCCTGGCTTGCGCGGTCAGACCGCAAATTCGCCGGCTACGGCAGCGAAGTGCAGGACCACGGCGACAAGTACGAAACCATGCCAAATGGCCTTGTGATAGGGAAGTCTTTCGATCAGATAGAAAACGACGCCCGCCGTATACACCAATCCGCCGGCGATCAGGAGCCGGAAATCGACGGCCGCCACGTCCGCGGCAAGCGGCCGGAGGACCGTCACGATGAGCCAGCCAAGCCCGAGATAGAGGCCGATGCTCGCCGCTTCGAAGCGGCGGGGATACACCATCTTCAGCGCAACGCCGACGGTCGCGCCAAGCCACACAAGCGCGAGAATGACGGCGCCCGAAGGCGGCCCGAGCCGGTTCACCGCGAACGGCGTGTAGGTGGCGGCGATCATGATGAAGATCGCCGCATGATCGAAACGCCGCAGCCAGTCCTTTGCCGCGCCCGCCGGCCAGAGATTGTACAGCGCTGATCCGGCAAGCATGGCGAGCAGGCCCGCGCAGTACACGGTCACGCTGACGACGACGCTCAGTCCGGTGACGTGGAACAGAAGCCACAACCCGCCATTGACGGCGAAGAGGACGCCCGCCACGTGAATGGCGGCGTCAGCCGCTCGCTCGGCTTGTCCATAAAGCCGATTGGAACCTGACAGGCTCATCCGGCGGATGTTGCGCACCCGGCGCGCAAATTGCAATCGCGCGCGGATTTCCCTTTCGGCCAACCGGCGGTCAGTTGTCGAGGAAGCTTCTGAGCTTTCGCGAGCGGCTCGGATGTTTCAGCTTGCGTAGCGCCTTGGCCTCGATCTGGCGGATGCGTTCGCGCGTGACCGAGAACTGCTGGCCCACTTCTTCGAGCGTGTGATCGGTGTTCATGCCGATGCCGAAGCGCATCCGGAGCACGCGCTCCTCGCGTGGCGTGAGCGTGGCGAGCACGCGCGTGGTGGTTTCGCGCAGGTTTGCCTGGATGGCCGCGTCGATCGGGAGAACGGCGTTCTTGTCCTCGATGAAGTCGCCGAGATGGCTGTCTTCCTCGTCGCCGATGGGTGTTTCGAGGCTGATCGGCTCCTTGGCGATCTTGAGCACCTTGCGCACTTTTTCGAGCGGCATGGCGAGCCGCTCGGCGAGCTCCTCCGGTGTCGGCTCGCGACCGATCTCGTGCAGCATCTGCCGCGAGGTGCGTACGAGCTTGTTGATCGTTTCGATCATATGCACGGGAATGCGGATGGTCCGCGCCTGATCGGCGATCGACCGGGTGATCGCCTGCCGGATCCACCACGTGGCATAGGTCGAAAACTTGTAGCCGCGGCGATATTCGAATTTGTCGACCGCCTTCATCAGCCCGATGTTGCCTTCCTGGATGAGATCCAGGAACTGCAGCCCGCGGTTGGTGTATTTCTTGGCGATCGAGATCACGAGACGCAGGTTCGCCTCGATCATCTCCTTTTTCGCCTGCCCGCTCTCGCGCTCGCCCTTCTGCACCGTGTGCACGATGCGCCGGAAATCGCTGATCGACTGGCGCATCTCCTGCGCCAGTGTCTGGATTTCGTCGCGATACTGCCGGACGCGGTCGCGTTCCTCGTGGACAAAATCATGCCAGCCCGGACCACTCAGCCGGGCGACGCGGCGGGCCCAATTCGGGTCCAGTTCGTTGCCGAAATGCTGCCTGAGGAAGTCGGCGCGATCGACGCCGTGCGCCTCGGCGAGGCGAAGCAGCCGCCCCTCGATCGAGACGAGACGGCGGTTGATGCCGTACATCTGATCGACGAGGGCTTCGATCCGGTTGTTGTTGAGCTTGAGACTCTTGACCAGGTCCACCGTTTCGGAGCGCAGCTTCTTGTAACGGCGCTCCTGCCCGCTGGACAGTTCGTCAGAGGCGAGCGCCGCTTCGACCGACGCGTCCTGCAGCCGTCCCAGACGCTTGTACAGGTTTGCGATCTGGTCGAGCCTCTCGAGCATCTGCGGCTTGAGCGACGCCTCCATGGCCGCAAGCGACAGATTTCCCTCGTCGTCGAAATCTTCGGCTTCGGCGGCGGCATCCGCTGCCGCCGCGGCTTCGCCCGGATCGACCGGCGCTTCGGCAGCGCCCTCGACGGCTTGAGGCGGCGGCTCGGCCCGAACGGGCTCGGCGACGACAGGCGCAGCATGTCCGTTGACGAGAACCGGCGGGGCGGGTGCCCCGGGAGATGCGAAAGGAGTGACGGGCGGCGCGGCGACGGCCTGCGCATCGGGTCCTCCGCCGTACATGGCTTCAAGGTCGATGATGTCGCGCAGGAGAACCTTGCCTTCGTTCAGTTCGTCGCGCCAGACAGTCAGGGCCTCGAAGGTCAGCGGACTTTCGCACAGCGCACCGATCATCAGCTCGCGGCCGGCCTCGATGCGCTTGGCGATCGCGATTTCGCCCTCGCGCGACAAGAGCTCGACCGAACCCATTTCGCGCAGGTACATGCGAACGGGATCGTCGGTGCGATCGTACGGTTCTTCCTCGTCGCCGGTCTTGACGACGACCTGCTTGGCTTGCGCCAGCGCCGGCAGTTCGCCCTGCTCGTCCTGCTCTTCGCTTTCGATGACGTTGATGCCCATCTCGTTGAGCATCGCCATGGTGTCTTCGATCTGCTCGGAAGAAACCTTGTCGGACGGAAGAACCTTGTTCAGTTCGTCATAGGTGACATAGCCACGCTGTTTCGCGCGCGTAACCATCTTTCGGACGGCCACATCGGAGAGATCGAGAAGCGGAGAATCGCCTTCTTCACGCGGCGCAGCGCCATCCGGGCCCTCGGCGCCCGGCTTTGCCGGTGCATCGGGTTTGATTTCGGGCGCGGTCGTCGGCTCGACCAACGGTTCGGTTATGATTTCGACAGTCGTCGCCGCAGCTGCAATGGAAATTTGCTTCTCCTCAACGGGTGCTTCGATCTTCGGTTGCGGGACGGCTTTGATTTCCGGTTTTCTCTTTGTCGGTGTTTTCGACACCGGTTGCGGGCGCTTCGCGCTCTTGCTCGCTGTACGGACGGCCTTCGACGCAACAGCGGCGGTCTTTGGGCGGGCCGGCGTCTCGGCCCTCACCTTTTTCGCCGGCCGTCTCGCCGTAGGAGCGGTTTTCTTGCCCTGGTTCGTTCGCTTCGTCGCCATGCTCGTCTTGCCGCTGCGGTCGCCCGATTCGGCCCGTCTATCGGTTCAGGCTCCCGCAACTGCGGGAGGTGCTCTACGCGCCCGGGACCGCGCGCGACAGAAGAAGGCGGTGCCAATCGCGCCAGCTTTCCTCGTTCGCCTCCGAGACAAAACGCTCCAGGGCTTTTCTGCGTTCAGCCTCAAGTTCGGCCATGTCCCGTAACTGGGCGGCGGCCTCAAGCCAACGCGTTTCGATGGCGTCGACATCGACGGCTCCCCCGCCTTCGGCATTCCGAGCCCGACTCGAATCGCCCGGAATTGCTGCCCGCCGCGCCTTGAGACGCCCCAGCAGACCAGCCATGCCTGCGCGCACGAGATGGTCCTCCAGCCCCGCCGTTTCAAGGCTATGGCCGGAAGCGGCGAGGTTTAGGAGTTCGTGGCGCAAAGTGTCAAGCGCGCGGTCGCCGAGCGGCAAGGCGGCCAGCATCTCGTACCGGCGCTCCAGAATCTGCGGTGCATCGAGCACGAGCGCCAGAACCTCTGCTTCTTTCATCCGCCGCACCTCGGCCGCGGGCTGCGCGGACAACGCACCGGGAGCCCGTTTCGCGCGGGCGAGGCTGCTCGCCTTGAGAGCCGTCGAAACGGCCGCATTCGGATCAGGCGCTCGTGTGAACGAACCACTGCGTTTCGGCGAGGAGGCCGACACACGCAGCTGGTCGCCAAACACGAACGCTTTTGCGCCCAGCTGCTCAAGAAGCCGGACCGCCATGGCTTCGAGGTAGAAGCGCCTCACATCGGGCGACGCGATCTCGCCCACCCTCTCATTCAGCCGCGAAACCAGGGCGGCCTTTCTCTCCGGTGTATCGAAGACGCCGCCATCCGCGCTGACGCGCCAGACCATGTCGACCAGCGGAATGGCCGCGTCCAGTACGCTTCGCATGGCGTCGGCTCCGGCGGCGTGGATCAGACTGTCCGGATCCTCGCCGGCGGGCAGAAACGCGAAACGAAGCGAATGGCCGGGGTTGAGGAGCGGAAGCGCCATCAGGGCAGCGCGCGCCGCGGCCCGCCCGCCGGCCTCATCGCCGTCGAATGAAAGAACTGGCTCGGGAACGGTGCGCCAGATCAGCGACAGCTGGTCTGCGGTGAGCGCGGTGCCGAGCGGGGCCACTGCCGACTCAAAACCGGCACGCACAAGCGCAATCACGTCCATGTAACCTTCGGCGACGAACATTTGCCCGCTTTGAAACGCCGCGGCGCGCGCCGTCTGGAAATTGTAGAGAAGCTGGCCCTTCGAAAAGATCGGCGTCTCGCCTGTGTTGATGTACTTGGGTTTGGCGTCGCTCTCGAGAGCGCGGGCACCGAACGCAACGATGCGGCCTTTTGCGTCCGCGATCGGAAACATCACGCGATGAAAGAAGAAATCCCGCGCGCCATCCTCGCCGGCTTCGCGCGCCAGTCCGCACGCCACGATATCGGCCTGGGGAATTCCGGCCGACCTCAGATGCTCGAGCAATGCCTTGCGTGTCTGCGGCGCATAGCCGAGGCGAAAGCGCTTCCAGACGGTTTCATCGAGGCCCCTCCGCGCAAGATATTCGCGCGCAGGAGAACCTTGCGGCCCACGCAGTTGCTGCTCGAAAAACGCGGCTCCCGCCTCCACGACTTCGTACAGCGTCTTGCGTTGCTTTTCCCGTTCTTCGTCCTGCGGGCTTGGTTTGGGAAGGACAACGCCTGCGTCCTGCGCCAATCGCTCGACGGCCTCGGGAAAGCGCAGGCCTTCGGTTTCCATCAGCCATTTGAACGCGTCGCCCGACGCCCCGCAGCCGAAGCATTTGTAGTTTCGGCGTTCGCTTTCCACTTTGAAGGAGGGGGACTTTTCCCGGTGAAACGGGCACAGGCCCCAGAACAGCCGGCCGCGGCGCTGAAGCTTCACGCGACGACTTACGAGGCGCACCAGATCCGTGCGCCGAAGAATCTCTTCGAGCGTGCTCTCGCCGTAGCGCATATCCGTTACTCTACGCCGCTGCGCGCGCGTTGGCGTCGCCCCACGCGCGGGATTTCTGTGAGTCGCGCACCGCGGGGCTCATTTCGGCGTCAGAAGGTCCTTCACGACGGCGGACGCTTTGGCGAAATCCATCCGGCCTGCGTACCGCGCCTTCAACACCGCCATGACTTTTCCCATGTCTCTGGGTGCGTTTGCGCCCACTTCCGCGATGGCCGCGGCAGCGGCACTTTGAGTATCGCTTTCGCTCATCTGTGCCGGCTGAAACGCGCGGATGATGGCGATTTCTTCGCGTTCCGAAGCCGCAAGTTCCGGCCGTCCACCCGCCTCGAAAGCGGCAATCGATTCTTCACGCTGTTTGATCATCTTCGCGAGCAGCGAAAGAATATCGTCGTCGGATATCCCCTCCCGGCTTGCTTCGCTGCGGTTGGCAATATCGCGCTCCTTTACGGCGGCGAGCACGAGCCGCAGCGTGGAAACCCGTTTCTGGTCGCGGGCCCGCATCGCGGTTTTCAGTGCCTCACCGAACCGCTCGCGCAAGTTCATGGTTCTCCTCCGTCGTTGATTCGCAGTCTAACGCGCTCGCCTGGTGGTGGGGACCGGATAAACCGCACCCGCCACAAGCTCAGCCTGCCGACTCCCGATAATGTCGTCGTCTCATATTGACCGTCGCGCAGGCCATTTCTATTTTCCGCCAAATCCGAGGCTCCCCGATGGTGCTTGTTCCTGAATCCTCCGCTGCGCCCGCAGCGGCGGTGTTTTCGCGCGCAAGCGGCATTCTCGTTCTCGCCGACGGAACGGTTTTCGAGGGTCACGGCTTCGGGGCGGTCGGCCACGCAGCGGGCGAAGTCTGTTTCAACACGGCGATGACGGGCTACGAAGAGATCCTCACCGATCCTTCCTACGCCGGGCAGATCGTCGCCTTCACCTTCCCGCATATCGGTATCGTCGGCACCAACAGCGAAGACATCGAATCCCTCACGCCGGCCGTTCGTGCGATCGTCGTGCGCGCCGATGCCGAGCACCCATCGAACTGGCGCGCACTCACCGCGCTCGACCTCTGGCTCAAGTCGCACAACATTCCGGGCATCGCAGGAATCGACACGCGTGCGCTCACCGCCCGAATCCGCGACCACGGGATGCCGCACGGAATCGTTGCGCACGCGCCGGAAGGAAATTTCGACATCCCCGCGCTCAAGCGCGAGCTGGAAAACTTTCCCGGACTGGAGGGGCAGGACCTGGCGGAAAAAGTGACCTGCGGACAGACCTATGAGTGGCGCGAAACGCCTTGGGCCTGGGCGGAAGGTTATGGCGAACGGCAGGGTCCCGGCTGGCGGGCCGTCGTTCTCGATTATGGCGTCAAGCGCAACATCCTGCGCCAGCTTGCGGCGCACGGCGCCGCAGTCACCGTTTTGCCGGCCCGCGCGACAATCGACGACGTTCTACGCCACGACCCGGACGGCGTACTTCTGTCAAACGGTCCAGGCGATCCGGCGGCAACGGGCCGCTATGCCATCCCCACGATCCAGGCGCTTCTCGACAAACGCATTCCGGTGTTCGGGATTTGCCTTGGTCACCAGATGCTCGGGCTCGCTCTCGGTGGCAGGACCCGCAAGATGGGGCAAGGGCACCATGGCGCCAATCATCCGGTCAAGGATATCGAAACCGGCCGCGTTGAAATCGTTTCCATGAATCACGGCTTCGCGGTTGACAGGGACACGCTTCCTGCCGGCGTGAAGGAAACGCATGTGTCGCTGTTCGACGGCAGCAATTGCGGTCTCGCCGTTGCCGGCCTGCCGGCGTTTTCCGTACAATTTCATCCCGAAGCCTCGCCCGGCCCGATGGACAGCCATTATCTGTTCGGGCGCTTCGCGCGCATGGCGAAAGACAACGGCTCGAGCCGCTAACGGGAAAAGCCTCGACACACCGGATTCCGTCCCGGGTGCACGCCTGCAACAGGTCGCAGTTTTTTTGCCGCCGTACACGGAACAGCGAATTTATCAGCGAATAACAGGGGATTGCGGCAGAAGCGCGCAGCGCCTTCAATCGTCCCGGGGCGAGGGCATGATGCCCCGAAATCGGGCGCACACCTCAGTTGTCGTCGTCGTCGTCAGTTGTCGTCGTCGTCGTCGTTATTGTTATTGTTGTTGTTGTTGTTGTTCTGATTTTGGCGCTGGGGCATGTTGTTCACGCCTTCGCCGTTGGGATTGCCGGGCCCGTTCGGACCCATGCCGGGACGTTGAAAACCCGGGCGCATGAAGGGCGGTCGCCGGACACCATTCGGCTCGTTGGGCCCGTTGGGGGGACTGGCCTCCAGCTTATTGTCCGAAAGCAGCAATTGCTGCTCTGGACCGCCCGCGCGAAGGGCGACGCGATCCGGCTCGACCCGCGTCACCTGCCATCCTTCAATGGTGCCGCCGACGCCAATACCCACGGCAAGCGGCTCCTGGGGCGACTTGATCAGCGCCAGCTTCTTTTCGCCGTCGAGGATCACGCCAACAAGCGAAAGGTCGGACGGCAGCGTCGCGGCGCTGCTCGTGCCGGCTACAGACTGCGAACTTACTACACGAACCCGCGCAGGGTTGAAAACGGAGCGATCGTCCACCTCGGCGAAGGCGGCCTTGGGCGGGGGCTCGAAGCGCGGTAGCGGCGGATCGTCATCAACGGATTCCGCACGCGCGTGTACCTGGGGAAGCGATATTTCCGGCAGCGGCGCAAACAACAGATAACCGAGCACGACCAGAAGCGCCGCGCAGACGCCTGCCAACACGAGTTGTGCCGGATTGAGGTTCGCGGTCATTGCGACCCTCGCCAGCGATACGCGTGAATGGTCCAGCGCATTTCCATGGAGGGATCCTGATTCGGCGCGTTTTGGTGCCAGTTGGGCGGCATCACGAAATCGGCGCTGTCGACAAAATAGTACGGCACGTGCGTTTCCACCGCATAAACCAGTCCGCTGAAACGCGAGAGCGGGATCGTGACGTCATATTGAATGGAGACGGAATCGAATCCCTTGACCTTGGTGGGTGGAAGAAGCTGCGCGCTGAGAAGCGAGCCGCCGTTTCTGTCGATCAAATCCTTCATCTCGCTTTGCAATTGCGCCTGTGCGAGGGCGGCACCGGTCCCGGTGAGCAGGCCCGGCACCGATTTCGCTCCCTCCTGCAGGGCAGCGAGTCTTGCGGCCAGAGCCGGACGCCGAGCCTCCTCCGCACGGTACGCCTCAAGCTGGGCCAGCGTCTCGGTCCGGTCTTCGGACTGTGCCCGAAACATCGTCGCGAGCGGCAGTGCCACCACGACCAGGAACAGGAATGCGATCGCACCCAGCGCGATGAAGGCGCCCTTGCGGCCACGCAGGAAGTTTGGAGCGGTCATGGGCGAACCGGTTTCGGCCGGGGCCGGCGCGGCTTCGCGTCGGAAGGCTGTTTCACATCGAATGACAGATCGAAACGCTCGTTGCCGTTCTGGGCGCTCTGGAGCGACGACATGAATTGCGCGTTGGCAAAAAGCGGCGAACGATCGATGTCGCCCACCACGTCCGATGCGGATTTGGAAAATCCCTGGATGTGAACCTTGCCGCCGTCGAGCTGGAATTCGGTGAGCCACGTGCCCTCCGGAAGGATTCGCGTCACCTCCTGCAGAATACGAAGCAGAAAGGGCGCCCGCTTTTCCGCGAGCGGAAATTCGATCTGCGCCTGTACGTCGCTTATCTGGTGCGCGAGCCGGTGAACGACGGCGGCGCGGGCCGAGGCGGCGTCGAGTTCGGAGGAAAGTTCGTCCGCCACCGAGGCGCCGCGCAGATAGGCGGCGAAGACAACCGCGATCGCGAGCCCCAACGCAGCCGCCGCGAGCGCAAAAACGTTCCATTGCCGCCACTTGAGCTTGAGCCACGCCGTCCGATCGACGGGAAACGATCTCCAGTTCGCTTCGCGCGCGTCGCCCGCAAAGCGGACCACACCGACGCGCAGTCCGGCTTCGTGCGCGAGCGCGATCGCCGCGTCTACGCTGCTGCGTTTTACAATCCGGATTTCAAGCTCCGCCTGTTTCTTCGTCTTCGGATTCGGCAAAACCGAAAAGTCGTAGTACAGACGATCGGGTTCGATCGGGCTGAGACGCTCGAGTTCGAAGGGTACGGCGCGCGCCAGCGTCGACCGCCTGGCGGCAGGCAACTCGAAGCGGCGGCGCAGCACTTCTTCGGCAGGCAGTTGAATCATCACATCGGTCGTGCCGCGCGGAACCCGTTCGGATCCCGCCAGCAGCGAGGAAATTTCGCGCGCGGCGGTTTCGCCCGCGTCCAGCGTATGGCCGATGCTCTCCACCGCACCGCCGGCTCCGACCACGTCGATCTTGATCTCGCCGGCCGCGAAATCGAGAAGAACGGCTTCGCCGCCCCGCATGAGCGGGCTGGACACCAGCTCTCGCGCCCACCGTACAAGCTCCTGGCGCCATTCGGCGACGAGTTCGCCGGCAACGCCGCGGAACTGACCTACGGAATCGGAAAATGAAGACATAGCCATCTATCGGCCCTGACAATAATAGGTCGTCTGGTCGAGAACGCAGGATTCGTCAACTTCGGTTTGCGGCGACACGACCAGATCGGACCATGCGTTCCCCGGTGCGTTCGCGCGAACACGGATCAGAAGAGGCAGGCGCGTCTGCCCTTCCCAGACCGATGTCCACTGGGGCGCCGCTGCGGCGGTCGCCGCGGCGCTCGCGCCCAATCCGGCCTTGTTGGTGACGGCGGATTGCGCCGTGCCCTCGGGCGACGGGCTGCCAAAATAGGAAATCTGGAACGATTTGAGGCCGCTGATAACCGTGTGATGCAAAACGACGCCCGTGGCGCCTTCGAGTTCGACCTTGCGTGCGATCACGACGGACACGCCGTCCTTGCCGGGCTGGGCCTGAATGGTCACGAGGTCCATTCCGCCCGGTACGGACTTTGACGGTGCAAAAAAAGTCATGCGTTTGTCTTCGCCGGAAAAATCGACGTGTTTGTCGGCGGCCGTGGTTCCCGCGTAAAATGGATAGATGTTTCTTATCTCGTCCGAGAGGGCGAACTGCGCTGCGCGGATTCTGTTGCTCTCCGTCGTCGCGGTTTCGGACTTTTCCCACACCCGGGTTCCAAACCGCAATCCGCCAAAAAGAAGAAGGGACAGGAACGCGATAAGGGTTGTGGCGATCAGAAGTTCGAGCAGGGTAAACCCGGCTTCACCATTCTCCCGCCGCAAAAAAGAATCCCGATCAGTTGTCGTCATTGTCGTCGTCGTGGGCGCCGGGCTTGGGATAGAGTTTCAGCGTCGAAAGTCTGACTGTCCGAAGGCCGCCGTCGCCGTGCCAGGAAACGGTCGCGACGATCTCGGCGGGGATGGCCTGCCACGCGGTGCGGTCGGCGTCGCTGCCAAACGGCTCGATCTGCATCCGCCACTGGAGCTGGTTGATCTTTCCCGCGGTGGACCCGTACGCAAGACTCGGAGCGGCCTTGGCCTGACTGAGAAGAGACTGGGCGAGGCTGCGCGCGGCCCCTTCGTTCGAACTCTCCTTGGCACGATCGAGGCCCTGCAGAAAAATTGCCAGAAGCGTAGCGAGCGAAATGCTGAGAATCGTAAGCGCCACAAGCACTTCGATGAGTGTGAAGCCGGCATCGCCGGGAGCGCCGGAAAATGTTGCCGTCCCGGCGGCCTTTGACGCCGCCTCGCCGGATGCGGGCGAGGACCGCGCTCCCTGGAATTTCCGCACGCACCCAATCGTCATCACTCACCAGTTCGCAATCGGAGGTTTCTCGTCGTTCTTCGCCGTGTCGGCGTGAGCGCCGTAACTGTACAGATCGAACTCGGCGTGCTCGCCCGGATAGCGATAGTTGTACGGGTGTCCCCACGGGTCGGTCAGTTTTGTGGTCTTTTTGACGTACGGTCCATTCCAGTTGTCCACGCCTTGCGGAGCGCTTACGAGAGCCTCGAGTCCCTCCTCCGTCGTCGGATAGCGGCCAACGTCGTATTTGAAGAGATCCAGTCCGGCGGCGAGATTGGAGACCTCCGTCTTGGCCGTCGAGACTTTGGCGCTGTCGAGGTAGTGCAGCACCATCGGCGTTGCGATCGCAGCCAGGAGGCCGAGAATCGCCAGCACGACCAGCAGCTCCATCAGCGTGTAGCCGCCTTCCGACCGGCACGAACGCGCGCGCCCGGCGCGCCGCAACTGTATTTTCATCCTGCCGAGAAACTTCACGAACACCTCCTATTGCAGCGCAAGATCGTTGACGCTGATGATCGCTACCAGCATCGAGGCAATAAGCCCGGCGACGACCATGCCCAGTCCGATTGTGAGAACCGGCACAAGGAGCGCGAGCGCGCGATCCACCTTGTGCTTGATCCGGTGTTCGTCGAGATCGGCCTGCCGAAGCAGCATCTCGTCGAGCTTTCCGGATTCTTCCCCGATACGTATCAGATCGAGCGTGACGGGGGGAAATACTTTCGCGCGCGCCAGCCGCTGTGCCAGGCGTTCGCCCTCGCGCAGCGAGACGGCAGCGTCGCGTATTGCCGCCGCAAGTACAGTGTTGGACAGCACATCTTTTGAGAGATTGAGTGCCGTTGGAATCGGAACGCCATTCGAGAGCAGCGTCCCGAACGTGCGCATGAGCCGTTCCACTTCGATCGAGGCCATGAGGTT
This sequence comes from Rhizomicrobium sp., assembly GCA_035308485.1. Classification (GTDB taxonomy): domain Bacteria; phylum Pseudomonadota; class Alphaproteobacteria; order Micropepsales; family Micropepsaceae; genus Rhizomicrobium. The sequence continues at coordinate 21,827 of DATGGN010000097.1, forward strand.
GCCCAGAACCGGCCAGCGCAGCTTGAACGCGTCCCACTTCAGGCGTTTGGCCGGATTTCGGAGCGCACGCTGCAAGCCAATAATGCCGGCCACGATCAGCAGAACGACGAGCCAGCCATATGTGCGCACGGCATCGCCCGCCCCCATGACAATCTGCGTCGGAAGCGGCAGCGACTTTCCGGCATCGGCGAACAACGGCTGGAATTCCGGCAGCACGAACACCAGAATCACGATGACCGACGCGCCGGCGGTCAAGAGCAAAAGGCTCGGATACACGAGCGCCGACGTGACCTGCTCCCGGATCGCCATCGTTCGCGAGAGGTAATCGGTCAGGCGCTGCAAGGTGACGTCGAGCGTACCGCCGTGTTCGCCTGCACGAACCATGCTTACGTAGAACTTCGGAAACACCGGATCGCTTGAAAGCGCATCGGCGAAGGCCATGCCGTCGCGGACGCGGTTGCGCACGCCTTCGAATGGCGCCTTCAGCGCACCGATGTCGGACAGGCCGACCAGAATGCCGAGTGCACGATCGAGCTCCAGGCCGGCTTTGAGAAGCGTGGACAGTTCCTGCGTCGCCATGGCGAGTCCGCGCATCGTTACGCGGCCACCGATCCGCAGGTTCTTCGGCAGCAGGCCGCGCAATCCGCCCGTACCGCTTTCCGAAGCATCGAGCGGGAACAGTCCGCGCGTGCGAAGCTGGCGAACCACCTGGTCTCGCGACGGCGCGTCGAGTACGCCGCGTACGACAGCGCCCGAGCCGGTCATTGCGCGATATTGGAACTGCGCCATGTTCAGATCACCGGTACCACGCGCAGCACTTCGTCGATGGTTGTGACCCCGGCGATTGCCTTTCTCAGGCCGTGCGATGCCATGGTCTGCATGCCTTCCTCGAGCGCGATCTTCATGATCTGATTGCCGTCGGCGTTCTTCAGCACCGCCTGCCGGATCCCGTCGGTAGCGGGCAGCACTTCGACGATCGAGGTTCGTCCCCGGTATCCTGTGTGGTGACACAACGGACAGCCGACGGCGCGGCGCAGCACGATGGGCTCGCCGCCCGTCAGACGCTCGAGCTTCAGTCGCGAAACAAGTTCGGAAATGGGCTCGTAGGGTTCGCTGCACGCGCTGCACAGCTTTCGCAGGAGCCGCTGGCCCGCGATGCCGTTGATCGTCGACGTAAGGAGATAGTCCTCCACGCCCATGTCGAGGAGCCGGGTGACGGCCGTTGCCGCGTCGTTGGTATGAAGCGTGGAGAGGATCAGGTGTCCGGTAAGCGCCGCCTGTACAGCGATCTGTGCCGTCTCGAGATCGCGAATTTCGCCGATCATGATGATGTCGGGATCGTGGCGCAGAAAAGAGCGCAGCGCTCCCGCGAAGCTCAGTCCGATCTGCGGTTTCACCTGCACCTGGTTGATCCCCTGCAAATGGTATTCGACCGGGTCCTCGATGGTGAGGATCTTCTTGTCGCTCGTGTTGATTTCCGAGAGCGCCGAGTAAAGCGTCGTTGTCTTACCGCTACCTGTCGGCCCGGTGACAAGTACGATACCATGCGGTTGGGTAAGGAGCGTCCGAAACGGGCCGAGCACGCTTTCGTCGAAGCCGAGGGAGGTCAGGTTCAGCTCGACATGGGCGCGGTCGAGGATACGAATGACGACGGCTTCGCCGTGGATGGTCGGCGTGGTCGCAACGCGCAGATCGATGTCCTTGCCGCGCACGGCCATCGCGATACGCCCGTCCTGCGATAGCCGCCGCTCCGCAATGTTGAGCTTCGCCATGATTTTCACGCGGGAGATGATCGCGGAAGAAAGCCGGTGGGGCGGGGAGTCGACCGGCCTGAGCACGCCGTCGATGCGGTAGCGCACGCGCAGCTCATTCTCCATCGGCTCGATGTGAATGTCGGAGGCCCCAGCCTCGACGGCCTGATTAATGAGAAGATTGACCAGCCGGATGACAGGTGCCTCGCTTGCGATGTCCTTCAAGCGGTCGACGTCGTCGGCGATGCTGTCGCCCCCGAGGTCGTTGGTCTCGCCCGAGATTTGATGAATGCCCGACTTGCCGTCGCCGTAGAGGCGCTCATGCGCTGCGTCGAGATCGGCAGGCAGTGCGATTTGTGCAACCACCGGCTTTCCCACCGCGAAGCGCACGGCCTGGACCGCATAGGCGTCCAGTGGATTGGCCATGGCAACGACGACGGAATCGCCGGCCTCCCTCAGCGGAAGCACTTTGGCCTCGCGCAGGAAACGCCGGCCGAGCTGATCTTCAAGGATGGGCTGCGGTGGATAGTCGGCCGCTGCCGCAATCGGCAAACCCAAGAACTGCGAAAGCGCCTCGGCAAGATCTCTTTCCGTGATCAAGCCCAGTCGCGTGAGAACGCTTTCAAGCCGTTCCTGACTTTCGATTGCCAGGTGCTGGGCTCGCTCCATGGCCTGCGGCTGTACTTTGCCCGCGGCAACCAGATGCTCTGCAAACGACAGCTCGGGTATGAGTGCTCCGTTGCCGACGCGCGAAGGTTCTGCGGTCGAGATTGCCGCCATTTGATCTCTCTCCGTTAGCAAGAGCTCTGTGGGGCCACCGCCAGACACAGCCGCTCACCCCCTCGCCAATCCGGCAGAAGGCGGGGCGGCCCTATGCATCCAAATGCGGTCGCGGGATGAAGCAATCCCCGTGACGTGCCGCCGAAGGACATTGTAGCACAGCCTCCGCTGGAAATGGAACCGGCTTACGGTTCGGCTCTCTGCATGGCTGCAAGACTGGCCGGCAGGTCATCGAGTGCGATGCTGATGGTATACTGCTTTCCGTCTGGTGTGGGGGGGAGCACAACGCGCGCCTGCGGCGAGGACTCGAGGAGCGACGTTGCTGCCGGAACCAGAGCTCCGACTGCAACGCAGGAATCCCTTGCGCAATCGAAGACCGGCAGTTTGAGGGTCGCCTGCCTGCCCAGCACGAAGAGCACAAACTGCCCCTTCCGCCCGATCGGCGGGAAGCGGACAATCATGGTGAGTACTTTGGGCGCGCCGGCATACCGGAAAGCAACGGTCAGGATGAGCCTCCCGTTATTGTCGCGATAGGCGCGGGCCATGCGGCAGGGCCCAACGGCGGCCTGAGGTCTCTGGGTGCCCGGAGCAGGCGGTTTCGAGCACACCAAGACCCACGAGCCGATCAATTTTGTGCCCAAAAAACCCTTTTTTATCTGAGCGATTTCGGCCTGTTTGGTTGCCTCTATGCCGTGAGGCAGAAGTCGCGGCGCAGCAAACAGAAGCGCCAGAAAAACGATCGCCAGCACCGCACCGAAGACGGTATCTTTCATGAAACGTGCTCCTGCGATCGCGGGGGCCTTACCGCACCGCCCGCCTCGGTTCAATGCCGGTCCGGCTATTCCGGCCGAACGCAGCCCTTGCTAAAGCTCGCCCGTCGCCTCAAATTGCGGGCACCCTGCATTTGATCAGGCGTTGTCAAACCGCCTCCGCCAGTGGGGGCTGGCGCCCAATTTGAGGAGAGGGGGGTCCGAACCGTACCTCATGTCCGGTCTTTCCTTGCTCCTTCAGGCCACTTTGGCCTGCGTGCTTGTGTTATTGGCACTTCTGTCGCTTCAGCTCCTGGGACTGACGCTCCTGCGGCGTTTTCGTCCGGGGCGTCCCGTCAATTTCGCCGATCTGCCCGATTACGCGCTCCCGCATGTGCTGGTTCAGCTTCCGGTTTGCGACGAGGGCGCGCTTGCGATTCGTGTCGCGCGCGCCGCAGCACACCTCGATTGGCCGAGCGACAGGCTGGAAATTCAATTGCTCGACGACGGCCATGCCGATCGCCACGAAGACTTGCGGAGGGCAGTCGAGGCCGCGGTTCCGCCGGGAGCCAATCTCCGCATCATGAGGCGTGGCGAACGCTCGGGTTTCAAGGCCGGCAACCTGGCCTTCGGTCTTCGCCATTCCGACGCGCCGTATGTTGCGATTTTCGATGCCGATTTCGAGCCCTCGCGTGATTTCCTGCGCCGGACCGTACCGGCGCTGCTGGCGGATTCCGGACTGGCGTTCGTCCAGGCGCGATGGACCCATGCCAATCGTGCGCGCAATTGGCTTACCCGCGCGCAGGGTCTGCTGCTCGACGGACACTTTGCGGTTGAGCAGGAAGCCCGGTTCCGCGCCGGGCTGCCGATTTCCTTCAATGGAACGGCGGGCGTATGGAACCGCCGCGCGATCGACCAGTCCGGAGGATGGACCGGCGACACACTGACCGAGGATCTCGATCTCAGCATGCGCTGCGCGATGCGGGGCTGGCGGGCCGCGTTGCTTTCCGACGTCGAAGTCTCTGGCGAATTGCCCGAATCTGCCGCGGCCTGGCGTGCGCAGCAGGCACGCTGGACGAAGGGCCACGCGCAGGTCGCGCGCAAGCTTCTGCCGCAGATTTTGGCCAGCGGATTGCCGTGGTGGAAAAAGGCAGTCCTGTCTTTCCAGATTTGCCAATTCGCGTTCTACACGCTCGCCGGTCTCAGCGCCTGCATCAGTCTCGCGCTGATGTGCATGGGAGTGACGTATCTGCAGGCGGTTGCGGAGCTCGGTATTGCCGTGACCGTCATCGGAGCGGGCGCAAGCGTTGGCTATCTGTATTGCGGGCAGGCGATGCTCGGACGCGGGCGCGAGCCACTCCTTCCGCAATCGCTGCTTCTCGCCATTGTTTTTCCAAGTGGCCTGATATTGTCCAACGCCAGAGCCACTTTCGAGGCGTTCTCCAGTTCTGAAATGGAATTCGTCCGAACAGCCCGGCGCGGCGAATTCACCGCCTGTGGCTGGCGCGGCCGCCCGGAGCTGGCTGCCGGACTGCTGCTCCCGGTTATCGCCCTCGCCGAACAGGCATGGAGCGCGCCGTTCTTTGTGTTTGCGGCGGCTGGGCTCCTGTCCATCGGTGCGATGGGGTGGAGTGGCAGTGGCGCCATTCGGCCGGCGGAAGCACTGCCGCGCCGTCAGTCAGAATTGGTTTAGATTTCCCTGCTTCAAATGCACCACCGCGGTTCCGGGCTGATCTGATCGACCCGGGCGCGCAACGCAATCGGCGTAGCGAAAGGGGCGGGCAGTGCGAAGAATTGTTTTGCGGGCCGCGGCGATGGTGCTGTGCGCCCTGGGTGCGGCGGGCTGCGCAAGCGATCGAGAGTTTGCCGCCCTCCCCTCTCCCGACACCGAGGGAACCCGAGTCGAAACGCCGACGCAGCCCCTTGAGTGCGTTCCTTACGCACGAGCCCGTTCAGGAGTAACCCTGTTCGGCGACGCGGGCACTTGGTGGGACAAAGCCGATGGCCGCTATGCGAAGCGACCGACGCCGCAGCTGGGCGCGGTTATCGTGCTTACCGGTTATGCGGGTCCCGGCCGGGGCCATGTCGGCGTCGTCAGCGCAATGGTTTCCCTGCGCGAAATCCGTCTCGACCATGCGAACTGGCTTGGGGATGGCGCCATCTACATTGATGATCCGGTCGCGGATGTAAGCCCGGAAAACGACTGGAGCGAAGTTCGGGTCTGGAACCCCCGCACCGCCGCCTGGGGCCGCAAGACATATCTGGTTGAGGGATTTATCGGCCCCGATCGGGTCGACAACCCCGATCGCATCGCCGCCGAATAACGCCTCGGCCTTGCGTCTATATGGAATTTATATGCGGCCCGGGGTAGAGCGCTGCCCCCGATAATCGGTGCCCGCGCCGGACCGTCCCCGCCGGCGAGAACCCCGAGGCTCGTTCGTTTACACCTGAAATCGATTCACTCCTCGTGGCCCTGTCGGATGAACGAGCACCCAGGCATTTCCGCTGCGCCGAACGAACCGCTGTCCGGCGGCAGGACGTCTGCGCGTGGCCGGTACCGAACCGCGGCTCTGACCGTCGGCGCACTGGGCGTGGTGTTCGGCGATATCGGTACAAGCCCGCTGTACGCGATGCGCGAAACAGTGCGGGCAACCGGCGGAAGTGCCCCCGACCGGCTGTCGATCCTCGCCGCAGCGTCGATGATCGTGTGGTCGCTGATCCTCGTCGTTACCGTCAAATACGTTGTCCTCATCATGCGCGCCGACAACGACGGAGAGGGCGGCGTGCTTGCGCTTGCCGCTCTGGCGCATCGCTCGCAACAGATCGGCCGCGCGCTGAAGACCGCCATTGGTTTCGCGGCGATTCTCGGACTTGCGCTGTTTTACGGCGACGGCATGATCACGCCCGCAATCTCCGTGCTGAGTGCGGTCGAATACATCCGCGCGGAAAATCCTGGCTTCGCGCCGCTGGTTGTTCCGATCACGCTGGCGATTCTGATTGCCCTCTTCGCCTATCAACGGCATGGAACCGCCCGCATCGGCCGGCTTTTCGGTCCGATCATGGCTGTGTGGTTTGCCGTGCTCGCCTGCATGGGACTGCACGCAATCATCGAAACGCCGCTCATCGTGGCGGCGCTCAACCCCTACCATGCAGTCGCATTTTTTGTCGCCAAACCCGCTCTGGCATTCCTCTCGCTGGGCTCGGTCGTTCTGGCTGTAACGGGATGCGAAGCTTTGTACGCCGACATGGGACATTTCGGCAGACAACCGATCAGATTCGCCTGGTTGTACATAACATTTCCGGCGCTGGTGCTCGTGTATCTCGGCCAGGCGGCCACCATCATGCGCGATCCAAGAACGGTCGCCTACGTGTTCTATGCGGGCGCTCCCGGCTGGGCGCACTATCCGCTCCTGATCCTGGCGGTTGTCGCGACCATTATTGCGTCGCAAGCGGTGATCTCCGGCGTGTATTCCATCACGCAACAGGCGGTGCAGCTCGGCCAGCTGCCGCGCATGGAAATACGCCACACCTCAGCGACCGACTACGGTCAAATCTACGTTCCCCAGATGAACCTTTACATCTGTCTTGGCGTGGTTCTGATCGTGCTCATTTTCCGGAGCTCCGATGCGCTCGCGGCGGCGTACGGGATCGCCGTTACCGGGGTGATGGTGATCAGCACGATGCTGGCCTCGGTCGTCGCGCTCCGCAGATGGAAATGGCCGCTGTACCGAATCGTCCCGATATTCGGCGTTCTTGCGCTGATTGACCTGGCGTTCCTCTCGGCGAATTCGGTGAAAATCGTCGAGGGCGGCTGGTTCCCGCTCCTGATCGCTGCCGGCGTGTTCATCGTAATGGACACCTGGCGGAGGGGGCGGCGGATCCGGCAGGAGAGAATTCGCACCGAATCGATGCCGCTGGACCTGTTTCTCGAGCGTGCCGACAAGACGCCGGTGCGCGTGGCGGGCACCGCGGTGTTCCTCAGTCCGCGGGGCGACGTGGTTCCCGGCGCGCTGCTGCACAATCTCAAGCACAACAAGGTGCTTCACGAGCGGGTCGTGCTTGCCCATGTCGTGGTGGAGAATGTGCCGACCGTGCCGGCCGGCAAGAGGCTTGAAGTAACCAAGCTTGGCAAGGGTTTTTTCAACGTCTTTATCCACCATGGCTTCTTCGAAACACCCGACGTGCCGCTCGCGCTCGAGGCGGCGCGACCCTTCGGCCTGGCGATCGATGTACAGAGCACGACCTTCTTCCTCGGCCACGAGACGCTGGTGCCGTCGGACCCGCCGATCCTCGGCCAATGGCGCACCTGGCTCTACATTCGCCTTGCATCTGCGGCCCTTTCGCCGGCACGTTTCTACCGGCTGCCGCCCAACCGGGTGGTGGAAATGGGCACACAGGTCACAATCTGAAGCAGTTCATTATTCATCGGGCCGGCTGGCCGTTCGTCGCCGTGGCCGCTCTTGCGGATGCCCTGCTTTTTGCGTTCGCGGGGTGGGCCGGCTGGGTCGGCCTGCCGTTCGTGGTCTGGATTGTCGCATTTTTCCGCAACCCGGAGCGCAGGCCGCCCCCGGGGGATCACGTGATCGTTGCGCCCGCGGATGGCCGAATTCTCTCCGTTCTTCGGCTGGCGCCGGGCCCTGAACTCGGGCTCGGCCAAGAACCGCATTGGAAAATCAGCATTTTTATGTCTATTTTTGACGTTCATGTGAACCGGATGCCGTGTAGTGGGAGGGTTGAGGCTCTTGCCTACCGTCCCGGCAAATTCTTCAATGCTTCGTTTGACAAGGCGAGCGTTGAAAACGAGCGTATGTCGATCCGGCTGAGGGCTGAGGGCAACAGTACCAGGAGCGCCGGAATTGGCGTGGTGCAGATCGCAGGTTTGGTTGCCCGCCGCATTGAATGCGATCTCGAGGAAGGACAAAGCGTATGCCGCGGCGATCGTTTTGGCATAATCCGTTTCGGCAGCCGGCTCGAGCTGTTTCTACCGCCGGACGTGCGAATCCTGGTGCGCGGCGGACAAGCCGTGAAGGCCGGCGAGACCGCGGTCGCCGAATTCCCGTGTTGATGGCGCGGGTGGGCGAGTTGGGACGAAGCAATCTCGCGCGCACCGCAACCGCGCTCAGGCGGGATGAGCGCATCGGCAAATTCGCGCCGAACGCGCTGACCCTGCTCGGACTTTGCTCTGGAGCGACGGCAATCTGGTTTGCGCTCGGCGGGGATTGGAAAGCCGGGGTGGCCGCGATCATTTGTGCCGCGGTGTTCGACATGCTGGACGGCAGGCTTGCCCGCCTGCTCGGTGTGAATGGAGCCTTCGGCGCGCAGCTCGACTCGCTCGCCGATCTTGTCAGCTTCGGAATTGCGCCCGGCGTCCTTGTATACATGTGGACGCTCTATCATGCCCAGGGCGCCGGTTGGGCGTTTGCGCTGATCTTTTGCGCTGCCAGCGCCATCCGGCTGGCCCGCTTTAATGTCGAACAGACCGAAAGCGAACCGGGTTCGGCGCCTCCCTCCTATTTCACCGGTCTGCCGACGCCCGCGGCCGCTTGCCTGATCCTTCTTCCCATGGTGCTCGCATTCCAGTTCAACGAGCGGGCGTTCAGCCATCCGTGGCTTTCCGCCGCCATGATCGCGCTGATGTCGTGGCTCATGGTCAGCCGCGTCCCGACACTGTCGCTCAAGACCCTGCATGTACCGCCGCAGTTCAAGAAAGCGGCTTTCGGGTTTGGCGGGCTTTTGCTGGCTTCGGCCGTGTTGTGGCCTTGGGCGACGCTGACGGTTGCTCTCCTCGCCTATCTGGCGACCATCCCGTTCGTTGCCTCGCACCACGATCCCGATTCAGAGGCTCCGATGCCGCCCGAACTCGACGGCTGAGTACGAATCGGGTTCGAAAAGTAACAAAAGCGTAACCTGGTGGTGGGATGATTGGCCAGTTTCTCCTTGCGGGGAAAGGGGCCATGCGAATGAATTCCAAGACGTTCGCCGGTGATGCCGGTCGCGAGGGATTGTTGTTTTCGACTCTGTTTATCGGAGCCGTTCTCGCCATCACCTCGGTTCTCTATGCGGTCGACGTTGCCACGGTTCGCGCACTGTTTTCGCTTCCTTGATCTTTCCGTCCCGGCCGCGGCAGAGTGCGCAATCCGACATCGTTCGCGCTGGAGCAATTCCCCGGAATGAATGAGGTATTGGACGAACACCGGGAGGAGCGTGCCATCTGGGCTCCGCCTGATCGCGTGCGGCCGCGTCGGAAGGCGCTCGCTTTCGGTGCGATCACGCTTGGTGCTCTCGCCTGCGGCTTTCTGGCGTTTGCCGCTCTTGCGATCGGGCGACTGATGATCGGAAGTCTGGCGGTGGGGCGGGGTCAGGCACGGGAGCTTCACATCGGCCGGCTGGCGATCGGGGATCTGAGACTGGGCCGAATAAGCCGACGCTGATTCCCTTCGAGCGAATTCCCGTCGAGCGAATTTTCTATCCCGCGGCGGCGCATGGTCGTACCATGCGCAACGTCGACTGCGTGCACACCGAGCAGGAGCCCGCCCGTGAAACGGCACACATGGATATTCGCCGCGATTCTGATGCTCCTGCCGGGAGCTGGAACTGCACAGAGCATCGTCACCTACCACAACTCCCTTACGCGGCATGGCCATTACACGGTGCCGAACCTGACGCTCCAGGCCGCCGGCGCCATGCATCTTGATCCTCATTTCAGGACCAGGATCGAAGGGCACATTTACGCGCAGCCGCTGTACTGGCGACCGGACGGAAAAACGCCGGGCCGCATCATTGTTGCTACCGAATCGAACACCGTATACGCGCTCGACGCCGCGACCGGCGCAACAATCTGGAAGACCAAGCTCGCGCACCCGGTATCGCTCTCGCAATTGCCGTGCGGAAACATCGATCCGGATGGAATCACCGGCACGCCGGTGATCGACGATTCGGCGGGCGTGCTTTATCTTGATGCGCTCGGTCAGCGCAAGGCCGGACCGCGTCACCTCCTTTACGCGCTCTCGCTTTCTGACGGTTCCATTCTCCCGAATTGGCCCATCGACGTACAGGAGGAATTGGACAAACGGGGCGTAACGTTTTCGTCATCGACACAGGGCGAACGAAGCGCGCTCCTGCTGTTCAACGGCAACCTGTACGTAAATTACGGGGGCAATTGGGGTGATTGCGGCAGCTACAACGGAACCGTGATCCAGCTGCAGGTTACGCCGCCCAGGATCGTTGCGCACTGGGCCACGCGCGCCAATGGAGGTGGAATCTGGGCGCAGGGCGGAATGGCCGGCGACGGGCAGTCGCTTTATCTGACGACCGGAAACACCTTCGGCGCGAGCAGCTGGAGCGATGGCGAGGCCATCGTCCGCCTCAAGCCCGGTCTCAAGCACTCGGAGGACAGCAGGGATTATTTCACACCATCCAACTGGAAGACCCTGGACAACGAGGACCTGGACCTTGGAGGAACGGAAGCCTTGCCGCTCGACGTTGCGGTGTCGGGCGCCAAGCCGGCCAAGCGGGTGATCGCTTTCGGCAAGGACGGCAACGCCTATCTCGCCGACCGCACGAACCTTGGCGGCGTTGGCGGGCAGATTGCCATCAAGGCCGTTTCAACCGGCTCGATCATAACGGCGCCCGCGGTTCTCCAAACGCCGTCGCAAACCATGGTGGCGTTCACCAGTTCTGGTGGAAGCGGCTGCTCGGGCAGCAACATCACCATGCTCAATATCGCGGCAAGCGGATCATCGCCCATCGGCGTGGCATGGTGCGCGCCGTTCAATGGCCGCGGCGCCCCGATATTCACGACGACCGCCGACGACGCCAATCCTATTGTCTGGATCGTGGGCGCCGAAGGCGACAATCTCCTCCATGGCTTCGATGCATCGAGCGGTAAGGCCGTGTTCACCGGGGGCGGCGTGCAAATGAGCGGCCTCCATCATTTCGTCACCATCCTGGTCGCGGGCCAACACCTCTACGTCGCCGCGGATAGCCGCGTGTACGCTTTTGCGTTCTGATTGGGCGGGTGCCCGTCGGCGCCACCTCTGACATGCGAGAATATTGCGCCGCGGAGGCGGGCTCGCCGGAGGTCAGGCCGACCGGCGGCGGTGCCTTGGCGGGGACGTTGCCGGCTCAAATGTTGAAGTCAGATTTAATGCTCAGACCCCGTCTCCTGGCCTCGAACCGCGTTGCCCGCGCGATGTCTTCCGCATAGTGTGCCACGCCAAGACCCGCCCGAAACGGGCGAGAGCGCGTCCGATTGGCGGACGGCTCGCACAAGGGGGTTACCCATGAAATCGAGAATGTTGCTTACCGCCGGCGCTTCGGCTTTGGCGATTGCCAGCCTGTTCCTGGCGGCCGCCGATGCCGCCGCGCATCCGATCTACGTTCCGGTGAGACCGGGATTCACGCCGCAGGATCCCAACGCGCCTACTGTACATGTCGGCCCGGTTGAACGCCCGTACATCGCACCGGGAACCAAGTCGGGCAAATGGACGGATCTGAAGAGCAATCCGTTCAAGGGGGAGGGGGGCTGGGGACCGCTGCTCCTGACCGACGGCACGGTCATGATGAAGCAGGCGTTCACCGGGACTGCCGGCGTGTGGTACAAGCTTACGCCGAGCAAGACGGGAAGTTACGTTGCGGGCAAATGGACGCAGCTCGCAGCGATGCCGGCCGGCTATTCGCCCGACTTCAACGCCCAGCAGGTTCTGACCGACGGCCGCGTCCTGATCGAGGGTGGCGAGTACAACGACCAATGCGGCGGTGGCTGCTGGACCAACAAGGGTGCTCTGTACGATCCGGTAAAGGACAGCTGGACCTCGGTCAACCCGCCCACCGGCTGGTCCCAGATCGGCGATGCCGAGAGCGTCATTCTGCCCGACGGCACGTACATGCTCGCCAGCTGCTGCGCGCGCACAACGGGCAAGTATGCGCTCGCTTCGATCTCGGGCACGACCGTGACGTGGACGTCGTACAACGGCTTCACGTGCCCGTCCGGCGATCCCTGCTTCGATGAGGACGGCTTCACCTCACTGCCGAACGGCGACGTGTTACTGGTCGACGTCTGGAACCACACCAGTACCTCCGACAACTACTACGTCTATGATACCGCCTCCAACAGCTGGTCTCTTGGCGGAACGACGCCGGACTACCTGAGCACCACAAGCACCTTCGAACTCGGTGCTACGCCGCTGACGCCTCAGTACGGCAAGCAGGGAACCATCATCCAGCTCACCGGAACCGGAAATCCCGGCGTGAGCGATGTCTATGACGTGGCAAGCGGGAAGTGGACATCGGGCCCAACGCTGAAAGTCGGCGGCACCACCTACTTCATGGCCGACGCTCCTGCAGCAGTGCTGCCGGACGGAAACGTCTTTCTCTCCGCCAGCCCGGGCTACGGCAACGTAACGCCCGAGCATTTCTGGGAGATGAGTATCAGCAAGACGGGCGCGGTGAAGGCGACCCAGGTGAACGACAACACATCGGCCCCGCACAGCAATTCCTTCACGAACAACATGCTGTTGCTGCCGACCGGCCAGGTCCTTTGGGACGACAGCCAGTTCAGCACGGAGGTCGCGGTGTATACGCCGAAGGGCAAACCGAAAGCCGCGTGGCTGCCGGTCGTTTCTAGCGTCAAGAGTTCCTTGAAGGTCGGAAGCACCGGAAACGCAATTTCCGGCACCAACTTCAACGGCTTCACGCTGGGCGGGTTCTATGGCGATGATGCCCAGGCGGCCACCAACTATCCGATCGTGCGCATCACCAACAACGCCACCAGCGACGTCTGCTACGCCCGCAGCTACAATTTCTCGACCATGGGCGTATGGACGAGCGGGACGACGAACGCGACGTTCGACGTTCCCAAGTCGTGCGAAACGGGCGCGAGCAGCCTGCAGGTCATCGTGAACGGCATCGCTTCCTCGGGAACCGCCGTTACGCTGAGCTAAGAAACCGCGTTCAGCCGCGAATATCGTCTTCGCGGCGCTTTGTACGATCATGGGCGGGCCCCGTTCCCGCCCATGATTTTTTGCGCCCGTCCCAAATTGCCGCCCATGATCAGCGTTGCCCCTGGGGCCGTTCCGCGCGTAATGTTCCGGTTGAAAGAGCCGCCCGAAACGGGCGAGAGCCCGCGTCCGGATTGGCGGACGGCACACAAAGGGGGTTACCCATGAAATCCAGAGAGTTGCTGACCGCCGGCGCGTCGGTCTTGGCGCTAACCGGTATTTTCCTGGTCGGCACCGGCGCTTCCGCCGATCCGGTCTACCGTCCGCACGGACGCGGGATCGCGCCGATCGATCCCAACCTGGCGGTTCCCAATATTGGCACCGACACCGGCCAATACGTCGCCCCGAAGAACAGCGGCTCGGGCACCTGGGCCGACGTTGCCAATCTTCCCTTCCTGCACGGACCGTGGAACGCAAGAATGCAGACCGACGGTACGGTGCTCATCTCCGACTATCTCACCAAGAAGGGGCAATGGTACAAGCTGACGCCCGACAGCAAGGGGCGATACGAAGACGGGACATGGAGCAAAATCGCGCCCATGCCGTCCGGCTATTCACCGCTCTTCTTCGCCTCACAGACTCTGCCGGACGGGCGCATGATCGTGAACGGCGGCGAGTACAATATCGACGGCGGCGGCTTCGTGACCCTTGGCGCCCTCTATGATCCGGTAAAAAACAGCTGGACTTCCGTATCGCCCCCCGGCGGCTGGAGCACGATCGGCGATGCCGAGAGCGTCATCCTGCCCAATGGCACGTACATGCTGGCCGACTGTTGCGACTTTGGCCCCAGCCAGGCGGCGCTCGCCTCCGTCAGCGGCACGAATGTCAAATGGACCACCCAAAACACCTACTATTACAACGACGAGGAGACGTTCACGCCGCTGCCCGACGGCGATCTGCAGATGGTCGACGTGTGGAACCACGGCGCCAATTACGACGACTACGAAACCTATGACACCTCCACCGGTACATGGAGCCTCACGGGACAGACGGCCGATTACCTGTCGACAAGCAGCGCGTACGAACTTGGACCGTCCGTGGTTCGTCCGGACGGCACGATTCTTCAGTTCAGCGCGAACCCGACCATCGCCGTGAACGACATTTACGACATCAAGACCGGAAAATGGTCGTCCGGGCCAACCTTGATGGTGGGCGGTACGAAGTACGATTGTGCGGACGCTCCGGCCGTCGAACTGCCGAGCGGCAACACGCTCGTTGAGGCGAGCCCCGGCATTTTCGCCAAACCGTCCGCCTTCTTTGAAATCGGGCTGACCGACAAAAAGGGCAAGATCAAAGTAACCCGGGTGAACGAACCCCGGGAGGGAAAGCACACATCTTCTTTCGAGGGTACGTTCGTCATGCTTCCAACCGGGCAGGCGCTGTGGGACAACAGCCAGGTCAAGAACTTCGAAGTCGCGACCTACACGCCGGTCGGCTCGCCCAGAGCGAGTTGGCTGCCGGTCGTTTCGAGCGTTTCCAGCAAGCTGACCGTTGGCAGCACCGGCAACGCGATTTCGGGCACGAACTTCAACGGCTTCTCGCTCGGCGCCTCCTACGGCGACGACGCGCAGATGTCCACGAACTATCCGCTCGTCCGCATCACCAACAATTCGACCGGCGACGTCTGTTTCGCGCGAAGCTACAACTTCTCGACAATGGGCATCTGGACGAGCGGCACGACGAGTGCCGAGTTCGACATCCCGAAGTCCTGCGAGACAGGCGCGAGCACGCTGCAGGCTATCGTGAACGGCATCGCTTCGACGGGGACTGCGGTCACATTGAGTTAGGCGCTTCGTCAAAGCAGTTTTCGCGCGTACGACTGGATCATGGGCAGGAAATCCCGCCCATGATTTTCTTCAAGGCACACCCCCGGTTCCGCCATGCCTGCGCGGCACCGGATGCGTGCGAGAACGCCGCCGCCGGCCGAACCTCGATTTGCGTTGCCCGCCGAAGTTGTTCCGCGTAGGCTGATTGCCAAGACCAGCCCAACCGGGCGAGAGCGCGTCCGATTGGCGGACGGCTCGAAAAAGGGGGTACCCATGAAAATACGATCTCGCATCGCTGCAGGCGCCTCTCTCGTGGCGATCGCCGCGATGGCTTCGCTCGCGACCGATGCCTCGGCGCATCAGTTTCTCTATCCGTACAAATTCGGCACCACGCCTCGGGATCCCAACACGCCCATCGTTCACGTGGGACCTGCCGAGCGTCATCCCTATGTGGCGCCCAAATCCGCCCGCTCGGGCACGTGGACGGATGTCGGAAACCTCCCATCGTTCACGACGTACGGCCCGTGGGAGCCTCAATTGCTCACGGACGGCCGGGTTCTGGTGTTCGATGCGGGCACAAACCAGCCGTACAGCCTCACGCCGGACAGCAAGGGCCAATACAACGACGGCACCTGGACCGCGCTGGCAAAGATGCCCTCGAATGACTGCCCGCTTTATTTCGCGGCGCAGATTCTGCCCGACGGCCGCCTCATCGAAAACGGCGGCGAATACAATCCGTGCGGGAGCGGAGAATCGACCGCAGGCGCGCTCTACGATCCGGTGGCGAACGCCTGGACGTCGGTCACCGCGCCCACCGGCTGGTCCGAAATCGGCGACGCCGACAGCATCGTCCTGCCGAACGGCACCTACATGCTTGCCGAGTGCTGCAACAGCAATCAGGCGCTCGCATCGATCAGCGGCACGACAGTGAAATGGACCGCACAGAGCGGGTTCGGGAGCAACAGCGAGCAGGGCTGGACGGCTCTGCCCGGTGGCGACCTCATTACCGTGGACGTCTGGAATATCGGCAGCAACTACGACGATTACGAGATCTATGACACGGCGACGGGCACCTGGAGCCTTGCCGGTAAAACGCCGGACTTGCTGACCAACGGTTCCAAGGAGCTCGGCCCGGCACCGCTCACGCCAAGATACGGGGCGGAAGGAACGATTATCCAGTTCAGCGGAAACCCCACCCTCGGCGTGAACGATATCTACGACGTCTCGAGCGGAACCTGGAAATCGGGCCCGGTCATGAAAATCGGGTCTACCGTTTATGACTGTGCCGACGCTCCGGCGGCGACGCTGCCGAACGGAAATATTCTCGTCCAGGCAAGCCCCGGCGTCTACGACCCTCCCTCGCACTTCTGGGAATTCCGCATCAGTGCGAAGACCGGGAAGGTCAAGGCGGTACAGGTCAACGATCCCGCCGAGTCGCCGAATGACCCGTCCTACTTCGGCAACCTGCTCCTTCTCCCGACGGGCCAGGTCCTTTGGGACGACAGCCAGGATTGTTGCGGGAACGGGACCGCAGAAGTTTCGCTGTATACGCCGCTCGGAAAGGCCAAAACCAAATGGCTTCCGATGGTGACGAGTGTCTCCTCCACGTTGAGCGTCGGCAGCACCGGCAATGCGATCGCGGGGAAGAACTTCAACGGCTTCGACCTCGGCGGAGCGTATGGCGACGACTCGCAAGCGGCAACAAACTGGCCGATCGTTCGCATCACCAACAATTCGACCGGCGACGTGTGTTTTGCGCGGAGCTACAACTTCTCGACCATGGGCGTGTGGACCACGGGCAAGACCAATGCCACGTTCGACATCCCGGGCAGCTGCGAGACCGGCGCGAGCACGCTTCAGGTCATCGTGAACGGCATCGCGTCAACCGGGACGGCGGTCACGCTGAGCTAGTGTTTGCCTGGAGCCGCGAAGCGTTCTTTGCGCGGTCATTGTACAGTCGGAATCATGGGCGGGAAATCCCCGCCCATGATTTTTTTGCGTCATGCCGGCGCGAGTCCTGCGGCGTTCAGAAAAGAGCGCTGCCGCACGCCTTTCATATTTCCAAACGGTCCGCCGCCGCCGCCAAGTCTGCGGGGCGCTC
>DATGGN010000098.1:0-11307 GCA_035308485.1 Rhizomicrobium sp.
CTCGGCGCCCAAACGGTCTTTCCCGGCTTTCGGGTGATCGCACGCCCATGCCCGGCGGCCCTAAGGCATCTCTCTCTCTTTGCCTGTCGCGCTTGACCGGCTGATCCGTTCTTGGTCAATCGGGGGCCCCTCTCGGTCGACCTCCCAACGCTGGCGGCCACCGGGTTCAGGGGGCGCGTTCTTTCGGACTTTCAAAGTTTACGAGACTGATGGCGATGACCGAGAAGCCCGACAAATTGCTGGAAGAGATCGAGCGGAAGTGGTGCGCGCATTGGAGCGACTCGCGGCTATACGCCTTCGACCGAACCAGGGATCGCGCAGAAGTCTTTTCGATCGACACGCCGCCGCCGACCGTGTCGGGGCATCTGCATCCGGGGCATTGCTGCAGCTACACGCATACCGATCTCGTCGCCCGTTATCAGCGGATGCGGGGCAAGGAAGTGTTCTACCCGATGGGGTGGGACAACAACGGGCTGAATACCGAGCGTCGCGTGCAATTGATGCTCGGGATCGCGTGCGACCCGACGCTCCCCTACGATCCGGCATTCAAGCCGCCGGAAAAACCGGGCAAGAACATTGTACATGTAAGCCGGCCGAACTTCATCGCAAGCTGTCACACGGTGACCGGGCTTCTGCAGAAGAGCTATCTCGAACTCTGGACGAAACTCGGTCTCTCCGTCGATTGGGATTTTACCTATACGACGATCGGCGCGCCCGCGGCGCGGGTCTCGCAGGCGGCGTTTCTCGAGCTGCTGCAAAAGGGAATCGTGTACCGTTCGGCGTCGCCGACGCTCTGGGACATCGAGTTTCGTACGTCCGTGGCGCAGGCCGAGCTGCAGGACCGCATGCTGGCCGGGCAGTTCTACCGGATTCAATTCCGGTCCGACGCGGGCGACGCGATTATCGAAACCACGCGGCCGGAGCTGTTGCCGGCCTGCGTCGCGATGGTCGCGCACCCCGATGACGACCGGTACCGGAGCCTCGTCGGTCAAACCGTCCGCACGCCGCTTTTCGACGTCGCAATTCCGGTGCTGGCACACCCTCTTGCCGAACCCGAGAAGGGCACCGGCCTCGCCATGGTCTGTACATTCGGCGACCAGACCGATGTCACGTGGTGGCGCGACCTGCAATTGCCGCTGCGAATCGTCATCGAAAAGAACGGCAGGCTCGCGAAGGCGACGCCCGACTGGCTGCGTTCGGAGTCCGCCGAGCGTGCCTACGCGCAGGTGGGCGGGCTGACGGTCGACAAGGCGCGGGAACAGATCGTGTCGATGCTGGCCGAATCGGGCGAACTCCTCGGCAGCCCGCGGCCGACCGAGCGGGCCGTCAAGTTCTGGGAGAACGGCAAGCGGCCTCTCGAGATTCTTGCCACGCCCCAATGGTTCGTCCGCTATCCGGACAAGGAGACGCTGCTCCGGTACGGAGAGGAATTGCGCTGGTGGCCGGAGTTCATGCGCGTTCGCTACGAACATTGGGTCAATGGCCTTATCGGCGACTGGAATGTAACGCGGCAGCGCTATTTCGGTGTACCATTCCCGGTCTGGTACAGACTGGACAGCGACGGAAACCCGCTGCAGGATGAGGTGATCCTGCCCGACCACGCGGATTTGCCGATCGATCCGTCGACCGATGCGCCGCGCGGCTTCGATCCAAACGACAGGGGACGCCCCGGCGGCTTCGCCGGCGATCCCGACGTGATGGACACCTGGGCGACATCGTCGCTCAGCCCGCAAATCGCCGGCCGTTTTCTCGACGACAGCGACCTGTGGCCGCGCATATTCCCCATGGACCTGCGGCCGCAGGCGCACGAGATCATCCGTACATGGCTGTTCTACACGGTGGTCAGAAGCCACTACGAGTTCGGCATGCTGCCCTGGGCCAACGCCGCCATCTCGGGTTTTGTCACCGATCCCGATCGGAAGAAGCTGTCGAAATCGCTCGGCAACGCACCCGACGATCCCTTGAAGCTGATCGAACAATACGGCGCCGATGCGATCCGCTATTGGGCGGCGCGCGGCCGCCCCGGACAGGACGTCATCTTCGACGCCAATCAATTCAAGGTTGGCCGGCGTCTCGCCATCAAGCTGATCAACGTGTCCCGCTTCGTTCTCGGCGTGCCGCATGAGCTGCAACGCGTCGCCGAGCCGAATGCGCTCGACCAGTCCATGCTGGGCGCGCTGGCTGCCGTCGTCGACGACGCCACAGAGGCATTCGAGAATTACGACTACACGCGCGCGCTCGATGCGACCGAACAGTTTTTCTGGTCGTTCTGCGACAACTATGTCGAGCTCGTGAAAACCCGGGTCCGGACCGGCGATCGGTCGGCGCAGGGCGCGCTGCATGTCGCGCTGCGGACGTTGCAGCAGCTTCTCGCGCCGTTTCTTCCGTTCGTCGCCGAGGAAGTCTGGTCGTGGTGGCAGGCCGGCTCGGTTCACCGGTCGCGCTGGCCGAATGCGGACGATGTACAGACCGCGTTCTCGGGATCGCCGGACGGGCGGGATTCGGGCGACTGGGACGCCGTCGTCGCCGCGCTCGCTGAGATCCGCCGGGCGCGCGCCGACTCGCGATTGCCGTTTCGCCAGCAGATAGAGTCCCTGACTCTCGTCCATCCGGCCGGGATCGCCGCGCCGGTGCAGGCGGCGATGGCCGATCTGAGGCACGCAGCCAATATCGGCGAGATCCGGCTTCAGCCTGGAGCGGCGCTGTCGGTGACCGACGTGCGCGCAGCGCCTGCACCTGTGGCAACCACCGTCCCGGAGAACGCATCCGACGGCTGACGGGCTCAGCGGGTGTGACCAATCCTTAACCGATGGTGTCCTAGACCCGGCCATCGGGGAGGGGACGGCCGCGTTGGACGGTATGCATAAGCCCGAAGTGCTTGCTGCCAGGATGAAGAAGCTCGCGGTCGAGATTTCCCTCTCCAACGGGTCCAATCTCGCCGGCAAAATGCACGTGCCCGCCGACGCGCGCCTGACGGACGTGTTGAACGACGAGCGGGGGTTTCTCCCCGTCGAATGTACGGACGGCAGCTTCCTGGCTCTTGCAAAACAGGCCATTGAACGAATCACCCTTCCTTCCGTCGAAGCCGCAGACTGCGGCGGGCGCGACTTCGACCGTAGGTGGATTGCGTTGACCGACACGCAACACCGGCCGATCTACGTGAACGTGGAGCATGCCATCAGCCTCAAGCGCTCGACTTCGGAACGCAAGAGGAGTACAACTTCATGTACGCTCATCGGTTTCATAGGGGGCGAAAGCGAGGCCCTCGCCGTCATCGAGACGCCACGGCAAATTCTCGCGTTGCTGATGGCCGGCAAACAACAGGACATTGCTGTCGAAGGGTCAGAAACGCCGCCATACCCTTGCGAGCACGAGAACGGAACCGCGGTCGAATCGAACGGGCAAGCGGACGTCTTGTCGCCAGCTCGGAATTGAAGATCGACGGCGGCGTTCGGCGAATACCCTTCGGATCATTTCTCCCTGAGCGACGCCCAAGATCAGCTCTGGGCTGCCGACGAGCAAAGGCGCTTTTTTGCGAAAGCCCTGCCAGAGTGGGATTTCAGGTACCTTTCGAACGCCAGGGCGCTATATTTGCTGCGAAATGCGCCATACCAGACCAGCTCCCACGGTATGAACTTAGCGGTATGTGCTGACTTGCCCACATTGTGATCGTACAGGCGCTGTTTCAGATTCGCGGTTGCGCCGGTGTACTCCCGCTCCGGACAGGTGATGCTGCGGATTATGTAAACATACCACACTTGCGGCAGTCCGTCTTCGCTCTCGCTCCGCTCAAGCTACGCCGGACACGCTGCGCCTTGACGGGCTACGTCTGGCTACGCCACGCGTAGCCCGTCAGGCCTGCGGATTATGTAAACATACCACACTTGCGGCAGTCCGTCTTCGCTCTCGCTCCGCTCAAGCTACGCCGGACACGCTGCGCCTTGACGGGCTACGTCTGGCTGCGCCACGCGTAGCCCGTCAGGGCTGCGGATTACGTAAACATACCACATTTGCGGCAGTCCGTCTTCGCTCTCGCTCCGCTCGAGCTACGCCGGACACGCTGCGCCTTGACGGGCTACGTCTGGCTGCGCCACGCGTAGCCCGTCAGGGCGAAGCGTGGTGGAGCTGAGCGGGATCGAACCGCTGACCTCCTCATTGCGAACGAGGCGCTCTCCCAACTGAGCTACAGCCCCAGCGCTGGCGTGGGCCGTTTGGCCGTCGCGCGGGCGGGGTTTTCTAGGGTTCGCGTTCCGGCAGTGTCAAGGCAAAGCCCTGGTCGGCACGGTGACAGGATGCGCGTAAACTGGGCTGTGTTGCCGATGACATCGTCGGGGGCTTTCCGCCTGGAGGCGAGGATGGCAGCTTACACGGCATACTGGGAGGCGTGGTGCGCATACGATCGGTCCTCATCGCCACTTTGTTGCTGCCCCCGCTTTTCGGGTGTGTGAACGAGCGCAACAAGGCCATCGATAGGGCGTGGCAAGAGTGCGAAAAGCAAGGCAAGCAACCTCAGATTCTGGGTGATTTGGTTCGGCAACATTTTCAAAACAGCTTTCGATGTGTCGCCCCCGGTCAACCCGGATATATACCCTCCTCTGAACTGAGGTCGTGATGTCAGAGCGGACCAAACTGTAACAGTGCCCCGCATCGCCTTGCGATTTGACAGGCCTCTGCCCTACAACGGCCGCAGTTTCCGAACGGGCGATTTGACATGGCACTCGTGCCGCTTGTGGAAATTCTGTTCGACCTCGTGGGTATGCTTCTTTGGCTCTATTGGTGGATCGTCATCGCCGCTGTGGTGGTGAGCTGGCTGGTGGCATTCCATGTGCTGAATACCTACAGCCCGGCGGGCCGTTGGGTGGTTCGCGCCCTTGGCGCGCTTACCGACCCGGTATTTCGCCGAATCCGCCGGATCGTTCCCGCGATCGGCGGTCTCGATTTGTCGCCCATGATCGTTTTGCTCGTGATCTGGGTCCTCCAGCAGCTCATTGTCCGATACGAGCCGATGCTGATCTACTCCATGCAATCGTGAAACCGACCGCGGCAGAGGACGGTATTCGCCTGGTCGTGCATGTGACGCCGAAAGGCGGGCATGATGTGCTTGCGGGCCTGACCCGTGACCCGAACGGCAAGCCGACGTTGAAGGCGCGCGTTGCGGCGGTCGCCGAAGATGGGAAGGCCAATGCGGCGCTGGTGGCCCTGCTCGCGAAGGAATTCGGTGTGCCGAAGGGCGCCGTGATGATCGTGCGCGGCGCGACTTCGCGTTTGAAACAGGTGAGAATCGGAGGTTCCGGCAAGCACCTCGCCGCGCGCCTTCGGGCGATCGGAGGCGGCGCGTGAGCGCGACAATCATCGACGGAAAAGCAACGGCGGCGCGGTTGCGCGCGCGGATCGCCGACGAAACCGCGCGGCTGAAGTCCGCGCATGGTCTCGTTCCCGGTCTTGCCGTCGTGCTCGTCGGCAACGATCCCGCCAGCGACGTCTATGTGCGGAGCAAGGGCAACGACGCGCGCGAATGCGGCTTCCATGCGCGCGAATTCCGCCTTCCCGAAGAAACGTCCGAAGCCGACGTGCTCGCGCGCGTGCGCGACCTGAACGTCGATCCGTCTGTACACGGAATCCTGGTACAGTTTCCCGTGCCCGCGCAAATCCGCCAGGATGCCATCCTGGACGCCATCGATCCGGCGAAGGACGTCGACGGGCTCACGCCAACCTCCGCCGGCCTGCTCGCGGGCGGCCGCGCGAAACTCGTATCCTGTACACCACTCGGCGTCATGATCCTGATCCGCGATACGCTGGGCGATATTGCGGGCGCCGACGCCCTCGTCATCGGGCGCTCCATTCTCGTCGGCAAGCCGATGGCGCAGCTGCTTCTGGCCGCAAACGCCACGGTTACGGTGGCGCATTCGCGCACACGCGACCTGCCGGGCCTTGCGCGCCGGGCCGACATTCTCGTCGCCGCGCTCGGAAAAGCGCAGTTCGTGAAGGGCGACTGGATCAAGCCCGGCGCCTGCATCATCGACGTCGGAACCACCCGTATCGACCTCGGCGGGGGCCGGACGAAGCTCGTCGGTGACGTGGATTTTGCGGCAGCGCGCGAGGTCGCCGGCGCCATCACGCCCGTCCCCGGCGGCGTCGGACCGATGACCCGCGCCTGCCTGATGCGCAACACGCTCGTCGCCGCCGCGTTGCAGGCGGGAGTGCCTGCTCCCGATGTGTGATCGATGACCGCAGCGCCGAGGAATGCCGCCCATGCCGGCGAGCTTCGCGGCTGGCGCAGAATGTGGCCGCCCGATGCCGCCATTTTCCGCAGCGGCATGGCTTCGCGCGGACGCGTCCGGCTCAGAACGCTCAGCAACCTTCGCTGGCTTGCGATCGGCGGCCAGGCGGCGGCACTGTACGTCGTACATTTCGGCCTCGACTATCACCTGCCGCTCATCGGTTGCGTCGTCGCCATACTCTCGAGCGCGGCGCTCAACACCGTTTTTGCGATCCGCTTTCCGGCCACGCACCGGCTGACGAACCGCGACGCCACCGTCTTCCTGGCTTTCGACGTGGTACAGCTCGGTGCGCTGCTCTACCTGACGGGCGGCATCGAAAATCCGTTTTCGCTGATGTTCCTGGCGCCGGTGGTGATTGCCGCGGCAACCCTCAACCTCGGCAACACCCTGCTCCTTGCAGGCCTTGCGCTTGCGTCGGTTTCGTTCATCGCGCTTGTCCACTATCCCCTGCCGTGGATCGCGGGACAGCGTCTCGACCTGCCGCCGCTTTATCTCGGCGGCATCTGGGCGTCGCTCGTGATCGGTATCGGATTTACCTCGATCTATGCCTGGCGGATCGCGAGTGAAGGTTCGCGCATGCAGGCCGGTCTCGCCGCGACCCAGCTCGCGCTCGCGCGCGAACACCGCATCGCTTCGCTCGGCGCGCTCGCCACTGCGGCGGCCCATGAGCTCGGCACGCCGCTCGGCACCATCGCCGTGGTCGCGCGCGAACTCGAGCGGTCGCTGCCGGCGCAGTCGCCGGAGGCAGAGGACGCGCGGCTCTTGCGCGCGGAAGCGGAGCGCTGCCGCGGCATTCTCACCCGCCTCGCGCGTCCGGAGGAAAGCGTGCTGGGAAAACCGGAGCGGCTGCCGCTGGGCGCGCTGCTCGACGAGATCGCGGGCGAGCATCGCGGCGGCGACGTTGTGATCGATGTCCAGCTGCCGCAGGCTGCGAGCGGACCGGAACCCAAGGTCTGGCGCATTCCCGAGCTGCTGCATGGGCTCGGCAATCTCGTCGCCAATGCCGCGGACTTCGCAAAGACCAAGGTGGGCATCAGCGCCGAATGGAGCATGACGGAAATCAACCTGTTCGTGGAAGACGACGGACCGGGATTCGACCCCGAGATTCTCGAGCGGATCGGGGACCCGTATGTCACGTCCCGCCCCGGCAGCTACGCGCTCGCCAACACCGAACTGGGTCCGACCGACGCCTTTGCCGGCCAGCACGGGATGGGCCTCGGTTTTTTCATAGCCAAAACCCTGGTCGAGCAGACGGGCGGCAGCGTTAGGGCAAAGAACCGCGAAGAAGGAGGGGCCCGCGTCGTGCTGCACTGGCCGCGCGGTGCCATCGATGGCGAAAATCCGCCGGGACACGTCGAGCCGTTTTGACCGCTGGTAGCAGGCCCTTATATTGCGGCCCGGAGACAGACGAGAGCGACATGCAGCAGACATCCCTCCCCGAGGATCGAACCCTTTTGATTCTGGAGGACGACCGTCCTTTCCGGGATCGGCTTGCCCGCGCGATGGAGGCACGGGGCTTCGCGGTTTCGATTGCCGAGAACGTGGCCCAGGGCATTTCCCGCGCAAGAGAACTCGCACCGGCTTTTGCCGTCGTCGACCTGAAACTCGAAGACGGGAGCGGTCTCGACGTCGTGGAGAATCTTCACGTTGTGCGGCCGGACGCGCGCGTCGTGGTGCTGACCGGCTTTGGCAATATCGCCACCGCCGTCGCCGCGGTGAAGTACGGCGCGATCGATTACATCCCAAAACCCGCGGATGCGGACGACATCCTGGCGGCGCTGCTCGCCGCGCCCGGGCAGAAGCCGCCGCCGCCGGAGAACCCCATGTCGGCGGACCGGGTGCGCTGGGAGCACATCCAGCGGGTGTACGAACTGTGCGGTCACAACGTCTCGGAGACCGCGCGCCGCCTCAACATGCACCGGCGTACGTTGCAGCGCATCCTCGCCAAACGCAGCCCGCGATAAACCCCTCACCCGCGCCGGCTTTGCCGGCGCACCCTCTCCCGCAAGGGGAGAGGGTTACAGCAATGCACGTACAGAACTCGTCAGTTACTTCCTTCTCCCCTTGCGGGAGAAGGTGGCGCGCGCTCGTCGCGCGCCGGATGAGGCGCAATCCGATTTTTCGCGAATGCCGCTGCCGTCGTATTCCTTCACCAGCCTTTTCGGCGCGAGGACGCGCCAGCGCCGCTCGAGCATGCCGGTGAGCGTTGCCGCGTCGATGATGCTGCGGCGCGCGAGGACGGCCGGATAGTTCCGATAGTGATCGGTGATGTGAAACAAAGCCGGATCGCTTTCGAGCAGCATGTCGCGTTCGTCGATGGAACCGACGACAAGAACAAGCGAATCGTCCTCGCTTCTCAGCCGCGTGAAAAATTTTCCGGCGACGAGAAAAGCGGGTTTGCCGTAGGAGGTGCCTTCGCTGGTTGCGGGAAACGACAGCGCGATCCGGTGCAGCTCCGCGTTGGAGACTCCTTTTTTGCCGCTCCCTTTCATTCGGCGGCGACTCCGGCCGACAGGCGCGGTTCTGTCGCGAGATCAAGCGCCAGCGCGAGCCGCTCCGCCGCAACCTTCGCGAACCGCAGGGTAACGGCCCTGCGGCGGCTGGCGTGCAGCACGGCCAGCGGCGCCGGCCGTACAATCGCGCCGCCGTAACGGTCCGCCACGATCAAACCCGTCCCCGGCGGCACGAACTCATCGGGAAAATCCGGAGGGATCGCGAAGTAGAACAACTCACAGAACGCGAGATAATCGGGCCATTTGAGATCGGTCTTGAGATCGGCCAGCGCAACCTTGATTTCGACGCCGGCAACCGTTCCGTCCGGCCCAAGCGCGGCGACGTCGAGCCTTCTCCCATTGGCGAGAGAAAATTCGAGGATGGGGCTGAAGCCTTCCTGCATGAACAGCCGGCTCACGCCGCGCGCCACATCTGCCGCGGTGATCATCATGGATGGAAATATAGCCTGGAAGTGCAGCGAAGATTCCACCCTCCCCTTGAGGGAGGGTCGAAAATCGTGAGCGCGTGCGCGAGCGATTTTCGGGGAGGGGTGAATCGTCGGCGCAAATGACCCCTCCCGAAATTTGCTCGGCAAATTTCGACCCTCCCGCAAGGGGAGGGTGATTCGTATTGCAGGCTTGAATTACTCCGCGGCCATCGCAACGCCGCCGGGGCGGAAGTTTATTCCCTTGAGGTAGCGGATGCCTTCTTCCGCGATGTCGTCGCCGATCATGCGGTCGCCTTCGCGCTTGAGTTCGTCCATGTCGACATAGACGGCATAGAACGCGCGCGTACGCTCGGTGATGATGCCGGCGTTCAGGAGCGTCTTGATCAGCACGCGGAAGATGTTCGCCGACTGCTTCATCTGCTCGCGCCGCTGATCGTCGCCGAACGCCTCCTGGATGGCCGCCATGGCCTCCTGCCAATCGATTCCGACGGAGGCATAGACGGGCTTCATCTGTTCGGGATTGACGAGATTGAAGAGGAGCGTCTGGAAGCACTGCGCCGCCCAGTCCTCCACGAGGTTGTGCTCTTCCGTACTCAGTTTCGGGATCGTGCGGTCGGCCCAGATCTTTCCGAATTTGTGATGGAACGCCTCGTCGGTCATGACGAGCTGGCACAGCTTGACGAGCAGCGGATCGTCCGACTTCTGGTACAGCGTCGCGAAGGCGCCCATCGCGAGGCCTTCGACCAGCATCTGCATGCCCACGATCTTCTTGTACACTTCTGGTGCGAGCACGAGTTCCGTCAGCAGATTTTCGAGCGTAGGGCCGCAAGGGAGCGGCGTGCCGAAGCGCACCTTGATGTAGGCGCTGAACGCGGTCACGTGCCGCGCTTCCTCGCGCGTCTGATTTGCCGCGTATTCCTGCGCACCGGGGTCGCTCAGGATGTGGCAGAGCGAAGCCGAAAGCGCGAGTGCGCCCTGTTCGCCATGAAGGATCGAGGACAGCGACCAGCGCGCCGACTGGTTCGCAAAGCGGATGTGATCGCGGCCCTTGAGCTGCTCCCCGAGTTTGGTGAGAAAAATCGGGAACATTTCGTCGGGCAGGATCTGCTGGCCGTCGATGTCGAACGGCTCGCTGAAATCGATGTACTTGGGATTGAGTGGATCCCAGAAGTGATCGTGCGTCGCCGAAATGATCCGGTCGAACGAGGTGCAGCGATGCCCGTAACGCTCGGGCTCCAGCATCGAGGGGAAATCGTCCGGAGCGACGGCCTGATAGGCATCGTCCTTGGTGATCTGGACCATGGCGCCTCTCCCGGTTCTCGACCTGACTATTCCTTATAGTGATTCAAGAATCAAGAAAAATGACGCTGGTGTCACTTTCGTGACAAGCCGTCAGGCAACCGACGGTCGCCGCTCCCTGTTTGCGTGTTGCGAGGGACGGGCTCGGGACTTATCTGAGACGCCGGCACAAGGATTAGGCTTTGATGGATAAGGAAGACGCCCGCTGGCGATCGACGACGATCCTGTCAGTGCGCAAAGGCGATACGGTCGTCATCGCCGGCGACGGGCAGGTCACCCTCGGGCAGACGATCATGAAGTCCAACGCCCGCAAAGTGCGTCGGCTCGGCAAAGGCGAAGTGATTTCGGGGTTTGCCGGCGCGACGGCGGACGCCTTCGCCCTGTTCGAGCGGCTCGAGGCCAAGCTCGAACAGCATCCCGGCAATCTCGCGCGCGCCTGCGTGGAGCTGGGCAAGGACTGGCGAACCGACAAATATCTGCGCCAGCTGCAGGCCATGATGGCTGTTGCGGATGCCAAGGCTACGTTGCTCGTGTCGGGAACCGGCGACGTGGTCGAACCGGAAGACGGCATTCTTGGTATCGGCTCCGGCGGAAATTACGCGCTTGCCGCGGCGCGCGCGCTCATGGGATTTGAGCTCGGTGCGGAAGAGATCGCGCGACGGGCGCTCGACATTGCCGCGCAGATTTGCGTTTACACCAACAACCAGATCGTCGTTGAAAGCATCCGCACCGCATGAACTCCTTCACGCCGCGAGAAATCGTCTCGGAACTCGATCGTTTCATCGT
>DATGGN010000099.1:0-8441 GCA_035308485.1 Rhizomicrobium sp.
GCGTATTCCGCCATGTGCCAATAAGGCTGGTCCGATGCGAGTCCGATGGAGTCGCCGTCGAGCACCGTCACGATTTTCGAACCCGGCCGGATCAATCTGTTGGCGGTCCGAAACTCCGCGAAACGATGGCCGTAATACCGCCAGTTTCCGGACAGGGTAGCCGACTGCCAACCGGCGAGGAGCACCGCTGCTCCGGCCAGGGCCAGTTGTACGCGGCGTTCAAAACGGAATTCCGCCGACGCAAATGCAAGCGTTCCGAAAAGCGCAGGAACGCGCAGATCGACTCCCCAACCGCCCATGGCCCATTCCGGCATGAAGATGCAGAGAACGACGAGGACCAGGAGAAGCGGCTTCATGCGCGGATGAAGGCCGATTCGTCCGGTCCAGAGGCCGTACACGACCAACGCGGTCAAGGCTGCCAGCAGAAGCCAAGCCGGTCGATCGAAAGCAAACTGCATGGGCGAACTCAGGCGATCGAGTATGGTGTCGATGATGTTGAACTCGACCGACCCGCCGGCGCCCGCAGGCTTGAAGAAAAGGAAGGCCACGGCCGCAGGAATTGCGATCACGAGGGGGAGGCCGAGACGGCGCAGATTTTCGGCAAACGGCGTCTGTCGGGAGATCGCGGAAAACTCGTAACAGAAGACGAGCAAGAGAAGCATGGCAGCCGCGAACACATGACAGAAGTAGATGACCAGCGTCACGAGCGAAAAACAGGCGAGGAGCCAGGGCCGCCGCTGGCGTTCGGCCATGATCCACCCAGCGAAGACCAGCAGTGCAAGCGCGGTCCCGAAGCAGTAGTTGAAAAAGCCCCACATGAAGTTGGCATTGTACACGAAGGCGCTTCCAAGGAGCGGCGCGGGCGTGATCCGCCGAAAGAGTGCCCACTGGATGGCGGCGCCCGAGAGAGACCACGCCACGACGGCGAAGGTCAGGAATACTGCTGTTGCCGCGCGAAGACCGATCCATGCGCCGAGGAGGGGAATGAGAGCCTCTCCCGCAAGATTGGGAACGGCCGTCCAATGGACCCGATAAAACTGGGCCAGCACCGGTGACTTCGCGCCGCCGGAAAGGAGGTAGAAAGTTGCCAGATGCGCCGGGTAGTCGGGCATCGCCGGCATGGCTGCAAACCAGAGCGGCAGGGCGAGAAGCGCGGCGCACGCGACGAGCGCCCAGGCGAACCGGTTTTGTTCGCTACCGGATTCGGAGATACCGAATGCGCTCAGGACTCGCCTCGGCCGGCCGGCCGTCCCCGTTGGTTCCCCGTCACCATAGGGCGATTCGAACGTTTTACCCCATGCGAGGACGCCTGCGAGCGCGTGCGGCGCGGAGTCGGGTTCCGGATCGAATTCTGCGGTTCGCGGCTTACCAAAGCGGGGCAGGTTGCGCAGGTTGGCATTCGGGATCAGGCGGGCTACATCATTTCGCAATTCAGGCCGGTGAACGTGGCAAATCAAAGCAAAAGAGGACGGCTGCCTTGACGATGCGAATCATTCTTGCCCAGCCGCGCGGGTTCTGCGCGGGCGTGGTCCGGGCGATCGACATCGTCGAGCACGCGCTCGAGAAATACGGCCGCCCGGTCTATGTGCGCCATGAGATCGTTCACAACCGCCACGTTGTCGAAGCTCTGAAGCGCAAAGGTGCGCGTTTTGTCGAGGAACTGGACGAAGTGCCGCAAGGGGCGGTTACGGTTTTCAGTGCCCATGGTGTTCCACAGGCAATCGTTCGCGAGGCGGAGCGGCGGCGCCTGCCCGTGCTCGATGCCACGTGCCCCCTCGTCTCCAAGGTTCACGCACAGGGTAAACGCTACGTTTCGAAGGGGCGAACGCTGATTCTCATCGGCCACGCCGGCCACCCTGAGGTCGAAGGGACAATGGGACAGGTCGGTGCACCGGTGCATCTCGTTTCCTCTGAAGCCGATGTGCAGGCGCTCGATATGGCGGACGACGTACCGATAGCCTACGTGACCCAGACGACGCTCAGTATCGATGATACGCGCGGCGTGATCGCCGCGCTCAAGCGGCGCTTCAAGGACATCGTGGGTCCGGACACATCCGATATCTGCTACGCAACCCAGAACCGTCAATCGGCCGTGCGCGAGCTGTGCAAGATCGCGCAGGTCATTCTGGTTGTCGGCGCAAAGAACAGCTCGAATTCGAATCGCCTGCGTGAAATCGGACTGGAAGAAGGCGTTCCAAGTTATCTGATTGCCGACGGAGACGAGCTTGATCCTGTCTGGGTAGCGGGAAAACACACGATCGGTTTGACGGCCGGCGCGTCCGCTCCGGAGGAACTGGTACGCGATGTCATTGAGGCGCTCCGAAAACTGGGCGACGTGGAAGTTTCGGATATGGACGGCGTCGAGGAAAAGATCGAATTCCGCCTGCCGGCGGAACTCAGGAATCGGACACGCCAGGTCGCGGCTGCGGAGTAGTTCATGGGTATTCCACTACGACAGGCGATCCGAGTTGGCGCCTACGTTTTGAAGCAGCAGCTCACCGGACGGAAGCGCTACCCGCTGGTGCTGATGCTGGAGCCGTTGTTCCGCTGCAATCTCGCCTGCGCCGGTTGCGGCAAGATCGACTATCCGGACGAAATCCTCAATCAGCGCCTGAGCTACGACGAATGCATGCAGGCGATCGACGAATGCGGCGCTCCCGTCATTTCGATCGCCGGCGGCGAGCCGCTGCTGCATCGCGAATTGCCGCAGATCGTACGCGGCTTTCTGAAGCGGAAGAAGTTCGTGATCCTGTGTACGAACGCACTGCTGCTCACCAAGAAGATCGATCAATACGAACCGCACCCGGATTTTACCTGGTCGATCCATCTCGACGGCGACAAGCCGATGCACGACAAGTCGGTCTGTCTGGCCGGGACCTACGAGAAGGCCGTGGAGGCTATTCGCCTCGCCAAGGCTAGAGGGTTCCGCGTCAGCATAAACTGCACGCTTTTCAGCGATGCCGACCCGGCACAGGTCGCCGTCTTCTTCGACGAAATGAAAACCATGGGCCTGGACGCAATTACTGTGTCACCGGGCTATGCGTATGAGCGCGCTCCCGATCAGGAACATTTCCTGAGCCGCGAGCGAACGAGAAATCTGTTCCGCGGAATTTTTGCCCGCGGTGGTGGCGCGAAGGCGTGGCCGTTCAACCAGTCTGCCCTGTTTCTCGATTTCCTCGCGGGCAATCAGACATACCACTGCACGCCCTGGGGCAATCCCACGCGGAATGTCTTCGGGTGGCAACGGCCCTGCTATCTCCTGGGCGAGGGCTATGCCCGCACGTTCCGGGAGCTGATGGAGGAAACCGACTGGGACTCCTATGGAGTCGGCAATTATGAGAAGTGCTCGAACTGCATGGTGCATTGCGGCTTCGAAGCGACGGCTGTCACCGACAGCTTCCGCCATCCGCTGAAAGCCCTGCGAGTCATGATGCGGGGGGTGCGCACGGACGGCCCGATGGCCCCCGATATTTCGTTGGCGAATGCGCGTCCGGCGCAGTTCGTCTTTTCAGGCCACGTCGACCGCAAGCTCGCCGAGATTCGCGCGCGCGAATCCGGCGTGCAGCATGCTGCAGCAGCGGAGTAGCGCAGCAAAGGCAATCTCTGCTTCCCAAGCCGTCCGGATAAGCGACGGAATCTGCAGCGGCGCGCGCAGTACGGAACGAAGTACAGCCAGCCTGTCGACGCTGCCGCTTGGATGCAGCGCGACCCGGGCAGCATCGGGCAGGGTCCTGTGCGCGGCGTCAGAGACAACGCGAATTGCAGCAAATGGCAATCCGTGTGCCAGCGCCATCTGGGCGGCTATATGCGACTCCATGTCCACCGTACGCGAACGCGTCATGGCGCGCAGGTCTGCCTTGTTGGCACGATCGACCGAAACGTCGTTGACGCCTGCCATGGAAGCGATCTGAGCACCCGGAATGCGACCGGCCAATTCTCGGGTCCAGGGCGCGTCGGTCGCGTAGACTGCGGCCGGTGTGACAATTTCGGAGGCGACGACCACGTCACCAACCTGGAGTTCGGGGCAGAGCGCGCCGCAAATCCCAATGCTGAGAACCCGTCGGCCGCCCTTTGCGATTGCCCCCTCGATTTTCTTTTCGAGGGCGACCGCATCACCGCCACCGACGGCAGCAATGACACTATGATGGGCAATCAGGCGCGCTTCCCGCGCCATGCCTGTAACGGCAATGATCATCAAATTCCGCACGTTACGCGATTGCTTCGCCCAGCCCGGAGATTGCGGTATCGCGCCACCGCCCATAACGGGAAGAATTGTGAATAGCCATGATAGCGCAGGTAGAAGACCCTTGGAAAGCCGCCTCCGGTGTAGGCCTGTTCGGACCAGAGTCCATGATTTTCCTGGTGCCCCACTAACCATTCAACGCCGTGCGCCACGGCGGGATGATCCACGAGCCCTGCGGCCATAAGTCCCAGAACAGCCCAGGCGGTCTGCGACGGCACCGAGGGAGCCTGTTCGTAGCCGCGGTAGTCGAGGCGATAGCTGTCGCAGCTCTCGCCCCATCCGCCATCCGCGTTCTGAATTGCGATCAGCCACTCGGCGGCGCGGCTGATCATCGGCGAGTCGAGATCGAGCCCGGCGGCATTCAAACCGGCCAACACTGACCACGTTCCATAGATGTAATTTACGCCCCAGCGGCCGAACCAGCTGCCGTCGGCTTCCTGGGTGCGGGCAAGATATTCGATGGCGGCCTTGACGCGCGGCCGATCGGCCGGTTCGCCGAGCTGGGCAAACATGCCGATGCATCGCGCCGTTACGTCGGCCGTCGGCGGATCAAGCAGCGCGCCGTGATCGGCGAAGGGAATGTTGTTCAGATAATAAAATGTATTGTCGGCATCGAATGCCGCCCAGCCACCGTCACGGCTTTGCAGCCCCTTGACCCATTCGTGGCCGCGCGCGATTTCCTGCGAGAAATCCGTACTGCCCTTTGCGCGATCAAGCGCCATGACCACGACTGCGGTATCATCGAGATCCGGATAATGGGCGTTGTTGTACTGAAACGCCCAGCCGCCGGGCCGCACATCGGGACGCTGTTCCGCCCAATCGCCCTTTACGTTCCGCACCTGGCGAACCTTCAACCATTCGCAAGCGCGCTCAACATCTTTTTCCGCGCTTTCGCCCGCCTCCATCAACGCGTGTGCCGCAAGCGCCGTGTCCCATATGGGAGAGACACACGGCTGGCAGTAGGCCTCACCGGCGCGGATGACGAGCAGCCTTTCGATGGCTTTGCGCGCGATCGCGCGATCCGGATGCTCCGGCGCATATCCAAGCGCATCGAACATCATCACGCTGTTCGCCATTGCGGGATAGATGGCGCCCAGTCCGTCCTCCCCGTTCAGGCGCTCCGTGACGAAAGCAATGCAACGCGCGATGGCTTTTCTGCGCAACGTTGCGGGCCACGCTCCGTCGGCGTTTTTCAGCACGACGTCGAGAACGTGAAAGAAGGCCGCCCACCACGGATTCTGGTGCGGCGCGCGCCCTCCCGCCCTCCCGCGACCCGGGGCGAGCAGTTCGGGAATATGAATCCCGCGCGGATTTCGGGCCCGCGGTCTCAGTGCCGCAAGGACGAGCAGCGGAACGAGTACCGTGCGTGCCCAGTACGACATTTTCGATATGTGAATCGGAAACCAGCGCGGCAAAAGGATGAGTTCGACGGGTATTGCGGGCGTCGTCTTCCACTCCAGTTCGCCGTAGAGAGCCAGCAGAATTCGGGTGAACACATTGCTGAACGCTGCGCCGCCATGCGCCAGCACGGCGTCACGTGCACGCTTCATGTGCGGTGCATCCGGCGAATCTCCGATCATCTTGAGTGCGAAGTACGCTTTTACCGTCGCGCTGAGATCGAAGTCCCCGCCGTAATAGAGCGCCCAGCCGCCATGGCTGCACTGAATTCGTCGCAGATACGTGGCGATCTTCTGTTCGAGATCTGTTTCGGAAGGCTCACCGAGATAGTGTACCAGCAACACATATTCGGCGGGAATGGTGGCGTCTGCTTCGAGTTCAAAGACGAAATGTCCGTCCTCGCGCTGCATCGCCAGAAGCGCGTTCGTCGCGCGCGCGACCGCCTCGTCGAGCACCGCGGTATTGGGGTTTCTTACGCTAAAGTCGTTCATTCTTGAATGAGGCCATAGCAGCTTCCGCCGCCTTTTGTCCTGAACGCACGGCGCTTTCGATGGTCGCAGGCAGCCCGGTTGCGGTCCAGTCGCCCGCGACGAAAACGTTATGCAGTGGCGTGCGCGTACCGGACCGCTTCGCCGCCTGCTCCGGTGTCGCCCGAAACGTGGCCCGCTTCTCCTTGACGATCTGCCAGGGCGGCAGTTCCAGGGACAGGGCATGAACCGCGGCGACGTCCCGCCACAGCGTGCGCGCAAGGTCTTCGCGATCCCGATCAACAATGTCGTCGGCGCCGCTCACTGTCACCGAGATTCGGTTGGGAAACGAAAAAACCCACTCAGCGGTCCCTCCCAACAACCCCACCATCTTTGGCGCACCGTCGGGCGCGTTCGCTTGAAAATGTGCGTTGACGATGGCGGAACTTTGGTCGGGTGCCGGAATTCCAGGCAGGAGTTCCGTGGCGACGCCCGGCGGAACCGCGAGTATCACCCGATCAGTCGCGGAGAGCGATAAGAGCGCGTCGCCAAAGAGCAGCGCCGACGCCGTGGAATTCTGCTTTTCGACCGCGCGCAACCGCTCCCCCGTGCGGACAGGCACGCGCCGCAGTTTCAAAAAATCGATTGCAGGCTCGATGAAGGCCACCGCGAGATTGGGGGACGCAATGCGCGGCAGCGAGGCCGCTCCGCCTCGTACAACGGTTTCGCGCAGGACTGCGGCGGCAAGGCCCGCATCCGCCAATTCCGGCGCCGTGTTGAGCGCCGCGAGAAGCAGAGGGCGCAGGAGTTTCTCCCAAACAGGGCCCTCGCAGCGAACCACTTCCTGTACCGCGCGGCCTCGATTTTTCGACAGCAACGGAGCGAACCGCAGATAGTCCCGCAACGCGGTATCAGGCACGCGGCGCGAAGGCGTGAAAAGCCACAGCGGCACGCGCCCATCACCAAGCGAGATGGTCCAGCGGCGATTCGATTTGAGGTCACAAAAAGCGAAACGCGCCTCGCTTGGGCCGCTCAGTCGGTCTCGCGCCCCAATGCTATCCAGATACGAATAGGTCGCGATATTGCCGCTTAATATCAGGTGATTTCCGTTGTCGATTACATCCTGAAGCTGACCATCGAACCACGAACGACAACGGCCCCCGGCCTGCGGCGCCGCTTCCATGACCTCAACCGCGGCACCCTGCCTTGCAAGCGCGACGGCGGCGGAAAGGCCGGCGAGCCCTGCGCCGATGACGTAGTACGTTCCAGCGTTCATTTCGTGAAAGCGTG
The DNA here is from genome assembly GCA_035308485.1 of Rhizomicrobium sp. GTDB lineage: Bacteria > Pseudomonadota > Alphaproteobacteria > Micropepsales > Micropepsaceae > Rhizomicrobium. The sequence continues at coordinate 7,399 of DATGGN010000099.1, forward strand.
TCGCAGGACAAGCGCAATCAATACGATTTTCGGTATCCGTGTGCGTTTTCGCGGTGCCAACCAGCCGCGCTGCTGCATGCGCGCGAGAATCGCGGAATATACGGCTCCCATCAAACGGCAGGGACGCAAATCGCCGCGCGGCCGCGTCTGCATGATTCTCTCCGCGTCGCGATACTGGTGTACAGCCAATTCGGCGAGTCCACGGCAGACTGGATCGACCGCCGGCTGTGCGATCACCTGTGACGGCGTACCGAGCGGGATGGAGGCGCTTTCGAGAAACTCGCGCGGCAGATAGAGCCGGCCCATGTCCGCGTCCTCGTCAAGATCGCGAAGAATGTTTGTGAGTTGCAGCGCGCGACCCAGATGACGAGCCAGCGCAAATCCCGGCGCTTCATCCATCCCGAACACCTTGATGGAGAGCCGGCCGACGGCGCTTGCTACGCAGTCGCAATACCGGTCCAGCGTAGCGAGATCGGGAGCAATCATTGCGCCGCTGGCGTCCATCTCCATGCCCTCGATCACCGACAAGAAATCTGCCTCACGCAAACCAAATTGCTCTACCGCTGCGCCAAGGAACGCGGCCCTGCCGGCGTTTTCGCCCCGATACAGGGCGCTGACGCCGCCGCGCCATGAGAGGAGCTCTGTGTTGCGGCTGAGGGCCGGCGTGTCCGGATCGTCGGCGATGTCGTCCACGGCGCGGCAAAAGCGATAAATGGCGTACATCGCCTCGCGCCTCTCCTCCGGAAGGAGCCGCATTGCCCAATAAAACGAGCTGCCCGACGCCGTCTGGCGGGCGGTTTCGGTTTCCGCTTTGGTCATGCGGCGCCCGCGAGTGCGGCCCGCGACGGCCGTGTCCAGAGACGGTCGGACAAAACGCCTGCCCCGCCCGCGAGAGCAAATATGAGGCCTTGTGGCAGGCTGTGATGGACACGCTCGGAGAGTGGATCACGGACGAGCAGCCGATGCGCCAAATCCTCGGCAAGGCGCTGGATGACGCCTACTTCCAATGCAAGCCGGTGATCGTGAATTTGGCTTGCAAAACC
>DATGGN010000100.1:0-9925 GCA_035308485.1 Rhizomicrobium sp.
CTGCCGAAGCGGTCGATGCGGCCGCTCACCAGCCGCTTCGTGCCCGGCGGCAGCGTGCGCGCGAGGTATTCGAGGCGGCCGTGAAAGAAGACGAGCTCGATCGTCGATGTATCGTCGGAGCAGCGCACGCGCCAGGGGTGCCTGGAATCGCGCCGCGGAACATGGTCGAGCACGTTGAGCAGAACCGTTGCGATGCATCCCTCTTTCGCGTCGATCAGCCTTGGTCTGTACGACCGGTCGATCAGTCCGGCGGGCAGGTGAAAGAGCAGGTCGACGAGGCGCGGGCCTGCGGCTTTGCCGATCAGCTGCGCAAGCTTCGGCCCCACACCGTCGAGCGTGCGCACCTCGGCAAAGAGCTGAAACAGAATCTGCGGCCGCATGGGGGACCAATACCGCAATCCGCCGGCGGGAAGAAAACCGCCAAGACGCCAGGGCGCAAAGGAATGGCACGCGCCTTTTTACAATGAGGCGGTGAGGCAGTGAGATAGCTGTCGCGCGGCGATATGGTGCGCCGTGAGTTTTGCGGCGCGCGCTAGGCGCGCGCAATCATTCCGGGCTTGGGAACGGGGGCACCGCTCCAGTCGCCCAACCGGTACCTCACTGCCTCACCGGCTCATTGTGAATCGGCCTTGGCGTCTTTGCGCCTTGGCGGTTTGCAAACCTTTTCCAATCGTGGCTGCGCGCTGCCTCACCGTCTCACTGTGAATCGGCCGCAAATGCGCCAGGGCGCAAAGGAATGGCACGCGCCTTTTTACAATGAGGCGGTGAGGCAGTGAGATAGCTGTCGCGCGGCGATATGGTGCGCCGTGAGTTTTGCGGCGCGCGCTATGCGCGCGCAATCATTCCGGGTCTGGGAATGGGGCACCGCTCCAGTCGCCCAACCGGTACCTCACTGCCTCACCGTCTCACTGTGAATCGGCCTTGGCGTCTTTGCGCCTTGGCGGTTTCCTTTTTTGGGCGCCTGAAAACTTTGCCGGCGCCTATTGACGGGCGTGGTCGGCGGGCCTCAAGCGGCGCTCGATCTCGCAATCGATTTCGGCGCCCAGAAGCAGAATGACGAGAGAAATCCAGATCCAGGTGAGAAATCCGACGGCGGCGCCGAGGCTGCCATAGGTGCGGTCGTAGGTCCCGAAATTCTGCACGTACCAGCTGAAAAGCAGCGTACCCAGTATCCACAACACCGCGCCGATCGAGCTTCCCCAGGTGATCCAGTGCGGCGGGACGGTCTTCCGGTCGGGACCGACATGATAGACGAGCGCAAAAAAGAACGAGGCGAAGCCGAACGCCGCCGGCCAGCGCAGGATTTCGAAGACGAGGTGGAACGAGCGCACATAGGGCGATTTGTGGATCGCCAACGGAACGACCGCCACGAAGTAGGCGGCGAGCGCGCCGGCGATGATTCCGGCGACCGTGAAAAGAAGCGCGTCGCGCGTCATCTTCAGAAAGCCGCGGGTCTCCTTCGCCTCGAAGGCCACGTCGAGCCCGTCGATCAGCGCCGAGATGCCGCCGCTCGCGCTCCAGAGCGCTATCGCCGAGCCGAAGAAGAAAGCGACATTGAGCCGGATCGGCTTTTCGTTGACCAGCCGGTGAAGGTCTTCGCCCAGAACGGTGACCGCGCCGCCCGGAAGATAGGGCGAGAGCGTGTGAAGGACCTGGGCGATCGAGGCGCGGTCGGCAAAGAGTCCGTACAGGGATACGATCGACGCGACGGCCGGAAAAAGCGCGAGCAGCACGAAGAACGTGACGCCCGCGGCGACCGACAGAATCCGGTCTTCCCAGAATTCGCTCCAGACGCGCGCGGCGTAGCTGCAGAAAATGCTCCAATGCGAACGCCAGAGGCCCATCGCGCGCGTGCCGGTCTGCTCTGCTGCGTCTTCGGGCAACGATCCCCCGTTTCGCCGCTCTAGTGTCCCGATTCTGAAATTCGCATGATCCCGATATCCGTTGCCGGGCGAATTTCAGAATCGAAAGGACACCAGCAATTCATTGATTCCAGTGTCGTTCTGGTTTCGAAGTTCGCCTGGAGACCGATATCGAGAGACGAAGCGAACTTCGAAACCACGACACTGGTGGCGAATCAGGCCTGCTCCGCCGACATTCTCCTTAAACCGTCCCTCAGATAATTGGGAAGCCTTGCATGCTGTTCGGCGATGTGGGCTGCGTGATTCTCGTCCCAGGTCTTGTGCGCGAGTTCGAGATTCTCGGCGAAGCTGCTGCCGTTCTTCGGACCGCCGGTCCACATGAGCGCGAGGAGTTCTTCCTGCGTCTCTCGGGAGAACTGCTCGACGATTCCGTAGACGCGTTCCCGCGCGGCCGTGGCGCGCGCGTCATCCGTTTCGCCGTTTGACCCCGGTTCATCCGGCCCGCAGGCCGCGACGATCGCATCGATATCCGCCTGTTTGAGCGATTTCAGCATGGTCAGCCTCGCATGTGCGTACGAGGAAAACGCGCCGCTTCGCTCCGCCGTTGCAAAGATCCAGCTGTCGTGCGGCGCGCAGGTGCAGCATCCCGTTGATGCATCAGACACCGGGACAAGTTTGCAGGGTTTCGTCTGGATCATGGGCACCCGCCTTCGCCCGAAGGGCTTTGGCGGGCGAGAGCGACAGGTCCTGCGAAGCTGCGGGGCAGCGAAGCGGGACTCGCGCCTGATCACCACCCCCTCTCGCGCACGCTACCTGCGCCAATCCTCCAGACCGAGCCCGCTCACGCGAATGAACTCCCGCGCATTGTGCGTCACGATTTTGAGTCCGCGGCGCAGGGCGCAGGCGGCGAGCAACAGATCGTAGGCTCCGATCGGCGTACCCCGGCTGTTCAGGCCTGCACGCAATTGTGCTGCCACGCGGGCGTCCTCGCGCTCGAACGGCAAGACGGAGATTGTGTTCAACAGCATCCGCATGGCTTCGCGCAGGCGCGGCGACAGGTCGGGGTTGCGCGCCAGCCCGTACTCGATTTCCATTTCCGTGATCACCGAAGCCGCCAATTGCGGCGGTGGCTCCCGACGAAGCCTGGCGGTGACGGCCTGATCGCCACGGGCGAAGTCGCTCAGCACATTGGTGTCGAGGAGGTACTTCACGAAAACGCATCGTCACGGGGCGGCAACAGCTCGTCGCGATACGATTCGAAGGGCGGCATGTCGGGAATGCCCTGCCATTCCAGAATGAGCGACGGCCAGCCGGGACTGCCGAGCGTCTTCTTGTCCAGCCATTCACGCACCGCCTTGCGGATCAGGCCGCTCCGCGTTTCGCCCAGTTTTTTGGCCGTCCGGTCCAGTTCCCTGGCGGTCTTGTCGTCAAGATACAGATTGAAATTCATCGGGCCTCGGATCGTTGGTATAACCTGCAACAGGTTATATCCCCTCCCGTGCCGGCGCAAGGGGCGCGTTTCCTCCCGGTCGCGCCCGTCCGCAAGCGGCCTCGGTGCGGGTGTCGGACACGAAATCGCGATCCGGCGCAGCGCTTTGCTGCCTTGCCTTGCACGGCAGCGGCCGCGATGATGGGACATCGACAGCGAAGGGAGCCGGGTTCATGGAGCGCAATTCGCCTGCTCCGTACGTTGCCACGGGTTGCGCAGGACGGGCATGAGCGCAGCACCCCTTCGCGCGCGCAATGTCGCCGCGGCGGTCGCGGGAAACGCGCTCGAATTCTACGATTTCGTCACTTACGCAGCCTTCGCGCTCCAGATCGGCCGCGTGTTCTTTCCGGCGCACAGCGCCTACACGAGCCTGATGCTGTCGCTGGCGACGTTCGGAACCGGTTTCGCCATGCGCCCGGTCGGCGGCATCGTGATCGGCCGCATGGCCGATCGCGTCGGGCGCCGGCCGGCGATGATGTTCGCGCTCACCCTCATGGGCATCGGCATGCTGGTGGTGACGGTGGTCCCGTCCTACGCGGCCATCGGCCTGGCCGCGCCGGTCCTGGTGGTGCTCGCGCGCATGGCGCAGGGATTCGCGCTCGGCGGACAGGTCGGTTCGTCCACCGCCTTTCTTCTGGAAGCCGCCCCGCCGGAGCGGCGCGGATTGTACACCGCGTGGCAGGCGGCGAGCCAGTTCATCGCCATTCTCGTCGGCAGCATGGTGGGCCTTCTGGTGTCGGGTTTCATGACGCCGGCCGGCGTACAGGCTTACGGCTGGCGCATTGCCTTCGCACTCGGCGTTGCCGCGTTTCCGGTCGGCATCTGGCTCCTGCGCGGCATTCCGGAGACCCTCCACACGGCAGCGGGCGGAACCTCGGCCGTCGACGGAAAAAGCGACTGGGACCTCTGGCTCGCCAACCGGCGCGTTATCGTGCTCGGCCTCGTCACGCTCGCAAGCGCCACGATCTTCACCTACCTCACCAACTACACCACGACATTTGCGCAAAACGCGCTCCATATGAACGAGCGCATCGCGTTCAGCGCCCAGGTTGTGGTTGCGCTCTGCGCCATTCCGGCCGGCCTGTTCGGCGGCTGGCTGTCCGACCGCGTCGGGCGCTGGCCGGTGATGGTGTGGCCGCGCGTCGCCTACATCGTGGTGGCGTGGCCGATGTACGCCTGGATCGTATCGTCGCGCAGCCCCACAGTGCTCCTGGCCGCGATCGGGGTGTTGACGGTGCTCGGCGCCGTCAGCTTCGGACCGTTCGCCGCGGCGCTGACCGAGAGCCTGCCCGGGCGTATCCGCGGCAGCGGTTTCGGGACGATCTACTCCTCGTCGATCGCGCTCTTTGGCGGCACGGCGCAGCTGATTGCGACATGGCTCAACCACGTCACCGGGAATCCGCTGGCCTTCGTGTGGTACCTCATTGCGAGCGGCGTCGTCGGCGCGGTCGCGACGGCGATGATGGCGGAAACGGCGCCCGCGCGTGCAGCGGAGCCGGCGGAGTCGGCGCAACCGAATTCCGTCACGTCCCGGGCAGCAGCCCCGGGCGGGGCTCAGGGCGTCGTCACCAGATAACGTACCGACCACTGGTTGGCGTTCGCAGAACACGGCAGGTAGAGCTGGAACTGCACGTTGTGGTAGCCCTCGTCCACGGCGTAAATGCCCTGCCATGTATGCGTTTGGGTATTGCCTGCATTCGGCAAGGCTTCGAGCAGCGGACCCCCGTCGACGGAGTTTCCGTCCACCAGCCCGACGATCGCCCATTCTCCCTTGCAGGTGGCTTCCCCCACATTGGCCATGATGCTCATGGCGAACGTACAGGTCATATAGCCACACCAGACGTCCCTGTGTTCGATCGTCGTGTAGCCTGAAGGGAGCGTTCTGTTCACATTTCCGGCTTGCAGAACGACCCGCTTGATCGTGTGGGACACGGCGGCAACCCCGTGAGCCCAACCATCGTTCATGCCGCTTGCGGCCATGATCGCGCCGGCGATCAGCGACGCCGTTGTTCTCCAATTCATCTCAACCCCCATTTCCAGCCCTGGTCCCGGGTCGGTTCCGTCACGGCGTCGTCAGCATGTAATTCACGGACCATTGGTAGGCGTTCGTCGAACACGGCACGTAGATCTGGAATGCGAAGGTGTGGTTCCCGTTGGAAACCGTGTACTGGCCCTGCCAGGTCCGGGTCTGGTATTTCCCGTTGCTCGGCAGGTCGCTCTGGTCCGGGCCGCCATCGACGGAGTTGCCATCGACCAGGCCGACGATCGCCCACTCGCTGGTGCAGGTCGCCTTGCCGACGCTGGCCATGACCTGCATCGAGACCGTACAGGTGGATGAGGTGCAACGCGATCCGGCCGTCTCCATGGTCGTGTAGCCGCTGGACAGAGTCTGCCCGGTATTGCCGGAGTCCAAAATCGTGTTGACGACCTTGTGCGACGCGGTCGCGCCGGCCGGCGAGCACGCGAGGATTGCGGCGGCCGCGAGCGGAAAAAGTCTGTGTGCGAACATTGGTGGTCCCCCTTGTCTGTACACCCGCGCGGATGTTATGGACGCGCCCGGTCGAAGTTCGCGTTTGCAGCGATGACATCGGCCCGGACGACAATGTTTGATGCTATACCCCGCGCGGAAGGATTACAATCGGGTTGCCTGCAGATAGGACACCGTCACGGCTCGCGGCCGATTCGCCGAACGAGGCGCTGCTTGTGCATGGTTCTGCAGCGCGTCGGAACCGCCGTTGTAGGGCATCTCCCTACACGACCAAACGCCGATGGAGAGCGGAATGAAGGTTCTGGCGCTTGTTCTCTGTGTTCTGGCCGGCGCGGTGCCCGCTTCGGCGACGACACTCAGCCGATTCGATCACATCGTCATCATCGTCCAGGAAAACCGCACGCCCGACAATCTCTTCTACGCGCTTTGCCGCGGCCGGCCGTGCAGCATCCATCCGACCGGAAACCAGTACGACATTCAGACGGCCAACTGGCTCGACAAGGACGCAACCGGCGGTGTCATCACGCCCGCGCCGCTGCCGCTCGATATTCCCTACGGGCCGTCGCATACCCACGCGGATTTCCTCGCCATGTGCGATTTCGCCGACGGCGCCTGCAAGATGGACGGCGCCGGCGACGTCGAATGCAGGAAGTGTACGCCGAACACGACCTTTACCTATGTCGACGATTCGAAGGGAACGATCGATCCGTACCTTTTCCTCGCGGCGAATTACGGCTGGGCGAACTACATGTTCCAGACCAATCAGGGGCCGAGCTTCCCCGCCCATCAATTCCTCTTCGGAGGCACTTCGGCGCCCAGCAAGGGAGACGATCACAAGGGCACGTTCGCCGCCGAGAACGCCAAGAACGACGCCAAGATGAACGGCTGCATCGCTCCATCGGGTACCACCGTGGCCCTGATCAACGCGCACGGACTCGAGAAGAAGGCGACGTATCCCTGCTACGAGCACCAGACGCTGGGCGACCTGCTCGATGCCGCGAAGATCAGCTGGCGATACTACACGCCGGGCGCCGGCGATCTGTGGAGCGCTCCCGACGCGATCCAACACATCTGCGTCCCCAGCAACGGCGTCTGCACCGGCGCGATCTGGCGCGAGCATCTCGCCCTCAATCCGCCGGACGTCGTCGCCGACGTACAGAAATGCCAGCTGCCCGAGGTGAGCTGGGTCATTCCTTCCGCGCTCTATTCCGACCATGCCGGCAGCAACGACGGCAGCGGCCCCAACTGGGTCGCCGGCGTGATCAATGCCATCGGCAACAGCCCGTGCACGAATGCCGACGGGTCGTCCTACTGGAACAGCACGGCCGTTCTCGTCACCTGGGACGATTGGGGCGGCTTCTACGATCACGAGCCGCCGACCTTCCTGCCCTATCCGGAAGGCGGCTATCAGTACGGGTTTCGCGTGCCGCTCCTGTTCGTCTCGGCGTACACGCCGCAGGGCTACATCAACAACGAGCCGCAGGACTTCGGCAGCATCGTTCGCCTCGTCGAGTTCAATTTCGGCATTCCGATGGGCGAACTCACTTTCGCGGATGCGCGGTCGACGCGCAATCTGGTGAAGTTCTACGATCTCGCGGCGCCGCCGCGCCCGTTCCAGAGCGTCCCTGCGGGTTCCATCGAAGGCATCCTGAGCGGCCGCGTGCCGCTCGAACCCCCCGACGACGATTGAATTTTCCTCCCCCGTCGAGCGAAGCGAGATGGGGGAGGGGGACCGCAAGCGTTAGCGAAGCGGTGGAAGGGGCAAGCCAAATGCTCAAGTGGCGAAGCGGTAGCGCGTTGAAAAATTGTACGCACGACTTTCCCCTTCCACCACTGCTTCGCAGCGGTCCCCCTCCCCCATGCTTTGCACGGGGGAGGAAAGATAGAAGCGAATCGCGCGGCGTACAGCGCGTTACCCGGCGCCGGTTTCGCCCTCCTTCAGTTCGAGGGCGAGATAGGCGGTGGTGCCGTCGCGCATGACGAGCAGCGGCAGTGCGTCCCGTTTGTCGCGTTGCGCCGAACGGATGCGCTGAACCGCATCGTCGGGCGAACTGACGGGGCGTCCGCCGATGCTGAGGATGACGTCGCCGGCCTGCAGGCCGCTGTCGTCGGCGCGGCTCCCCGGTGTTACCCCGGCAACCAGCACGCCACCCCGTCCTTCGGCGCCGGCCGCCTGGCGCTGCTCGGACGAAAGCGGCGCCAGTTCCAGACCGAGGGGTCCGCTTTTCGACTCCGGTCCCGCTTCCGCGACTTTCTGCTGCGCCCGCTCGGTTCCGACCGTTACATCGAGCGGCTGCTCATGTCCGTCGCGCCAAACCTTAACGGGAACGGTCTTTCCGGCCGGCGTTTCGGCGACGGCCCAGGCGAGATCGCGCGGCGTCTGGATGCTGGTGCCGTTGAACGACGTGATGACGTCGCCCTGTTTGATGCCGCTGCGCGCGGCGGGCGAGTCCTTCGTCACGATGTCGACGAGCACGCCCTTGTCCTTGCCGACACCGACAGCCTTGGCGAGGGTGGGCGTGATCTCCTGCATCTGGACGCCCAGCCAGCCGCGCGCAACGCGGCCGCGCTCGCGCAACTGTGCGACCACATCGCGCGCGACATCGGATGGAATGGCGAAGCCGATGCCGACGCTGCCGCCGGTCGGCGAAAAGATCGCCGTGTCGATGCCGATCACCTGGCCGGACTGGTCGAACAGCGGTCCGCCGGAATTGCCGGGATTGATGGGCGCATCGATCTGCAGGAAGTCGTCATAGGGGCCGGCGTTGATCTCGCGGTTGTCGCCCGAGATGATGCCGGCGCTCACGCTGCCGCCGAGCCCGAACGGATTGCCGACTGCGATCACCCAGTCGCCCACATGCGCCTTCTTGGAATCGCCGAAAGCGAGATAGGGCAGCGGGTGCGATGTCGGAATCTTGAGCAGGGCGATGTCGGTCTTGGTGTCGCGGCCGACCACATGCGCGGCGACTGTCGCGCCGTCGGACAACGTCACCTGGATATCGGAGGCATCGTCGATGACGTGGTTGTTGGTGACCACATAGCCGCTGGGATCGATGATGAAGCCGGAGCCGAGAGCGTGAGCCGGACGCTGGCTCTGCTGCTGAAGGAGACGATCCGCGTCGGGACCCAGGAACTGCTTCAGCATGTCGCCGAGTTCGCCGTTCTCCGACAGATTCATCTGGGATTTCTTGACCACCTGCGTGGTGGAGATGTTGACCACCGCCGGCTTGACCGCCGTGACAAGATTGGCAAAGCCCGGGAGCCGCTCGGTTCCGGGGACGGCGATGGGTGGCGGGTTCGTCGCTGCAACGGCGGTGAGCGCCACGACGGCGCCGCCGGCAAGCAGGGTTGTGCCCAAAAGCGCCGCGCCAAGGCGGCGAATGACAGCGCGATCCAAACGGTTGCTCATGGCTAATCCTCGCTTCGCAATATCATACAGATTTGCGCCTCGACGCGGGGCGCGTCCGGGTAAGATTTGGGATTAAATGCAGCGTCCCGCAACACATGTTCCAATGAAGATTTTTTGAGAATCAGCGGGTGGCGAGCGGGACGTGCACCTTCGGCCCGGCCAGCACCGCCGATACGCTTCACGTCTTGGCGAGCGCATCGCGCAGCCGCGCCCTGAAGGAACGCCGAACCTTGTCCGTACCGGTCCCGGCTCCCGGGTCGCCGCTGCCGGAATGCGGGTGCGCGACGGGGGCTGTGCATGATGGGAAATCGCTGGCACGCTGGGAGGCGAAGTCACGGAGGGGAGACCAATGGCCAGCCTGCCGCTGTCCGACTGGCGCGACTTCTACGTCACGATCGGCACCGCCTCGGGCGCGATCGTCGGCGCTTCTTTCATCGTGGCGACGCTCGCCTCCGAACTCAAGGAGCGCACGGTGGGCCTGCGCGGCTTCATCACGCCGACCGCGGTCTATCTCGGTAGCGTGCTGATCGGTTCGGCGATCCTGACGGCGCCCACGCTGACGCCGCTTGCCCTCGCGCTTCTTCTCGGCATCGGAGGGGCCGGCGGTGCGGTTTATGCCGTGATGGCGGCAACGCGCGTCTGGAAGATGAATCTCGATCTTGCCGATCGCACCTTTT
>DATGGN010000101.1:0-7767 GCA_035308485.1 Rhizomicrobium sp.
TGTCGGCGCTCGGAAGGACGGGATCACGTACGGGTCCCTTCATGTCGGGGGTTGGGTTTCGCGTGTCGGCGCTCGGAAGGACGGGATCACGTACGGGCCCTCTCGCCGCCGAACTCGGCGCCACAACGTCTGCCGACGGCGCCCGTTGGGCGGCAGTTGGTGTTGACGATGGGGTCTCACGGGCCGTGCCGCTCATGGGTGACACGAACCCCGCCGGTGAGAGCGTTTCGACCCGTGTCGAACCGAAGCGCTCGTTTACGCTGCGTACATCCCCGGCGCCACCGCCGCCTCTCGCGGCGGCCAACCCAGCACCGGCCGCGCGACCTTCATGGCCGGCAGCGACGGCGGATCCAGCGCCAACGAACAGCGCCAAGGCCGCCACGCCAAGGGTCAGAGATCCGTGAACGCGCAAAGCTTTGTCATGGGACATTTCGCTCTCCTTTTTCGTTTCTCCTTTGTGTTGTTGTACTTTTCAAAGGTTTGTTTTTCCTGTCCCAAACCCCACCAACAGAAGAACGATGGTTTCTCCGCCAGGGTTCCTTATCATTGGTGCGGGGCGATTTAACTTCGATAACGCATCAAGCTGTCCCTGAATCATGCCCTTGACCATTTTGCCAACTTGGTCTGTGATTCTCTTTCGGGCATGGGACTGACCACGATGCGTGCATTTCTTTTTCCCGGACAGGGCAGTCAGAAGGTCGGCATGGGCCGCGCTCTGGCAGAAAGCTTTTCCTGCGCGCGCGAGGTCTTCGAAGAAGTCGATGACGCGCTGGCGCAGAAGCTTTCGAGGCTGATGTGGGAGGGAGCGGAATCCGATCTCACCCTGACTGAAAACGCGCAGCCCGCCATCATGGCGCTGAGCATTGCAATCATCCGCGTGCTCGAGCGCGAGGCAGGACTTGACTTCGCGAGACATGCGAGGCTCGTCGCCGGTCATTCGCTTGGCGAATACAGCGCGCTGGCCGCGGTGGGATCGTTTGCTCTCGCCGACGCTGCGCGCCTTTTGCGTATACGCGGCCGGGCCATGCAGCAGGCCGTTCCCGCCGGCCAGGGGGCAATGAGTGCGCTGATCGGAATCGAAGTCGCGGATGCGGAAGCTGCGGCCGAGGAGGCCAGCGTGCAAGGCGGTGTCTGTGTCGTGGCCAACGACAATGCGCCCGGCCAGGTTGTAATTTCCGGTACGAAAGAAACCGTTGAACGTGCCGCCGAGATGGCAAAGACAAAGGGAGCGCGACGCGCGATACCACTTCCGGTCAGTGCGCCGTTTCACAGTCCGCTGATGGCGCCTGCCGCAGACACGATGCGCGAAGCGCTTGCCGAGGTGACGATCCTTCCGCTGCGCGTTCCCATCATTGCGAACGTGACGGCGAGCGAAACGGACGAACCGGCGACCGTTCGAACGCTTTTGGTGGAACAAGTCACCTCTCGCGTGCGGTGGCGCGAGAGCGTGCTCAAATTGCGTGAGCTTGGCGTAGATACAACGGTCGAGGCCGGAGGGAACAAGGTGCTCACCGGAATGGTCAAGCGTATCGACCCGGAGCTTCAAACGGTGTCGCTGGATACGCCGCTGGACATCGAAGCCTTCGCGAAGGTGCTGTGACGACAATGTTCGATCTCAATGGCCACACTGCGCTGATAACGGGCGCAAGCGGTGGAATCGGCAGCGCCGTGACGCGCGCTCTCCACGCGCAGGGCGCAACGGTCGTGCTTTCCGGCACGCGCAAGGAAGCGCTCGATTTCCTGACGAATGAACTCGGGGCGCGCGCTTTTTCGGCAGTTTGCGACCTTCACGATTCGGCGGCCGTCGAATCGCTGCCGAAGGCCGCAGAAGAAATCGCGGGAAGCGCAGTCGATATCCTTGTCAACAATGCCGGCATAACGCGCGACAACCTTTTTCTGCGCATGAAGGACGCGGAATGGGAAGAAGTCTTGCTGGTCGATTTGACGGCCGCCTTTCGCCTTTGCCGGGGCGTGCTTCGCAGCATGATGAAAAAACGCTGGGGAAGAATCATCTCGATCACGTCAATCGTCGGAACAACAGGAAATCCCGGCCAGGGGAATTACGCAGCAGCCAAAGCCGGTCTCGCCGGAATGACAAAGTCGCTCGCCGCGGAAGTGGCCAGCCGCAACATCACGGTCAATTGCGTGGCTCCCGGCTTTATCGCGACGGCGATGACCGACGTGCTGGATGTCTCGCAAAAATCCGCCTTGCTGAACCGAGTCCCGGCGGCGCGGATGGGAACGCCGGGAGATGTGGCAGCCGCGGTCGCATATCTCGCGAGCGAGGAAGGAGCCTATGTCACCGGCCAAACGCTCCACGTCAACGGCGGGATGACCATGATTTGATGCGAAATATCAAGGAGATATGCCGCTGTAGCGGGACGATTGCGTTTATGTTACGAACCGCGATCTTCGGCTCGAGGCAGGGGAAACGCTAGCGAGCCATCGCCGCCCTCCAAACACCGGGCCAAGCGAGAAAAAACGAACGAGAGGTACTGAAAACACAATGAGCGACACTGCCGAGCGCGTGAAGAAGATCGTCGTCGAGCATCTCAACGTGGATGCCGACAAGGTCACGGAGAACGCGTCTTTCATCGAGGACCTGGGGGCAGACAGCCTCGACACCGTCGAGCTGGTCATGGCGTTCGAAGAAGAGTTCGGCATCGAAATTCCCGATGACGCCGCGGAATCGATCGTCACGGTGGGCGACGCCGTCAAATACATCGAAAAATCGCAGGGCTAAGTGATCGGGGCTGCCCCCTCCGGAATGCGAAGAGTCGTCGTCACCGGGCTGGGGCTTGTTACGCCCCTGGCCTCCGGCGTTTCCGAATCCTGGTCGAGATTGCTGGACGGTCGATCCGGCGCAAAGCCGATCACGACGTTCAAGGTCGACGATCTGCCGGCGCGAATTGCTGCCACCGTTCCGCGCGGGAACGGAACGGATGGCACATTCGACATCGACGCCTATGTCGATCCGAAGGAGCAGCGCCGCGTCGACGATTTCATCATCTTTGCGCTCGCGGCGGCGCAGCAGGCCGTGGACGATTCCGGGTTCGTCCCCAAAGACGAGGATGAGCGGTGCCGTACCGGTGTCCTCATCGGCTCCGGGATTGGGGGACTTCCGGGCATCGAGGAAGCAGCGATCCTCGTCCACGAAAAAGGCCCGAGGAGACTCAGTCCGTTCTTTATACCGGGCAGGCTGATCAATCTTGCGTCGGGTTATGCGTCCATCCGCTTCGGGTACAAGGGCCCCAATCATGCGGTTGTGACGGCGTGCGCGACTGGAGCGCACGCCATTGGCGATGCCGCGCGCATGATTGCGCTTGGCGATGCCGACCGGATGCTCGCGGGAGGCGCGGAAGCCGCCGTGTCGCGCCTGGGCATGGCGGGATTTGCCGCGTGCCGCGCGCTTTCGACAGGATTCAACGACACGCCGGAAAAAGCCTCACGGCCCTATGATCGCGATCGCGACGGATTTGTCATGGGCGAAGGCGCGGGCGTGGTGATGCTCGAGGAATTGGAGCACGCCAGAGCGCGCGGGGCGACGATCTACGCGGAGATTCTGGGCTATGGCCTTTCCGGCGACGCCTATCACATCACCGCGCCGGAAGAGAATGGCGATGGCGGCTATCGCGCCATGTGCATGGCGCTTGCTCGGGCCACGCTGGAACCGTCCGATATCAACTACGTGAACGCACATGGGACATCGACTCCCCTTGGCGACGAAATCGAATTGAAGGCCGTCGAGCGTCTGTTCGGAAACGCCACGCACAACCTCGCGATGTCCTCCACGAAGTCGTCGATCGGCCATCTGCTGGGTGCGGCGGGAGCGGTGGAGGCGATTTTCTCCATGCTCGCAATTCGCGATCAGGTCGTGCCGCCGACCATCAACCTCGACAATCCTTCGGTAACCACGGGTATCGATCTGGTTCCCCACAAGGCGAAGAAGCGGCCTGTTTCCGCCGTCATGTCGAATTCCTTCGGTTTCGGCGGCACCAACGCGTCCCTTGTATTTGCCGCCGCGCCGCAATAGCAGCCGATATCGCGAATGTGCGCCGCGGAGCCGGCGCCGTTGAGCGTGACGAACGAAACGCATGACACGCTTTTTCGCCTTTCTCTTGCTTCTGACCGGATCGGTCGCGGCCGCCTGGCTTTGGGAGGGATGGCACTTCGCTTCTCCCGGTCCATGGGCGAGACGCGGTAGCGAGACGGTGATCGAAATCCCGTCGGGCGAGGGCCTGTGGCGTGTCGCGAGCCGGTTGCGCAACGCCGGCGTGATCGACAACGCACCGCTCTTCGATATCGGCGTGCGGCTGCGTCGTGAAAGGGGAATGCTCCGCGCCGGCGAATACGCCATTCCGTCGCGCGCGAGCATGGAAGACATCGCCGCGATCCTGATGGTCGGGCGCCCCATCGAGCACAAGGTTACAGCAGCCGAAGGTCTGACCAGCGGCATGATCGCGGAGATCGTCAACGCCGACCCTGAACTCACGGGCCCGCGCGAAACGCCGCCGGCCGAGGGGACACTCCTTCCGGAAACCTATTTCTTCAACAAGGGTGCGGCGCGCGGTTCGATCATCGCACGCATGCGCGTTGCGCAGGCCGATTTCGTTTCGCGTGCATGGGTGTCGCGCCTGCCGGGCCTTCCGTTCGAAACACCGGAGCAGGCCGTGACGCTTGCCTCGATTGTCGAGAAGGAGACCGCCATTCCGGAAGAACGGCGGCACATCGCCGCGGTTTTCATCAACCGGCTGCGTCTCGGCATGAAACTCGAATCCGATCCGACCGTGATCTACGGAATCAGCAAGGGTTATCCGCTCGGTCACGGCATCCTCGCGAGCGAGCTCTCGCGCCCCACTCCGTACAATACCTACACCATCGCGGGACTGCCGCCGACGCCGATCTGCAATCCCGGCAAGGACGCGATCCTTGCGGTTCTCAATCCCGAGCACTCGGCCGACCTCTATTTCGTGGCGGACGGAACGGGCGGCCATGCGTTCGCTGCCTCGAAAAGCGAACACGACCGCAACGTCGCGCGCTGGCGCAAGGTGGAAAGCGTCTCTCTGCGGCTTAAGCCATGACGGCTTGAGTTTGCCGGTGTCACCATGCGCGGACTATTGTGAGGACAGGCATTCCGGGAGACGGCGATGAGCGTTGCAAGCATGACCGGTTTTGCCGATGTGCAGGGCGGCTACGACACCCTGCGCTGGCGCTGGGAAGTGCGCAGCGTGAACGGCCGAAGTCTCGATCTCAGGCTGCGGCTTCCGCCCGGCGTTGAGGGTATCGATCCCGCGGCACGGGTTCTGGCAGGAGAGCGGTTTCGCCGGGGCAACATCCAGGCGACGCTCATCATCGAGACGCAGGAGTCAGGACGGGGGCTGAGGGTCGATCCCGCCGCTCTGGGGCAGGCCGTGAAGATCGCGCGCGAGGTTGCGGCAGAAACGGGCCTTGCGCCGGCGCGCGTCGACGGGCTTCTCGCGCTCAAGGGCGTCATTGTACAGGAAGAGATATTCGGCGGCGACGTGCCGACGCGCGCGGCCCGCGACGCCGCCATGCTCGAAAGCCTGTCGTTCGCTCTGGATTCGCTCGCAAAGGCACGCCGCGCCGAGGGCATGAAGCTTGGCGAAGTGCTCGCGCGTACCGCGCGGGAAATCGGCAGGCTGACCGAAGATGCGGCGCATGCCGCGGCCGCGCAGCCCGCGGTCATCCGCGACAGGCTTGCGGCGCAGCTGAAGGATCTTCTCGACCTGTCGGCGCCCGGCGATGAGCGCATTGCACAGGAGATTGCCTTGCTGGCGGCGCGCGCCGACGTCCGCGAAGAACTGGATCGCCTGGGAGCCCATGTACAGGACGCGCACCGTCTGATCGGTTCGGGCGATGCCGTCGGACGCAAACTCGATTTCCTGGCGCAGGAACTGAACCGCGAAGCCAACACGCTGTGTTCCAAGTCGGCCGACATCGCGTTGACGCGCATAGGGCTTGCGCTCAAGGCGGCGATCGACCAGTTCCGCGAGCAGGCGCAGAACGTCGAATGACGACCATCGCGCGGCGCGGCCTGATGCTGGTTCTTTCCTCGCCGTCGGGCGCGGGCAAGACCACGCTTTCGCGCGCCCTGCTCGCCGGCGACGGCAATCTGACCCTCTCTGTTTCGATGACCACGAGGCCCATGCGCGCCGGCGAGCGCGAGGGCGCGGACTATTTTTTTGTCTCCGCCGCCCGCTTCGATGCGGCCGTCAGGAACGGCGAGTTTCTCGAGCACGCGACCGTCTTCGATCACCGCTACGGCACGCCGGGCGCACCCGTGATGGACGCACTCGGCTCCGGCCGCGACGTCCTGTTCGACATCGACTGGCAGGGCACGCAGCAGCTCAAGGAGAAGGCGCGCGAGGATCTCGTGAGCATTTTCGTGCTGCCGCCGTCGCATGCCGAACTGGAACGTCGCTTGCGGGCGCGGGCGCAGGATGCCGAAGAAATCGTTTCGCAGCGCATGGCAAAGGCCGGCGCCGAGATCAGCCACTGGGCCGAATACGACTATGTGATCGTCAATGACCGGCTGGAGCTGGCGCTCGCCAATGTCGGCGCAATTCTTCGCGCCGAGCGGCTGAAGCGTACACGCCAGATCGGTCTCTCGCAGTTCGTCCGCGACCTGCAGGAATCAACCTGAGCAGCCCAACTCCTACTCCGGCGTCAGCACCACACGACCCGTGATGCGTCCCGCGCGCAGATCGTCGAGGGTTTTCCCGGCGCTTGCGAGCGGCCGCTTCTCGAGCGGAATCGGATCGACTTTGCCCGCACGCACCAGTTCCATCATTTCCCGGGCCTCGGCCAGGGTGCCGACGAACGAGCCGCCGATGGAAATGGCGCGCAGCGGAAACATGGGAAGGGGCATGCTCATGCTGCCGCCGAAAAGTCCGACGACGATGATCTTTCCGCCCTTGCGGACGATGCCGTTCGCAAAGGCGAAGCTCTTTTCCGAGCCGACGAAATCGACCGCCGCATAGGCGCCTCCGCCCGTCTCCACCATCAGCCGGTTCGCTTCGGCTTCGTCGCGCGTGTTGTACGTTGCCGCTGCTCCCGCATTGCGTGCGGCGGCGAGCCGGTTCTCGTCGATGTCGGCGGCGATCGGACCTTTTCCCGTCAGCGCGCGCGCGAAGCGGACGCCCATCAGACCGACGCCGCCGCAGCCGATGACCGCAATCTGATCGGCAGGAGCGAGCGCGCCGACTTTCTTGATGGCGCCGAAGGCGGTGAGGCCCGAACACATATACGCGGCCGCCAGCGCGGGATCGGCCTCGCCGTAGTCGAGAAGATATCGTGGATGCGGGACGAGAACGTGGCTCGCATAACCGCCGGCGATGCCCGGCGAGCAGCCGAGCTGCCGCGAGCGGTTGCACAGATTTTCCTCGCCACGCGCGCAGGCCGCGCAATCACCGCAGCCGATCCAGGGAAACGCCGCGTAGCGCGCGCCGATGCGTACGCCTTGTGCCTCCGGACCGGCGGCGACGACTTCGCCTTCGACTTCGTGGCCCATGGTGTGGGGCAACTTCAGGTGCATGAGCGGCAGGCGATTGCCGCCGCCGAGATCGAAATAGCCGTCATGAATGTGTACGTCGCTGTGGCACACGCCAGCGTGATGGACCTTCAGCAGCACTTCCGTACCGCGGGGCGTCGGCGTCGGCGCCTCGATTTCCTCGAGCGGGGCGCCGAAAGCGACAATCGATTGCGACAGCATGATCTTCTCCGATGTGGGTTTCAGGTCCTGCCTCT
>DATGGN010000102.1:0-34175 GCA_035308485.1 Rhizomicrobium sp.
CAGGACGTACAGGGCCTGAAGGAGAAGCTCGACGCCGCGCGCCAGGAGCTCGAGGTGGCGCAGCGCCGCGGGAACCTCGCGCGCGCCGGCGAACTCGCCTACGGCGTCATTCCCGATCTCGAGCGGAAGCTGAAGACCATCGAAGACCGGAAGAGTTCGACGCTGGCGCATGAGGCGGTGACGGCGGAAAACATCGCCGCCGTCGTGTCGCGCTGGACCGGCATTCCCGTTGACAAGATGCTCGAAGGCGAGCGCGCGAAGCTCCTCCGTATGGAAGAGTCGCTGGAGAAGCGCGTCGTGGGCCAGGATCAGGCGGTGCGTGCCGTCTCGAATGCTGTACGTCGGGCGCGCGCCGGACTGCAGGACCCCAATCGCCCGATCGGCTCGTTCCTGTTCCTCGGGCCCACCGGCGTCGGCAAAACCGAACTCACCAAGGCGCTCGCCGATTTCCTCTTCGACGACGACAATGCGTTGGTGCGCATCGACATGTCGGAGTACATGGAGAAGCATTCGGTTGCGCGGCTGATCGGCGCGCCGCCCGGATATGTCGGTTACGAAGAAGGCGGCGCCCTGACCGAAGCCGTGCGGCGGCGTCCGTATCAGGTCGTCCTGTTCGACGAGGTGGAGAAGGCCCACCGCGATGTGTTCAACGTGCTGCTGCAGGTTCTGGACGACGGCCGTCTGACGGACGGGCAGGGACGCACGGTCGACTTCCGCAACACGGTGATCATCCTCACATCGAATCTCGGTACGGAGTACCTCTCGACGGGCGAAGGCGGGGACGGCCCGCAGGCGCGCGCGCAGGTCATGCAGGCCGTGCGTGAACATTTCCGCCCCGAATTCCTGAACCGGCTCGACGAGATCATCCTGTTCCACCGCCTGAGCCGGAAGGACATGGACAAAATCGTCGATATCCAGATCGGGCGGTTGCAGAAGCTCGTCGCCGACCGCAGGATCGAAATTGCGCTGGATTCAAAGGCGCGCGACTGGCTCGCGACCGCGGGCTACGATCCGGTGTACGGCGCGCGGCCGCTGAAGCGCGTCATCCAGCGGCGCCTGCAGGACCCGCTCGCGCAGATGCTGCTCGAAGGCGACATCGGTGACGGCGCGACGGTGAAGGTGAGTGCGGCGAAGACGGGTCTGATCATCAACGGCAAGGCGTTCGATGCGAGCGAAGACTCGCTCGACGAGCCGCCGAGCCCCAGCCACGCTATTCACTGATCGGCGCAAAATCAGGTTGGGAACCCACGCCGCGGTGCCTTCCGGTGCGGCTGACGCTCCTGTCCCTGATCAGTCCGTACAGACCGTTTCGAAAGGCGTAATCACGGCGGCTGCGCCGGAACCGGCGCAGCCGTTATCGTTTTCTTCCTTTGTATTTTCTTGCCTAGTCTAGCGCGTGCGCAGAAAGCCGTGCTGTACGTTGTTGCCATCCAGATAGGCACCCGTGACTGCGCCGGCGTCGATGCCGAATGCAACCGTCAATTTTGATTCCGGAGGGTCGAAGGTCGTAATGGTCCCCTCGGCGCTGCGCACGAACCCGTGAGCCATACCGTTGTCGTAGTCTCCCGTGATCCGACCCTGCTGATCGATGCTCGAAACAAAGTCTCCACCGCCCCGCGCAGGATCAAAGGTCGTGATCGTGCCGTCGGCGGCACGTACAAAGCCGACATTTCCGTTGCTCTGTCCGCAATATCCCGCGATCGCCCCGTCGTTGTTGATGCTCTGGCCGATCGTGCCCATGGCTCCGGATACGTCGAAGGTCGTGATGGTTCCGTCCCTGGCGCGCAAAAAGCCATGAACCGCTTCGTTGCTGTCCGCATAGACTCCCGTGATCGCGCCAGAGCGGTTGATGCTGTAAGCCACGGTGCCCAAAGCACCTGACGCGCCATCGAAGGTAGTTATTCTGCCATTCGGCGCCCGCACATAGCCGTGCTCCGTGCCGCCGCCATCGACATAATAACCGGTGATCGCTCCCCTGTCGTTGATACCAAAGGCGGCGGAGCCGACCGCTTGTGGCGGATCAAATGTCGTGATTGTACCGTCCGGCGTGCGCACCAGGCTGTGGGCGTAATCGTTGCTGTCGTAGTAAAGGCCCGCAACCGTGCCACTGTCGTTGATGCTTTCTCCGCCGGTGCCGTTTGTCGCGCCCGGCGCATCGAAAATCGTGAATGTCCCGTCGACGGCGCGAACAAAGCCGTGGGCCAGGTAGCTGCCGTCCTGATAGAAGCCGGCAATCGCGCCGTTTTTTATGCTGTTCGGTTGCGTCGCGACCGAGCCCGGGGGATCGAATACCGTGATCTTTGGCCTCGCATCGGCAGGCAGGCCGAGTGTCAGACTCGCGACCGCCGCACACAGAATGGAGACGCCGTAACGCAACGCGGATATCGGAAGCAGGGTGTGGTCTTGCGGCATGTGATTCTCCCCGTTCCGGCCGTTAATCGGTGGCCTGGAATGTCACGTCGAAATAGGTGTCCGTCGCATTGCCGAGCTGGTTCCAGCAATTGATATAGACGGTGTCTGTGCTCCATCCGTACACGTTGCAGTAGTCTCCTGTATTGCCGTATGCCGTCACCTGTACATTCGAGGCGCCGTAGGTGAAGCTGCCGGGCAGGTATACGGCATAGTATCCGGTGCCCAGTTTTTGCGCCGTCAGCCCGCCTGTCCCGAACCCGTTGTATTGATAGGTCGTGCTGGGCAGGTAAAGCGACGTCGACTCGGGCTGATTGGCCCACGCCCATGCGCCGCTGGTAACGGCCGGGTACGTCATATCGAATCCGTCATTGACGGCATAGGCCAGCGTGTACGCCCAGTCGGCCGCCTTTCCCGAATTGTCGTAGCACTGGACGTGCACATCGGTTCCGCCGCCGGTGTGGCTTCCCCAGCTTACGACGTTGCAATGTCCCGGCAGCAGCGGAGGATATTGACCATACGGCATGAACGCGGTCACCTGGACATCGCTGAACGTGGCCTGCAGGCCGGGTATGGTCACCGTGTAGGCGCCGGCGCCGTTGTGGACGACGGTGTTCGCCGCGCCGGTTGCATTGTACTGTTGTGCCGGTGTGTAACTGGCCTGGCTCGGTTGATCATCGAAGAGGTAGGCAAGGCCATTGTTGCCGTAGCCGCTTCGTCCCTGATAAAACAGCGTGAAATAACTGTCCGCGTAAGCCTGGTGCCCGTCCTCGTTGACGAAGCAATAGAGGTTCGCCCTGACACCGCCATTATCGGCCGTCCAATCGCTGAGGACGCAATAACCGTTGCTTTCATAGGCCGCGACCTGAATGTTTCCCGGTACGGCCTGTCCTCCCCAGAGCCCGTCGAAAACTACCGTGTAATCTCCCGTCGTGTTATGGCAGACTTCGACGCCACCGGATGCCACGGAATTGTAGCTGTACGCGGCATCGGGCGTGTAGCAGGAACCGTAGGGCGTGAAGTGGGGCTGATCGGCCCACACCCAGCCGACAAGATCGATGGCCGGCGGGCCGCCTTTTGCCTCGGCAGTTCCCGCGGCCGCAATTGCGAGCGCGCACATGGCGCCGAGAGCGAACGGCACAGGAAATATCCGGCTCGAACCACGTGTTGCTGAACTGCACATGCGTCCCTCCCGTCGGACTGAACTGGGCGAGGATTACATGCGGCCGTCATCGCAGCGTCTGCGGGAGCGTCAACGCATCGTCAATTCGCCAAAGTTTGGGATTTTCCTGGAAATCCACGGTGTAAAATCCTGGAATCCCTTGCTGTGTATCCTCTCGCCGGAAGAGGCCCCGCTCCGCGTTCGGTTGTGAACGCGAAGCGGGGTGTCGAGCCGCTATTCCGCTGTCTGGAATGTCAGGTCGAATTGGGTGTCAGCCGGAACTCCGCCCTGCGCATAGCAGAGCACCTCAGCTTCCGATGAACCCCAGAAATATGTATTGCAGTAGTTGCTGTTGTCGCTGCCATAGGCCGTAACAAGCACGTGGGACGTGTTGTAGGCCAGCGTTCCCGGAATGTAGACCGCGTAGGTCCCCGTACCGAGCTTCTGCGCCGTGAGCTTTCCGGTGCGGAAGCCGTTGTATTGATAGTACGTGCTTGGCGTGTAGACGCTCGTACTGGTGTCGTCATCCGCCCACGCCCAGGCGCCCGTGGAATGCGCCGCGGTCGTCAGACCGAACGGCTCTTTGACCGCATAGGCGAGATCGTAATACTCATCCGCCGGACTGCCCGCGCTGTTGTAGCACTGGATGTAGATGTCCGTTCCTCCACCTGAGCCGGGCCCCCAGCTGTTCACCTTGCACCGGGCCGCGCCATCATAGGTCGTAACCTGGACATCGCTGTGTTCGTAGTAGAGGCCGGGTATCGTCGCGATGTAGGATCCTGCGCTTTCGCGCACGATAGTGTTTGTTCCTCCGGTGGAGTTGAATTGGTAGGAGCTGCTTGGCGTGTAACTGGACGAGGTTGGCTCATCCGCCCACAGGAACGCGATGCCCTTCTTTGATTTCCCGAAATCCTTGGTACGCGCCTGATAGAGCAGGGTGAAATAATCGTTCTGCGGATTGCCATTGGCATCGTAGCAGCCGACATAGGCAATCAGGGTCGAACCTGACGGCCCCCAACCGTTGGAAACGCAGTAGCCGCTCGTATCATAGGCGGTGATCTGAATGTCATCGGGCTGGGCGTGATAGAGGCTGCCGAACTCGACCTCGTAGTCCCCGGTGCCGAGGGGACAGATCTGGATCGAGCCGTTCTGGGAGTTGTAACTGTAACTCGTGCTGGGCGTATAACACGAAGTTGCCG
The DNA here is from genome assembly GCA_035308485.1 of Rhizomicrobium sp. Taxonomy (GTDB): domain Bacteria; phylum Pseudomonadota; class Alphaproteobacteria; order Micropepsales; family Micropepsaceae; genus Rhizomicrobium. Next base: position 4,771 of record DATGGN010000102.1, read on the forward strand.
TCGGTTCATTTCCCCAGACCCAGCCCACGAAATTGTGAGGCGTGGACGCGTCCCTTGCCTGCGCGATGTTCGTCGATGCCAGGGCCAGCGCGCAAACCATTGCGCCTTTGCCCATAAGCGACCGGATCCGGCTTTCAAATCGAGACATTGTCATTGAGCGTTCCTCTCCTCCCGCTGGTTTGAAGCCACGCGTGGCGAGGGTCGCAGACAGGCGTCATCGCGGCGTACGCCGGAACGTCATCTGAACGTCAATTCGTCACGGATCTTGAAATTCTTCTGGATTCAAGCTCGCAAAGTGCACTCGGGATCGGCCGCGCCCAGCGCGGCGCACATATTACCGCGCGCTGGCGTCACAGTCGAAGAAGTACGCCGGCTACTGGAAGCAACGGCGCAAAATTAATCACGCGTTCAGAATCCTGTACCCCTGGATTCCGTTCCAGGCTTTATTGCCTGCTACCCTTCGGGCGACGTGTGCCCCGATCTCAGTTGTGCCATACCGCGGTTGTGTGGACGTCAATGTTGACGTTCTGCCCGTCGGTGCTCTCGAACTTCATCTGCACGGTATGCGCGCCGGCCGTCACGTTCGTCGCCACCCATGAGGCCGCGCGCGAATTCCAGTACGCGTAATCGCCGGAACCAAAGACGATCTCGCCCGGGAACATTTCATTGCCGTCGAGGAAAGCGGCGACATCCTCGACGGCAGTCCCGAACACGTAGGCGGGACCGTCAAATTTGACGATGATGCAGCCCGCCTTTTTCTGTTCGAACGTCACGCTTGCTTCCGGGATGTCGACATACGTCAACGAGGTGGTCCAGTTACCTCCTTGCGTGGACGATGTGTAGTCCAGCATCGGGCTCCTGCAGGACGCGCTTGTTGCCGCCGCGCGCGGTGCGTTTGGGCCTGTGGGAACCGAGTCTTTGGCGGCCGGCGAAGTGAGCGGCACCGCTGCCGCCAACAGAAGCGCGGCCGGAAAAACCATCAGACTTCGGCCTCCGGAACGAGGTTTCGTCGTCGCGCGCATGGGTATCTCCCTCATTTGTGCCAAACCACAGTTGCCGGGTACCCGAGGTCCACCTCCTCGCCGTTGTAGCTCTTCCACTGCAATTGCACCGTGTGCCTGCCGGACGGCACGCCGGTGGCGACCCACGAGGCTGCGCGCGCATTAATCGGACCATCGGAATTACTATTGGCAAGACCGCCCGCGAACGCCACGGCTCCTGGAACCATCACGTTGCCGTCCAGCAGCGCCTGGACGTACATCAATCCATATTCCGTGGTCGTGATGGCATCACCGTCGAGCATGACGAGAATGCATCCTCCGGCCTCCTTCTCGTTGAACGTGACGACTCCCTCTCCGTAGGGAATGTCGGTCCATGACGTAGATTCGGTGTCAAGAAACACCGTCTCAAATATTGTGTCCCAATTTGCCGTGACGCTGCCGCACGATGCACTGGTGGCTGTCGCGTGCGGAGGCGTGGGCTTTATTGCTCCGCCGTCCGCGGCCCACGACGCAATCGGGGATGTTGCTGCCGACAGCAAGAGCGCGACGGCGAATGTGACATCGAGTTTCCCGGGCATGGTTTTTGTTCCCATCGAGCTGCTATTTGTGCCACACGGCCGTCGTGTGGCGGTGCATGTAGACGTACGCGCCGTCGTAGCTTCTATATTCCATTTGTACAGTGTGGACGCCTGCCGGCACGTTTGTAGCGAACCACGAGGCTGCGTGCGAATTCGCCGCATTTTCGTCGCCGGAAGCAAGCACGATGTCATCGGGCCAAATTTCGGTCCCGTCCAGGAACGCGGCGACCATTTCCCCTTCGCCGGGTGCGTAGGAGTAACCGTCGAACTTGACGATAATGCACCCCGTCGTCGGCTGGTTGAACCTTACCGCTCCTTCCGGAATATCGACGAAGGTCTGGGAGGTCGTGTAGTCGCCTTGCTGATCCGACGACGTCACATCGACCGCGGAACTGGCGCAGGACGGGCTGACAGCCCATGCGGTGTCCGGAAGCGCCGCCATCAGGAGAAGCGTACCGAAAGCCATCGCAATTCCCGGACTGAAACTTGGCCGCGGGGCTGCAGGCCGGTGCTGCGTTCTGGCGATGGAGCAAGGCAAGAGCATGTGTTCCTCCTTCGGTGCGGGAGTGCTCGCGAGGATCGCGCACAGTACGATTGCTGCGTTGCCCTGGTTCGACTTCGCGGCCAGGCGTTCCCATCGCACCGGCGCTTGGGGTTGCTGCTGCATCGGTAGTCTCCGCGTCCGGTCAATGCGGGAGGAGGATCACACGTAGCCGTCATCGCGGCGTCTGCGCGCGCGTCAACGCGCCGTCAATTCTTCACGGACTTGCAAGATTTCTCTCGGATTCAGGCGGCGGAATCGGGCGAGTCGGCCTATGAGCGCTTTGCGATTGTGTGCGTGCCGGATGAGCGCATGAACTTGTTTGCTTCGACCTTGCAATCGAACGGAAGCGTCGGCTCGTCGCAGAAATCGGGCCAGCGGTTTGTGTTCCGCCAGTAATCGAGCAACCCCCATTGCGCGAGCAGCCCCGGAACCCGCGGGTCGCGGCGCAGCGGAGCAAGGCCGGGCACGAAGAGCGCGTCCCACTCCGGGTCCGTCAGCAGGTCGTATTTCCGCATCGCCGTGACGGCTCGTTCGATGACATCAAGGGCATCGTCTGGATAACCGAGATTCAAAAGGAACAGAGCGGATTCATCCGGGTCGAGTCTGCTCTGCTTTTTCCAGCTGGCGCGCAAACGGGCGAAGCTACCGCGGTCACGCGTGGCAAGCGCAACGGCCGTTTGGCGCCACAAAACGAAAAAGGCAGCCATGTGGGGTGGAATATCCTGCGGAAGGGTGCTGACGAATTTGGCCAACCCGGACCAATCCTGCTGGTACAGGAAATACACCGCGTGCAGGCGAATGAATTCGTTGCGCAGGCCGTTGTCGCGGCTAAGCGCCATGATCCCATCGGCTTTTTCGTAACCTCCCGTATCGAGCAAAGCCTCCACGAGATTCGACGCCAGTGAAGGTATGACCCGGTCGACGTCATAGGCGCGCGCCAGCTCGTTCACGGCTTCCCGTCGCCTCCCGACATAAATCAGAAACTCGCCGTACAGATTGAGCAGTTCGGCGTTGTTCGGTTCGGCCCGGACCGCGCGCCGGAGCAGCCGATCGGCTTCCATCAGCCGGCTGGAGGGGGTGACCCATGCCAGCACGGCAAGGGCTTCGCCGTTGTTGGGATCAAGCGTCAGGGCACGCTGGGCGGCGTCCCTGGTGGTCGTTGCCATTGCGGCGTCGTAGTCTTGGCTGAACGGCGAGACGGCCATGGCTGCGAGCACGAGACGGGTTGCGGCCAGACTCGACCAGGCTCTCGAGAACCCCGGTGCCAGGCGAATCGACGTCTCCAGCTCCGCAATTGCCGCATCGTGATTTCTGGCGAAGAGGAAATCGCGCCCCCTGAGATAGTGATCGTACGCCTCGGGGTTGATGTTTCGCGCCACGACGAGAGCAGAAGGCGAGAGGCGCATGTCCAGCGCGTTGGCAATCTGGACCGCGATGTCGTGCTGGAGCGCCGGAATCTCCGTCATCGTCCGGTCATAGGCGGCGCTCCAGATCACCTGATTGTTCCGGGCGTCCGTCAACTGGGCGATCACGTTGATCTGTTCGCCATTGCGCCGGATCGAACCACTGAGGATATGCGTGGCGGCCAGAGCCTTCGCAGCAGCGGGCGCGCCGGAATTGCGCAGACGAAAGCTGGAGCCCGCCGATACGACACGGATTTGTGTGATGCGCAGCATCGCGTCGACGATTTCCGCAGTGATGCCGTCCGAGAAGTACCGCGATCCGGAATCGGCATTCAGGTTCTGAAAGGGCAACACTGCAAGCAGCGGGGCGGGCCTCGGCGCCGGCGCTTTGTGCAGAGGATTCCAGACCATCCAGGCAAATGCGGCCAGCAACACAATCGCCGAGGCGGCGACGGCTGCAACAATTGTACTGCCTCGGCGCGTCGGATGTCCCGAACGGGCCTTACCGGCGTCGGCCCCGGCAGCGGGTCGTTCGCGGAACGCAGCTGCACTATTCGCGTGATTGCCTTCGGGATCCGGTACAATCCTGCCAGATCCGGGAGCAGCTTCCGCGACCGGCCCGGACGATCGGGCATCCAGCTCGCGAAACAGACGCTGCGTTTCCGCCGAAGGCGCGGCGTCCAGTTCGGATTTGAGCAGTTTCCTGAATCGTTCGTAACGGCGGTGAAGCGAGGCGGAATCGCCCGCCAGATGATCGAGCGTCAGGCCGAGCCGCAACACCATTTCGTTGGTGCTGTCGCGCTCCTGAAGCAGGTTGACGATCGCGCGCGACTGTTCGATCTGACCGTTCGCCATCCCGGCCTTTGCTGCACGAAGAGCTGCATCGATGATCATCGCCGCGATGTGAACGCGGGCCGTTTCGAGCCACGTGTCGAACGCCGCATCGATGGACGAAAGGTCCTCGAGTATTTCGCCGCGCCATTCCGAGAGAGCAGCCCGCAGCCGTTCCAGATCCCCGGACTGTGCTGCAGTCTCGATGGCCTCGATGTCGGTGGAGACGCGTTCGCCGATTGCGACCGTATCGCCTTCGGTGCGGAGAAGCCTGTCGCCGCCGAGCGGCGATCGAAGCTCGTAGATGGTCTGCCGCAGGCTTGCGCGCGCCTGTTCGTCGCCGCGGTCGCCCCACAGGAGTGTCGCCAGGCGTTCCCGGCCGACCGGCTTCTGTTCGATGCAAAGATAGGCCAGCAGCGCGCGGAGTTTGCGCTTCGCAGGGGTCATGTCCGTCCCGCTGCGGACCTCGACGAGGCTCAGTCCACCAAGGCAACGGACCCGGAATTCCGGTTCCCCGATGACTTTTTGCAGCATGACTACCCGCCCAACGCGCGGATCGGGCGCCAGTTTATCATTGTCGGACGAAGCCTGCGAGGCTCTGCCCTACGCATTCTGGTGGCTGAAAATCAGTCCTTGCCCGACCTCAGGTCCGCAGCCCTGTCGGCGATCTTGCCCTCGAGCGGCAGGGCCGCGATCTGGCTGTCGATGTGCAGGCGGGCGATCTGGAAATCGCGAAGGTCGCCGCCGAACAGCCTCCGTCCGCGCGCGACCTTCACGGTCGCGGGATTGACCTGAACCCCGTTGATCCGGATTTCGTAATGAAGGTGCGGGCCGGTCGCCATGCCGGTCTGGCCGCTGTACGCAATCACCTGGCCCTGCCGGACATGGGAGCCCTGATGCACGCCCGCGGCGAAGCGGGAAAGGTGGGCGTACGCCGTCGCATAGCCGTTGCCGTGGTTTAGCAACACGAAATTGCCGAAGCCGTTTTCCCAGCGCTCCGTCTGTATAATGCCGGCGCCTGCCGCCATGACCGGCGTGCCCGAGGGTACGGCGAAGTCGATGCCCTTGTGCATGCGCGTGTAGCCGAGCACCGGGTGGAAGCGCATGCCGAAGCCGGAGGAAATGCGCGCGCCGTCGACCGGCGTCTTCATCAGCATGCTTTTTGCGCTTTGTCCCTCCGCATCGAAGAAATCGGCCGTGTCCTCGCCGCGCGGCTGATAGCGGTAGAGGGCAACCGTGCGATCGGGAAAATGCATCGCGGCATAGGCGATCTCGCCTTCCTTGGCGGGCTGTCCGTCGGGCGTATAGTAATAGTTGTAATAGACCTCGAAGGAATCGCCCGGCCGGATGTCGCGCTGGAAATCGACCTCGTATGAGAACATGTGGATCATCTGTACCACCACGCGCGCCGGAATGCCGGCCTGCATGGCGGCGAGGTAGAGGCTCGAATCGATGCGCGCGCCGGCGCGATGGAAATGTGCCTCGAGCTTCTTGAATTCGTCCTGCGCGGTGAAGCCGCCGTCCGGCGCACGCGACACGGTAACGTCGTGTTCGACCGTCGGCGAGAAGGTCACCGAAAGAAGCCTGCCGGCGCCGGTTTCGGTCTGCGCCGTGTCGACGGCGGCGGCGCTCGCGTTGGGCGGCGTGTAGATGATCTCGGCGACCGCCTTCGGCGCCGGTGGCGGCTCGAAAGTCAGTTCGAAATTCTGTCCAGCGCGGATGTTGCGAAGGTCGTAGCTGTGCGCGAGCGCGTGAACCGCGGCGATCGCATCCTGGGGCGAAGCACCCGTTTCGACCAGCAGATTTGGCAGCGAGTCACCGCGTTCGAGCGTCGCGTCACGCACATCGTCGTTCGATTGCGCGGCCGGGATTTCGGCGCTGTCGCTCTCCGTGGAGAGCGACGCGTTCAGCATCGCCGGCTTTGAGTGCGCGGCCGGTGCGGAGGCGATGGGGCCGAAAGGCGACACCGTCGCCAGATCCGCGCCGCGGCCCGGACCCGACAGGCGCTGGAAAAGCTCGTACGGCATCAGGAGGCGGGCGCGACCGGTGTCGTAATTCGTCGGGGCGGCGGCGCCGGCCGCCATCCACGTGATGGAGCCTGCGATGACGGCGGTTATCGAGGTCGAGACAAGGGCCCAGCGGCCGTCCGCCGAGGAAAGCGCGGCCGCGCCCGCGCGCGCCTGGCGGCGCCAGGGCAGCAGAAAAGATCCACGCGTATCTGGCTGGTTACGCGGCACAGCGGACCCAAAGTTTGGTTTCGTTCCTGGCTCCGCGCGCACAGCCCCTCATCACCCGAATCACCCGGGGCCATTAGCGCCGCCAATCCCTAGCAGTTGGTTAACGGCGGAGAGAAAGGCGACGGGATATGCCGCCCGTTAACATTCCCAACAAATGATACAGCGGGTCGGTGTTAACTCCCGAAACATCAGCGCGGAGGACGCGCAGAGGGCGCGGAAAAACCATCCACTACAAAGGAACACGAGGGGGATTACACGCCTCCGAAACAGGGAGTCACGACGCCTCGAAACAATCGCGACATACCTCCGCGACCATCATCGCATAGACCCGCCTCGCGTCTTCGGCCCATAACAATGAGCCGGTGAGCCAGTGAGTGGCGAGGCAGGAATGACCACCTGTGACAACGACGAAGTCAGCGAGAAAATAATCGGCTTCGCCATCGAAGTGCATCGGTTGCTTGGTCCGGGTCTGCTTGAGTCTGTGTATGAGGAATGCCTTTGTCTTGAGCTGAATCGCGCGAAGTTCCGTTTCAAGCGGCAGGTCGCTCTTCCTGTTACGTACAAGGGGCGTCGGCTGAATTGCGGCTTCCGGCTGGACCTCGTTGTCGCTGACCGGATCATTGTAGAGGTGAAAGCCGTTGAAAATTTGCTGCCGGTACACAAGGCGCAGCTGCTGACCTACATGAAGCTCGCAAATCTTCCCGTCGGACTGCTACTGAATTTTCATTGCTCAGCGTTGAAGGACGGCATCCGGCGCCTTCAGCTTTGTACGACCTCTCACCGTCTCACCGGCTCATTGTGATTGCCCGATCGCGCCGCATAGCGGGCACATCACCGCATAAATCCGTCTCGCGTTTCCGGCCCGTTAACAATGAGCCGGTGAGCCGGTGAGATCGCTCTCGCGGGGCAAGATTGCGTCATGAATATTGCTGCGCGCGAAGCGCGCGATCATGAAGCGTCACAACGAGCGCGCACGACGTTATTCACACAACAGGTATCTCACTTTCTCACTGGCTCATTGTGAATCAGGCGGGATTAAAGCCGGACGAGGAGGAGTTCCGCCACGCGGCCGTGGAACCAGCCGATACCCCGGGCGGCGTGAAGGAGGCAGAAAAACAGAAGGCCGCCCACGATCAAAAGGAAGAGGAGACCGGGCGCGGTGTGGAACATATGGTCGAGCCAGGGCACGTCGGTGATCTGTACGTGAGAGTGGCCGCTGACGAGACTGAAGAGTGAACCGCCGACGAGACCGATGCTCACCGCAATGCCGACGACCGCCGTCACGAAATAGGCGATGCCCAGCGGCAGCATCAGGAACAGGTACAGCAACGACGACCAGGTGCGGATGTCGGCGAGAGCGGCGCCGATGCGGGCCATGAGCCGCTCGTCTGCGGCACTTTGTGCCGGCAGCCGGCGCGGCATGCGCACGCCGAGCAGGCCTTCGACGATGCGCCCCTCGACATGGGCGAGGATGCGCACGGAGCCGATGAAGAGGAGCGCGAAGGGAACGCCGATGATGAGAATCGCGAACGCCGCGGAGAGACTGATGCCGACCGTCGCCCAGACGAAATAGAAGATGCCGGTTGCGAGGGAGAGCAGCATGTACAGGAGGGCACCGTAGGCGCGCGGATCGCGGATCACGCTGAAGAACCCATAGCGGCGCTCCGGCGGGGCCTGGGGTTTGGGGAACGGGCCGGCGATGGCGCTTTCCATGGATCGGTACTCCTCTGCAATTTCCTCCGGCGTGCCGTAGGTTTCAATGACGGACGCCAGCACTTCGGCTTCGCTTTTGGTCGGATTGCTCGCGATCTCGCCCTGCAGATGCTCTTCGGCATCGGCGAGTGCGTCGCTGATCAGGCCGGGCGAGGCACCCTTGAGCGCGTTTCGAAGCGCGTCCAGGTACTCGCGGACCGTCTCCGGCGGACGGTCCGTTTTCATGCATGGTTCTCCAGCATCGGACCGGAACCGGATGTGCCCAGATGCGCGGCGAGGGCGTCGTCGACGAACTCGCGCATGTCGTGCCAGGCGCCCTGCCATTCGGAGAGCGCACGTTTGCCCTCGTCGGTGATGCCGTAGTAGCGGCGCGGCGGACCGAATGCCGATGCCTCGACGCGGCTCGACAGGAGCCCCAATGCGTCGAGGGAACGCAGCACAGGGTAGATCGCGCCCTGTTTAAAGATGAGCCCGCCTTCCCCTTCGGCCTTAACGGCCTTTGCGATTTCGTACCCATACATCTCCCGGCCCGCGCGGGCGAGCACGGCCAGGAGGACGAGCGAACTGAGCCCGGCCATGAGTTCCTTACGGAATTTGCGCGTATAGGGTGATTCCTCTGGCACGCGCCTGTTTCCGCCTCCTTGCTATTACGAAGTCCAATCTAGCACGAACTTCACACTATGCAATGGTCCGCTATACCTGGGCTGGGAGTAATTAACATTCAGTCCATCATTTGGCCAGATGCGTGGCAAGGAGCGGTTTGCCCTTGGTGCTCCGCGCCCCTAGAAAGGCAGGGCCCAAACCGCTGAATCACTGATCCCATGCGTTTATCCCGCTATTTCCTGCCGCTTCTCAAGGAAACGCCCGCCGAGGCGCAGATCGTTTCGCACCGGCTGATGCTGCGCGCGGGTCTCGTCCGCCAGGAAGCCGCCGGCATCTACGCCTGGCTGCCGCTCGGCCACCGCGTGCTGCGCAAGATCGAAGAGATCGTGCGCGAGGAGCAGAACAGGGCAGGGGCGATCGAAATCCTGATGCCGACGCTTCAGCCTGCCGATCTGTGGCGCGAGACCGGCCGCTACGAGGCGTACGGCAAGGAGATGCTGCGCATCACCGACCGCCACGAGCGCGAGCTCCTGTACGGACCGACCAACGAGGACATGGTGACGGAGATCTTCCGCGCCTATGTGCGTTCGTACAAAAGCCTGCCGCTGAACCTCTACCACATCCAGTGGAAGTTCCGCGACGAGGTGCGTCCGCGTTTCGGCGTGATGCGCGGCCGCGAATTCCTGATGAAGGACGCCTATTCGTTCGATCTGGACAGGGAGGACGCGCGGAAATCGTACAACAAGATGTTCGTCGCCTATCTGCGCACCTTCGCGCGCATGGGACTGAAGTCCATTCCGATGCGGGCGGAGACGGGGCCGATCGGCGGCGATCTCAGCCACGAGTTCATCATCCTCGCCGACACGGGCGAAAGCCAGGTCTTTTGCCACCGCGACCTGATCGACATGCCGGTGCCGGGCGAGGACGTCGATTTCGACGGCGACCTCGAGCCGATCGTGCGCGCGCGCTCGAGCCTCTATGCCGCGACGGAAGATGTGCACAACCAGGCGGAGTTCGAGGCGCAGGTGCCGCCCGACAAGCGCGTTTCGGCGCGCGGCATCGAAGTCGGACAGATTTTCTATTTCGGCACAAAATATTCCGAGCCGATGCGCGCCTTCGTCACCGGGCCTGACGGCCGGGATCATCCGGTGGAAAGCGGTTCCTACGGTGTGGGCGTCTCGCGGCTCGTCGGCGCGATCATCGAGGCGAGCCACGATGACGCGGGAATCATCTGGCCCGAGCCCGTGGCGCCGTTCGACATCGCGCTCATCAATCTGAAGGCGGGCGATGCGGCCACCGACAAGGCGTGCGAAGATCTCTATGCGAAACTTTCCGCTGCCGGCCGCGACGTTCTGTACGACGATACCGCGGAACGCCCCGGCGCCAAGTTCGCCGCCATGGACCTGATCGGGATTCCGTATCAGGTGATCGTCGGCCCGCGCGGACTGGAAAAAGGTGTCGTCGAGGTGAAGACGCGGGCGACCGGCGCGCGCGAGGAACTGTCGGTCGACGCGGCAGTGAACAGATTTACGCCGTACAGATCATGACGTCCGATTCAAATCACCCTCCCTCAAGGGGAGGGTAGGGCTTCCGGCGCTGACCATGGCCTCCAAGACCCGCGCGTTTGCGCCGTTCGAATGGATGATCGCGCTCCGCTATCTGCGCGCGCGGCGGCAGGAGAGCTTCGTTTCCGTGATTTCCGGCTTCTCGCTGGTCGGGATCGCGCTCGGCGTCGCCGCCCTCATCATCGTCATGGCGGTGATGAACGGCTTTCGCCATGAACTCCTGTCGCGCATTCTCGGCCTGAACGGGTACATGACCGTACAGGCTTCGATCGGCACGCTTACCCATTTCGACGCCATGGCGGCCCGGGTGCGTGGCATCAAAGGCGTGACCCGCGTCGCACCGATTGTCGACGGCGAAGTGATGGCGACGGCGAACGGCATCGCCAGCGGCGTCGTCGTCCGCGGCATGCGCGGGCAGGACCTGAAGACGCTGACCACGGTTTCCAAATCGCTGACCGAGGGCGCGCTTGCGCATTTCACCGGCGGCGATGCCGTAATCATCGGTGCGCGGCTGGCCGACCGGATGCATGTCTTCCCCGGCGGCAGGATCACGCTCATCGCGCCGCGTGGAAACGTCACGCCGTTCGGCGTCACCCCGCGCGTCAAGACGTACACAATTGCCGGCACCTTCAAGATCGGCATGTCCGAATACGATCAGACTTTCGTGTTCATGCCGCTTCCCGAAGCGCAGCTCTATTTCAACATGGGCGCGAGCGTGAACAACCTGGAAGTGATGGTGCAGAATCCGGATTCGGTGACCGACCTGATCGGTCCGGTCCAACGCGCCGCCGGGCCCCTGGCGCGCGTCATCACGTGGCAGGACATGAATTCGAGCTTCTTTTCCGCGCTCGAGGTTGAGCGCAATGTCATGTTCCTGATCCTCTCGCTCATCATCCTCGTCGCCGCGCTCAACATCGTCTCCGGCCTCATCATGCTGGTGAAGGACAAGAGTCCGGACATCGCGATTCTCCGCACCATGGGCGCGGCGCGCGGCGCGGTGATGCGCGTGTTCCTGATAGCAGGCGCATCGATCGGCGTGTTCGGAACGCTCACGGGATTCCTCATCGGCGTGGTCTTCTGTCTGAACATCGAATCCATCCGTCAGGCGCTGTCCGCCCTGACCGGCACGCAGCTGTTCAATCCGGAGATCTATTTCCTGAGCCGCATGCCCGCGGAGATGGACATGGGCGAAGTAATTGCCGTCGTCGTCATGGCCCTCGCGCTTTCCTTCCTTGCGACGCTTTATCCCTCCTGGCGGGCCGCGCGCCTCGATCCGGTCGAGGCGCTCCGGTATGAGTGAGGCGCCTGTCCTGCGCCTTGAATCCGTGGCGCGGCGCTACGTACAGGGTGAAGCGACGCTCGAAGTGTTCGGTGACGTGAGCCTCGCGGTCGCGCGCGGCGAACTCGTCGCGCTCGTCGGCCAGTCGGGAGCGGGGAAATCGTCGCTCCTGCACATGGCGGGACTGCTCGAAGCGCCGAGCGCGGGGGAGATCTATATAGACGGCCTCTCCGCCGCGCTGCTCGGAGACGGCGAACGGACGCGGCTCCGACGCGATCGCATCGGGTTCGTCTATCAGGCGCATCATCTCCTGCCGGAGTTCAGCGCGCTCGAGAACGTCGTCATCCCGCAGCTGATCGCCGGGAAGTCCAAACGCGACGCCGGGCAGGAAGCGGCTCGCATTCTCGACCGGCTTGGATTGGGCAAGCGGCTGACGCACCGTCCGGCGCAACTCTCCGGCGGCGAGCAGCAGCGCGTCGCCATTGCGCGGGCGCTTGCCAACCATCCGAGCCTGCTTCTCGCGGACGAGCCGACGGGCAACCTCGACCCGAAGACCGCGGACGACGTCTTCGCCGCGCTGGTCGATCTCGTTCACGCCGAAGGTCTTGCGGCGCTCGTCGCCACCCACAACGGCGCTCTCGCCGCCCGCATGGACCGCGCGCTTCTTCTCCACGCCGGCCAGCTGTCTGAAATGCCTCGGTAGGTTTCCCCCGCGGTCCCGGGTCCTGCCGTGTCCCCGGCGGCACCTGCGCGTTTATAGTCCACCACGAGCATTCGGGAGGAACGAGCCATTGCCGCGCCAGGAAATCATAGCGACCCTGAAAAAGTACGTCGAACCGTACCGCGTCACCGATGGCAGGAATTTCCGCCTGAAGGACTTCGATCCCGGCGACACGCTGGGGATCAAGATGGACAAGGAGGAAGCGGCGCACCTCCTTGATCGCGGCTCGGAATGGCTGGCGATGGAGCAGGAGATGCTGTACGCGCAGGATTCCTGGTCCCTGCTGCTGGTTTTTCAGGGAATGGACGCAGCGGGGAAGGACAGCACCATCAAGCATGTCATGTCGCGCATCAATCCTGAAGGCTGCGATGTCGTCTCGTTCAAGCAGCCCTCGGACGAAGAGCTGTCTCACGATTTCCTCTGGCGCTGCTCCACGAAGCTGCCCGAGCGGGGGCGCATCGGCATTTTCAACCGTTCCTGGTACGAGGAGGTGCTCGTGGTGCGCGTGCATCCCCACCTGCTCGATGCGCAGAAGATCCCGCCCGAGCTCGTCGGGAAGAATGTGTGGAACGAGCGGCTGGCCGACATCGCGCGGTTCGAGGACTATCTCACCCGCCAGGGCGTGGTCATCCTCAAATTCTACCTGAACCTGTCGTACAGGGAACAGAAGAAGCGCTTCCTCGATCGCCTCGACAAGCCGGACAAGAACTGGAAATTTTCGGCATCGGATGCTCGCGAGCGCCGATACTGGAACGACTACATACAGGCCTATCAGGAGGCGATCCGCGCGACGGCCTCCAAAGGGGCGCCGTGGTTCGTTGTACCTGCAGACAACAAATGGTTCACGCGCCTCGTTGTGGCGGCCGCCATCGTCGAGGCCATGGAGAAGCTCGACCTCCAATACCCCAATGTCACAGCCGCGCAGGCGAAGGAACTCGCCGCCGCGCGCAAGGAACTCGAAGCCGAGAAATAGGGGCCATTCCCGGGACCGCGGGCGTCCTCGCCCGCAACGCGCGGAACGTCAGCGGAGCGCGACGGAGAGCGTGCCGTCTCGCCGGGCATTGAGGCCGGCTCACCCGGTGCGGGCGAGGACGCCCGCGGTCCCGGGGGAGGTCCGCGGCCTTAATCGTACCGCTTTTGTTCTTGACAGTACGAAAAGAGAACATAGAATGAACTTTTCGGCTACAGGACAGGAGGGACCGATGCGGGAATGGCTCATGGACGCGGCGGCGGGGTTTGGGCTCGTGGTGTTTATCGGCAGCGCGTTCCTGCTGACCGAGATCGCGCCGGCGGTTCTCCACACCTTTTAAGCCCGACGGCTGAACGCGGGCGTTCGCACGGGAGCCCGGCGCCGCGATACTCCGGCCGAGACGAGGCATGGAATCGGAGTGACCGCGATGGCGCAGGAGCGCAAGCCCGCGAATTTCGTGCACCTGCGGGTGAAGAGCGCCTATTCGCTGCTCGAAGGCGCGATCCGGCCGGACGAGATCGCCGAGCTGGCGCGGGCGCAGGGCATGCCCGCGGTTGCGGTGACGGACGTCAACAACCTGTTCGGCGTCTACGAGATCAGCGAGACGCTCGCCAAGGCCGGTGTGCAGCCGATCATCGGCGCCCTGCTTTCGGTCGATCTGGACGAGAAGGCGGCTCTCGCGCCGGGCTTCATGCGCGAAAAGCCGGTTGGACTGCCGCTCCTTGTCCAGGACGAGGCGGGCTACCGCAACCTCGCGAAGCTCCTGAGCGGCGCCTATCTCGACGTCGAACCCGGCGACTGGGCGCACGCGAAGTGGGAGAAACTCGCAGAGCACGGCGAAGGATTGATCGCGCTGACCGGCGGACCTGGGGGGCCGCTGAACCGTCTTCTCGTCGAAGGACAGAGCGAGGCTGCCGGCGCGCTCCTCGACCGGCTGTACGGGATTTTCGGGAACAGGCTTTACGTGGAGCTGCAGCGCCACGGTCTCGAGGACGAGCGCGCGACCGAGGAGCGGCTGATCGCGCTCGCCTATGAGAAGAAGCTGCCGCTGGTGGCAACGAACGACGTGCATTTCGGCCCGCCCGATATGTACGAGGCGCACGATGCGCTGCTCTGCATCGCCGATGCCTCCTTCGTTTCGCAGGAGGACCGCCGGCGGCTGACGCGCGAGCACCGCTTCAAATCTCCGGCGGAGATGACGGCGCAGTTCGCCGACCTGCCGGAAGCCATCCAGAACACGATCGAGATCGCGAGGCGCTGCGCCTTCCGGCCCAAGAAGCGCGATCCCATCCTGCCGAAATTCGTTCCCGAATCCGGCCTCTCGCCGGAAGAGGAGTTGCACGCGCAGGCCGAAGCGGGACTGGCGCTCCGCCTTGCCACCCACGGCGCGCACGCCGACGAAAAGGTCTATCGCGACCGTCTCGCCTACGAGCTCGATGTGATCCTGCGAATGAACTTCGCGGGCTACTTCCTGATCGTCTCCGACTTCATGAAATGGACGCGGGCGCAAGGCATTCCCGTCGGCGTGCGCGGCTCGGGCGCGACCTCGCTGGTCGCCTGGTCGCTCGACATCACCAATCTCGATCCTATTCGTTTCGGGCTCCTGTTCGAGCGCTTCCTCAATCCGGAGCGCATCTCGATGCCGGATTTCGACATCGATTTCTGCCAGGAGCGCCGCGACGAAGTGGTGCGCTACGTACAGCAGAAATACGGTGTCGACCGCGTGGCGCACATCATCGCGCTCGGTTCGCTGCAGGCGCGGGCGGCGGTGCGCGACGCCGGGCGCGTCCTGCAGATGCCGCTCGGCCTCGTCGATCGCATCGCCAAGCTCGTGCCCAATCCGCCGGGCAAGCCCGTGTCGATCACGGACGCGATCGAGGGCGAGCCGCGCCTGCAGGGGATCGCGGAACAGGAGCCGCAGGCGCGCAAACTGTTCGCGATCGTCGAAAAGATCGAGGGGCTGTACCGCCATGCCTCGACCCACCCCGCCGGTGTCGTCATCGGCGACCGGCCGCTCGACGAGGTCGTGCCGCTCTACCGCGATCCGCGCTCCGAAATGCCGGTTACGCAATTCGACTACGAGGATGCGGAGAAGGCGGGCCTGGTCAAATTCGACTTTCTCGGCCTGAAAACGCTGACGGTGATCGCCAAGGCGGAAGAGCTCCTGAAGCGCCGCGGCATTCAGCTCGACACCCAGGATATCGGCTTCGAGGACACCGCGACCTTCGAAATGCTGGCGCGCGGCGAGAGCGTGGGCGTGTTCCAGCTCGAAGGGGCCGGGATGCGCGATCTCATGCGCAAGATGAAGCCCGACCACATCAACGATCTGGTCGCGCTGGTGGCACTGTACAGGCCGGGGCCGATGGATTCGATCCCGAAATACATCGCCTGCAAGCGCGGCCGCGAACGGCCCGAATATCTCCATCCGGCGCTCGAGCCCATCCTCGCCGAGACCTTCGGCGTGATGACGTACCAGGAAGACGTGATGCGCATCGCGCGCGAGCTCGGCGGCTATTCGATGGGGCAGGCCGATCTCCTGCGCCGCGCCATGGGCAAGAAGATCCCGGCCGAAATGGCCAAGCACCGCGAGACATTCGTGAAAGGCGCGGGCGCCAAGGGCATCGCGAAGAACATCGCCGAGACGATTTTCGAACAGGCGGCGAAATTCGCGGGCTACGGCTTCAACAAGGGCCACGCTGCGGCGTACGCGCAGGTCGCCTACCAGACGGCCTATCTCAAGGCCAACTATCCGGTCGAATTCCTCGCCGCGTCCATGACGCTCGATATCGGCTCGACCGACCGGCTCAACGTCTTCCGCCAGGAAGCGAAGCGCCTCGGCATCAAGGTCGCGCCGCCCGACATCAACCGCTCCGACGCGTTCTTCACCTGCGACAGCGAAAAGGGCGTCGTCTTTTATGCGCTCGCCGCGGTGAAAGGCGTGGGCCGCCAGGCGATGGAACACGTCATCGCGATGCGGCAGGCGGAAGGGCCCTTCACGAGCATCGCCGATTTCGCGCGCCGCGTGGACGCGAAGCTCGTGAACAAGCGGGCGCTGGAAAGCCTCGTGCGCGCCGGCGCCTTCGACAGCCTCTCCCGCAACCGCCGCCAGCTGGTGGAATCCTCCGACGCCATTCTGGGTGACGCGGCGCGTACAACGCGCGACCGCGAGAGCGGGCAATCGACGCTGTTCGGCGCCGCCGAGGTGAAGCACGAGTTGCGCCTTGCGACGGTCGAGGACTGGCCGCCGCATGAGCGGTTGAGCGAGGAGTTCGGCGCCATCGGCTTCTATCTCTCGGGCCATCCGCTCGACAATTACGAAGCGGCGCTGAAGCGGCTTGGTGTCATCAGCTGCACGGCGCTGCAGGAAGACCGCCGCCGTTCCAGCTTTCGCGCCGTGATGGCGGGCACGATCATCAAGAAACAGGAGCGGCGCGGCCGCAACGACCAGCCGTACGGATTCCTCTCGCTTTCCGATCCGACCGGCATGTTCGAAGTGATGGTGTTCTCGGAGGTGTTGAGCGCGGCGCGCCCGCTGCTCGAAGCGGGCAAATCGGTGCTCCTGTCGGTGTCGGCCGACTGGATCGACGAGGAGCTGAAACTGCGCGCGCTGTCGGTGTCCGATCTCGACAAGGCCGCGGCCGAAGCGGGCGAGGGCCTGCGCATCCGCCTCGATGACGTTCAGCCGCTCTCGGCCATCGCCGGGCAGATGCGCGCGAACGGGACGAGCGGCAAGGGCATCATCACGCTCGTCGTCCCCGGCGCCGAAGGCGAGGACGTCGAAATCCGCCTGAAAGACCGCCAGCTCGTGACCTCGGCGATGAAGACGACGATCCAGGCGCTGCCCGGCGTGGCGGCGGTCGAATCGGTGTAAGAAGCGACCATGGGCGCGGCTACCGCACTGAAATTCGAGTCCGACGAACGCGCCGTGATGGCATGTCAGGACAACCTGACGTTCATGCGATTGCTGAAAAGCCGTTCGATAAAGCTGGTTGTCACCTCACCTCCGTACAATATCGGGAAAATTTACGAGGCGAAAGCTCCGCTGGACGCCTATATCCAGGCTCAGGCCAAAACAATCGCCGAGTGTGTGAGGGTCCTGCATCCGCAGGGCTCGATCTGCTGGCAGGTTGGCAACCACGTCCAGAACGGTGAGATATTTCCGCTGGACATCGTGCTCTACCCGGTTTTTCGGGACCATGGACTCAAGCTGCGCAATCGAATCATCTGGCATTTCGAGCACGGTTTGCATTGCTCAAAGCGGTTGTCTGGACGATATGAGACCATTCTCTGGTTCACAAAGGGCGACGATTACACCTTTAAGCTCGATCCCATTCGCGTGCCCTCCAAATATCCCGGCAAGAAGTATTTCAAGGGTCCGAAAGCCGGACAACTTTCGTGCAATCCGCTTGGGAAAAATCCCGGTGATGTCTGGATTTTTCCCAACGTGAAGAACAACCACGTCGAAAAAACTATTCATCCTTGTCAATTTCCCGTCGAGTTGGTCGAGCGGCTTGTACTGTCATTGACGGACGAAGGTGACGCTGTGTTTGATCCGTACATGGGTGTTGGTTCGGCGGTCATCGCGGCGCTCAAACATGATCGAACGGGATACGGCTGCGATATCGTGCAACAGTATGTTGACATTGCCTGGGACCGAGTGAATGCGCTTCAGGCCGGGCAATTGCGGACGCGTCCGATGGACCGGCCAGTCTACGATCCGGGCAAACCCTACGGCGGCCACCGATGAGGATCGCCGAGTATTATTCCCACCTCAATGGCTACGAATTTATCAAAGTGCACAAACCAGGCCTGTGGTCCGAAATCGAAAAGGTTATTGCGGAGGTGGATGTTCGCAAATATCGAACAAAAGTATCGAAAGAAAAAACCATGAAGGGCGAGCTCCTACTCTCGCCAAGGCAGCTCAACGAGGCGGTTGACGCTGGATTTTCGAAGCGCGGTTGGAAACAGCGCACAGCGTCCTACTGGGTCACTAAGGATGCCAAATTAATCCGAAAAACACTGAACATGAGCCCCGACGAACAAAGAGCCGAGATTCTCGCCGCAGGACAAGAAGCGACGCGATCGTTCAATCAAACGGACTTTGTCAAGGATCGTGTCGCGGTCGAAGTGCAATTTGGCAAGTACTTTGCCGTGGCATACGACCTCTTTGTAAAACATCTCGCATTTTATGTGGGAGATGTCATCGACGTGGGCGTGGAAATCGTGCCTATGAAATCACTCTCTGCCTCGACATTGCGAGACAGCGGCAAGCGCGTTCGAAATATGTCGACTGGGATTGCCTGGTATGAAAAGGAACTGTACAACCTTATTAGAGAGGGTCGGGGGGTGCCAGGCGTTCCGCTGGTTCTAATTGGGGTCGCAGCTTAGACAGGCAAACGGAGCAAAATACTGGCTTTGGCCGAGTCTCATGCTGCTCCTTGTTGCTTTACCAGATTTTTCTACTGCGCGACCTCCTCGATGCGACATTCTTCATCGCAGGTCTCGCAGTGAGTGTAATCCAACGTGCCCCCTAGCTCCCAAGCCTGAGTTTCGGTATTCCAAACTGCCCAAGCATCGATCGTAACATCATCGCTTCCGCATTGGTTGCAAAGGTATCTAACGCGCGACTTTCGGGGTTTTCCAGGGACGCTGGTCATTTTTATCCTCCGAATCGGCAGCTCGTGACCCGGTCTGTTGCCTCCGAATGCAGGCTCTGCTACATTAGTCAGAATTAGCCAGGAAGGCAATATGTCCGTCGTCAACATGCTCGAAGCGAAGACCAATCTGTCGCGGCTGGTCGAAGCCGTGGAAACCGGCGTGGAGCGCGAAATCATCATTGCGCGAAATGGACGGCCCGCAGCGAAACTTGTCCCTGTGCGCGTTGCCTCGCGGGGGAAACGCATTGGCGTGGCCAAGGGAAAATACGTCATTCCTGATGACATCGATGCTGACAATGCTCTTGTTGAGAGACTGTTTACCGGCAAAGTGAAGTGAGAATTCTCCTCGACACGCATATTGCCTTATGGGCAATCGTGGATCACGTCCGGCTCCCTCGACAGGCCAGAATTCTCATCAATGATCGCGAAAATTCCATTGTCGTGAGTGCAGCGACGGTGTGGGAAATCGCGATCAAGCATGCGATCGCGCGCGGAAAGATGAACGCAATGCCGATGTCCGGTCGCGACGCCCTGAAAAATTTCTTGGCGGCAGGTTACGAAATGCTTTCAGTTTCGGCTTCTCATGCGGCGGCGGTCGACACATTGGCGAACATTCATAGCGATCCGTTTGACCGCATTCTGATCGCTCAGGCGATTACCGAGCCGGCTCGACTTTTGACATCGGACGGGAGGCTTGCCGAGTACAGCGACACCGTAATTCTGGTCTGAGCGGCGCAGCCCACACGCACCTACTCCGCCACGCTCTCGCCCGAGCCGCCGAATTCCTTCGGAAAGTCCTTCAGCTTCGGCAGGCCGTCCTTCATGCGAAGCACGGTCTCCGAATAGTTGACGTGTACACCGGGCCGGAAATCGAGCGATGGAATCGTCGCCGAAAACACGTCGACAAGGCCGAGCGGCGGATGGTTGGTCATCAGGTGCCCGCCGCATTTCGTGCAGTATTTGCGTTCGCTGACCGGCGTTTTCGTGAACGTACCCATATCGGATGCGCCTTTCGTGACCTTCACGGCGCCGGGCTTCCACAGGCTGAAGGCGTTCACCGGACCGCCGGACCACGAACGGCACGACCGGCAATGGCAGTAGCCCATGGCCTCCGGCTCGCCCGAAACCTCGATCTCCACGGCCCCGCAAAAGCAGGCACCCCGATGCGTGTTGGCCATTTCTCCCTCCCTGTCGGCGCCGGTTCGCCATCAGGATAGAGAGGCCGTTTCCGCGGTCAACGGCATGTCCCCAAGGCAGTTGACTGTGCTACCGAAATGGTATATTGGGAGCTGTCGCTCTTTGAAAGGTGCATGAAGGAGATTGCCTGGCGTTACCCGCCGGCCGGGCTTAGCCAAGCTTGCGCTCCCGTCGACAACGGCCCGGCCGCTATTTTGCCTGGTGCAGGGAAAAAGGCAGAAAAAAAACGGGTGTGGCAGTTGCGCGGGTTCGTTCGTCTTTCCCCACACGGTGCAACACTGCGCCAGCGCACGCGCCGCTCGGGAGGAAAGCAAAGCTGCGGAACGGCAGCGAGGATGGCGCGATCAAGGCGGGCCACAGGCGCGGATGGGTCCCCGGGGACGATTGCGAATGTACAGGCCGAAAATTCCCTCAGTCAGGGAATTCCTGAGGGAATTTCAGCAAAAGTTGGAACCGCAAAATCGAAAAACCCAATGATTACAGGAACATGTTCGATTCGAAGGGCTCCCCGTGAGGGACTTTCTCAGGGAACTGTCGGTATTGCGGCGCGACGGCCGTCGGACGCGGGAACCGCCGGGAGGCAGCTGGAATCCCGCCCCGCGCCGATCCAAAAAACCGTTTGCCGGGAACGATTTTCCCAACAAATGTTATTGAAATAAATCTGTCACATTTGGTGTTAATGGCCCTGGATGGGCTGATCAAAAACGGGGCGTTTGTCATGGAGAGGATCGAATATGCGAGGCGACAGGCCCTGGACGCATACGAGCGGGCCAATGCGTGCGTGGACACGGCCAGCCGGGATGAATGGCTGAAAGCCGCGGCCCTGTGGGAAGCCATCGGCCGCCAATACGAGCTGCTCTTGAAAGTGCAACAATCAGCCATGGTGGACGCGTTCCCAAAGTCGGACGGCCTCGCCAAATAGACTGTGGACAGGAAAGCAGTTGGCGCGAAGATAACTGCCGCGTCTTCCACGAGCAGGCCGCCGGTCTTCGCCCAAGCGAAGCTCCGGCATCACGCCGGCAGGGCCGGGACCGCGCGGCAAGGATCACAAGCGTACAGACGGTTTTCCCTGGTGCAGGGAAAAAAAGCAGGGAGATTCAAAAAAGAACGGGCCGATAAGCGGCCACCGCTACAGCGGGCAGCAACACCAAATCGTGATGCCGGGGTTTTTTCGGACTGTGAGACAGTTTCGTCCCGGACCAAAAGAGTTCTCGAACATGAAGCTGCCGGTTGCCATTGCGATAGCCGCCCTGGTGTTCGTCAGTGGCGCCGCCGTCGCCGACGATTCCTCTGCGCCGACGGTCGTTCCATCCATAAGCGCTCAAACACCTGCGTCGCCCGCAACGCCTGCCGTCGCGCCTGCAACGGACGTCCATACGCCGGCGGCAACCGCCACGCCTGCTTCTGCCGCCGTCGGCAAAATGGCCGCGGACGCCAACGAGGATACCATTTGCGAAACGGTCGCGCCCCTGACAGGAACACGGCTCGGTGGCGGCAAGGAATGTCACGCCCGGAAATGGTGGGCGACGCGCCAGCACGACGCCGAGCAGATCACCAGTCATCACGAAATGGGCAGCTGGGTGCCCCCCGGCGCCGGCAAATAAATCTTCCCGGCTTTCGCAAGTTCTTTCCCGGGCCGGTAGTGACGCATTTTGAAATTTGCCGCCGTTGACACGCTGACCGCAAGGTGCCGTTATCGCTCCATGCCTAAGCGGTCAAGCAAACCCCAAAGACCCCGCGACGCGAACCAACTCGGCAAGCTGATCGTGGACCTTTCCGTGGGCGAAGCGGACGAGCCTGTCGCGCCTATGCCAGACGATTCCAGCAAAGACCCCGCCGCCGTTTCCCTTGGGCGCCGCGGCGGGCTGAAAGGCGGGGTAGCTCGCGCCAAGAGCCTTTCGGCCAAGCGGCGCAAGGAAATCGCCAAAAAGGCAGCCAAAAAACGTTGGGGATGATTTGCGGAAAATACTTGCGGTCTACCGGCACTTTGCGTAAAACTCTTTCATCTGCCGGTGCGAAGCGAGGTTTGGTATGTCGGAGGAGTTCAGAGCGCGCCTTATAGAGGCGTACCCCGAATCAACTTGGTCGATTTTGGCGCGAGGTGTGCGCGAAGGGGTCCTGATCGCGGACGACGTTCGCCGGTCCACACCATTCTTAATGACATTGGTCGGAACGGACCAAAAGGGAATGCTTCGCCGCGCCGCCATTATGTGGCGAATACAAGCGCTTTGCCGGTCGGGTGAGCTTCCGTTCAAGGCCGTTGAAATTCGGGTCGATAATGCGCCCGTGCACCTGTTGAGTATTACCTCGCAGGGGATCGAGATTCACATTGTACGCACGGATGATGCGGATGCGTTCCCCGTTGAGGCGCAAATACGACAAGACCGCCGCGCATCCAATGTTGCGGACCTGTTCGAGGACGGGAAGCTAGTCCCGCTTCACAAAGCGCTTGAATCCGTGCCGTTGCTTTTTGGCTACTTGGCATGGGGAGCGACGCCCAAAGGCAAGCTGACTCATTTGTGTGCGGGTATGCCAGACAAGCATCAAACGGAATGGCTCGCACACTTGGACATTCTCAAGCATGTCACGATGACGGAGAGTTCTCGGGGAAGTGCTGCGACCAAATCAAGCGCTCCAAATCCTGCGCTCCTACTCAAATTTCGAGAGGAAATCGCACGTTCTCTTGAAGAAGAGCCCGATACCGGGGAAGTCGAATGACTGGCGATCTGTTTCGCCGCGATCTTCCCCCTGTCATTCCTGAGCGTATCAAAGAGGCAAGGGAATCGCGCGGCTATACGCGCGAATCCTTTGGCGAACAGCTTGGCGTCTCAACGCAAGCAATTGGGCAATACGAGATAGGGCAACATTCTCCCGGCCCGGAGATGCTCACAAAGATTATCAAGCTCACCGCATTGCCCCCGGCGTTCTTTACATCGGAACGGCGGCGCCGAGAAAGTGCTGTAAAACCCAATTGGCGCTCACTGGCGCGAATGTCAAAACCTGATCGGTTGCGGATAGGGCGCCGGCTGGAATGGGCTGCGGATATAGTGGACTACGTCGGTCGATTCATTGAATTGCCCGGACTAAACCTTCCAGAAATTCCGCTACCTCGCGATTGGGACGATACCGCAGCACTTGAACGAGCAGCGGAAATTGCGAGAGAGCATTGGAACTTGGATGAACTTCCGATTGCACACCTTGCGCCAACGCTAGAGACAAACGGCGTTATCCTCGTAAAGGAACGGGTGAACTGTTCTGATATGGATGCGGTCTCTCAGTGGATTGATGGACGCGCGTACGTTTTGTTCTCCGATGATAAAGGTTCATTGCCGCGGGAAAATTTCGACCTAGCGCATGAATTGCTTCACCTCTTGGCACACGCTCACATCGAAGTCACCTCTGATAACCTTCCAATGATTGAGCGGCAGGCAAACTATTTCGCGGGCGCTTTTCTGCTTCCCCGTCGGACGTTTGCCAGAGAGGTAATCTCTACGTCCATCGACTACTTTCTGGAATTAAAAACACGTTGGCGAGTGTCAGTACAAGCGATGATCTACCGGTGCAAAGACCTTGGTCTGTTGAACCGCAACCAGGTTTCGTATTTGTGGAGACAGATTGCCCAAAAAAACATGCGCAATGCGGAGCCATTGGATGATCTATTTGAGCCAGAGCGGCCAACGCTCTTGAACGGCGCTTTGGCAATGCTCGTTGAAAATGGCGTTCAAACCCGGGGACAGATCGCGAACACTCTCAAACTAAATATCGCTGATATTGAAAGTTTGGCCGGAACGCCGCCCGGTTTCTTGAACGCAAGCAAGATCATACCCCTGAAATTAAGGGAAAAACCGCACCCGATTTAAATTGAAACTTTGTGCTTGACCGCTCTAGGAGAACCCACTATGTTAGTGGGCATGAACAAGCTCGACCTCGCCAAGCGCGCCCAAGTCCTGACCCTCCTAGTCGAAGGTATGAGCCTTCGTGCCACGTCCCGCGCGGCGGACGTGTCCTACAATACGGTTTGCAAGCTGTTTACGGACGCTGGCCGGGTCTGCGCCGAATATCAGGACAGGGCGCTTCGTGATCTTCCCTGCAAAAGGCTCCAGTTGGACGAAATCTGGAGCTTCGTTTACGCGAAGCAAAAAAACGTCGCGGGTGCTAAAGCGGCCCCGCACGATGCAGGAGACGCTTGGACGTGGGTAGCGCTCGACGCTGACACAAAGCTGGTCGCGTCGTGGCGCATTGGCGACCGTAGCTCGGAAACCGCAATCGCTTTCACGGACGATCTGGCGAGCCGCCTTCGCAATCGCGTCCAGATCACAACGGACGGTCACAAGGCGTATCTGGAAGCAATCGAAGGCTCTTTCGGTGCGGACGTTGATTACGCCATGCTGGTGAAGGTGTACGGCCCGGCACCCGAAGGCGAGCGCCGCTATAGCCCCGCAGTTTGCAACGGCTCCGTAATGCACCGCGTCGAAGGGCGCCCCGATGTTCGACACATCTCGACAAGCTTTGTCGAGCGCCAAAACCTCACAATGCGAATGAGCATCCGCCGCTTTACTCGCCTAACAAACGCCTTCTCAAAGAAGCTCGAAAACCACGCGCTTTCCGTGGCGCTCCACTACATGCACTACAATTTCTGCCGCATTCACAAGACGCTTCGCGTCACTCCTGCAATGGCCGCTGGCGTGACGGATCGCGTGTGGGACATGACGGACGTTGCGGCGCTTATCGCGGCCCAAGAGGCTCCTGTCGCGAAGCGCGGACCTTACAAAAAGAAAGCGGCATGATCGAACTGATCGAGCGTTGGGCTCTCGCGTTCGGACCGCCAATTCTCATTGGCGCGCTCGTTGCCTATGCCGTCCGCCGATGGCTTCGCGTTCACATCGCTTGGGCAATACTGGCGGGCACGCTTGTGGCCGTGGTTCTCGGTTACCCAATCAAGACACATGCGGTCCGGCTGACCATGCCAAACCCAAACTACACGCCCAAGAATTCAAAATGAGCCACTACCCCCGGGCCCAAAACCCGATCACAGCAGCCTGCGGTACCGAGGCACGTCATGAACGTACAGAACGTTCCCTTTTTCAGTCCGTGTTGCCCCGACGTGACTTGAGCAGTTTCAGGAAAGCTCCGCGATGGCCTTGCCGAGACGATCGAGGCCGGCGGCGATCCGTTTCGCATCCTGGGCGAAACAGATGCGCAGGTACGAATCGGCCTGTGTATCACCCGGGAAACTGAAGGCGGAGCCCGGCGCCACGCCCACGCGTCCCTTCTTCACGAGGTCCATGGCGAAGCCCAGGCTGTCGCGCAGGCCGTCGATGTGCAGGAAGCCGTAGAACGCGCCTTCCGGCTCGATCCAGCGGATACGGTTCTGCGAGGCGATCCAGTCCTGTACAACGTCCCTGCCGGCGCGGCAGCGGGCGAGCATCTCGCCGCGAAACGCGTCGCCTTCGGGCGAGAGCGCGGCGAGCGCGCCGTATTGCGCGAAAGTGGTGGCGCCGGTGTTGTCGGCGGCGGAGATCATCCACATCTGCCGCGCGATCGGGAGCGGATGTACAAGCCAGCCGATGCGCCAGCCGGTCATGGCCCAGGGTTTGGAGAAGCTGTTGATGACGAAAACCGCGTCGTCGGGCTCCGCCACGTTCAGGAACGACGGCGCGTGGCTGCGGCCGTCGTACAGGATCGTGCCGTACACTTCGTCGCTGATGATCGCAATGCCGCGTTCCCGCGCGAACTCGAGGAGCGCGACCTGTTCCTCGCGCGACATGATCCAGCCGGTCGGGTTGCCGGGCGAGGCGATGAAGATGGCTTTCGTGCGTGCGTCACAGGCCGCAACCACACGCTCGAAATCGAACCGCCAGCGCGGCGGCGACGCGTGCCAGTCGTCCACGAGCTGCGCAAACCTGACTTCGGCGCCGCAGATTTCGGCGGCCTGGAAAATGTTGGGCCACACGGGCGAGACCGCGACGACGTTGTCGCCGCTGTCGACGAGGCATTGCAGCGCGCAAATGACCGCCAGCATCGCCGAGCCCGGAACCGTGATGCGCCGGAGGTCCACCTCCGCACCGGCGGTGCGGCGGTGAAAGGCGCGGATCGCTTCGCGCAAGGGGGTGATGCCGCCCGCGTTGGTGTAGAAGGTCTTGCCTTCGTCGAGCGCGCGCTTCGCGCCCTCGCGGATGAAGTCCGGCGTGACGAGGTCGCTCTCGCCGAACCAGAGGGCGATGACATCCGGATCATGGAGCGCCGTCTCGGAAACAAGGCCGATTCCGTTCGGCGAGAGGTTCTGGATGGCGTGGCGGATGGGGGATTTTGGAGCGATTTGCAGCATGCCCTCTTTCGGCCATGCCTGCTTGCGCCCGTCAACCCGACTACCTATAAACCCTGCCATTCCGCACGCGCAGGGTGGGTGCAGGGGTGAGTTGCCCCAAACCCGTCCGGTTGCCCTTCGGGGTGGTCCCCTCGCGTCAGGTTAAACCGGAAAAGGAGCCTGAACCTCATGGCATTGCCAGAATTCACCATGCGCCAGCTTCTGGAGTCGGGCGCGCATTTCGGCCATCGCACGCAGCGCTGGAACCCGAAAATGGCGCCCTACATCTACGGCTCGCGCAATTCGATTCACATCATCGATCTCACCCAGACCGTACCGCTTCTGCACCAGGCGCTTGTCGCGCTTCGGGACGTCGTGGCCGGGGGTGGGCGCGTCCTCTTCGTCGGCACCAAGCGGCAGGCAAGCGAGCCGATCGCGGCCGCGGCCAAACGCTGCGCGCAGTATTACATCAACAATCGCTGGCTCGGCGGCACGCTGACGAACTGGCAGACGATCTCGAACTCCATCAAGCGGCTGCGCGGGATCGAGGAGACGCTCAACTCCGCCGCCGGGTCCGGACTGACCAAGAAGGAACTCCTCGGCCTTCTGCGCGAGCGCGACAAGCTCGAGCGCTCGCTTGGCGGCATCAAGGAGATGGGCGGCCTTCCCAACATGCTGTTCGTGATCGACACCAACAAGGAAGAGATTGCGGTCGCGGAAGCGCGGAAGCTCGGCATCCCCGTCGCAGCCATCGTCGATTCCAATTCCAATCCCGACGGCATCGCCTATCCCATTCCGGGGAATGACGATGCGGCGCGCGCGCTGTCGCTGTACTGCGATCTTGTCGCCCGTGCGATCATCGACGGATTGGGCGAGAGCCAGACCGCCGCCGGAATCGACCTCGGCGAAGCCGAAGAGTCGCAGGACGAACCGCGCGTGCTGTCCGCAGAGCCGGGCGAATCCGCTGCTGCCGCAGCCCCGTAAGCCGCTCGCGTTCAACAATTAAGGGGACAGGATATCGTGTCCCCGAAGCCGGAAGACCGGCGTCGCGTCACAGCTCCGGGACACGATATCCCGTCCCGGTGAGACAGGAATTGATCGAGATATGGCAAACATCACGGCCGGAATGGTGAAGGACCTGCGCGAGAAAACGGGCGCGGGCATGATGGACTGCAAAACGGCGCTCGCCGAAACCGCGGGCGACGTGGAAGCCGCCGTCGACTGGCTGCGCAAGAAAGGGATTTCGAAAGCGGCGAAGAAGGCGGGGCGCGTGGCGGCCGAAGGGCTCGTCGGCGTGGCGGTGCGCGGCAACAAGGGCGCCCTGGTCGAAGTCAATTCCGAAACCGACTTCGTCGCGCGGAACGAGACGTTCAAGGCATTCGCAAAGGAAAGCGCGGCCCTTGCGCTCGACGCCGGCGGCGATCTCGACCGTCTGCTGGGGTCAAGGATGGCGAGCGGATCCGCGGTGCAGGAGTCGCTCACCAACATGATCGCCAATATCGGCGAGAACATGAGCGTACGCCGTACAGCCGTGCTCGAAGTCGAGCCCGGCATCGTCGTGCCCTACGTGCACAACGCGGCCGCGCCGGAACTCGGTCGCATCGGGGTTCTCGTCGCGCTTCGCTCCACCGCCGCTCCCGAAAAGATCGCGCCGGTCGCCAAGCAGCTTGCCATGCACATCGCTTTTGCGGCGCCCCAGTCGCTGACGCCGGAAGGGCTGCCGGCCGATGTGGTGGCGCGCGAGCGCAGCGTCCAGGGCGAGATCGCCCGGCAATCGGGCAAGCCTGAAAACGTCATCGAAAAGATGATCGAAGGAAGGATGCGCAAATTCTACGAAGAGGCGGTGCTGCTTTCGCAGATCTTTGCCATCGACAACGAGACGCAAATCGCCAAAGTGGTGGAACGAGCGTCCAAAGACGCCGGCGCACCGGTCGAGATCGCGGGCTTTCTGCGCTTCGCCGTGGGCGAGGGCATCGAACGGCCGGACGGCGGCGACTTCGCCGATGAAGTGAAGGCGATGGCCGGTCACTGAGGGAAGGGGAGGGCGTCATCATGGCTGACAGGCCGGGATACGGGCGGGTATTGCTCAAAATCTCGGGCGAAGCCTTGATGGGCGCGCAGAATTACGGACTCGACATCGGTACGGTCGAACGCATCGCAGCCGACGTGAAGGACGCGAGCGCTCACGGCGTACAGGTCTGTCTCGTCATCGGCGGCGGCAACATTTTCCGGGGTCTCGCCGGGGCAGCCGACGGCATCGAGCGCGCGACTGCCGACTACATGGGCATGCTGGCGACGGTCATGAACGCGCTCGCGGTACAGGCCGTGCTCGAACGCATCGGCGTGCCCACCCGCGTGCAATCCGCCATCCCGATGGAAAGCGTCTGCGAGCCCTACATCCGGCGGCGCGCCATCCGTCACATGGAAAAGGGCCGCGTGGTCATTTTCGCCGCCGGCACCGGCAATCCGTTTTTCACGACCGACACGGCGGCGGCGCTGCGTGCGGCCGAAATGAACTGCGACGCCATGCTGAAAGGGACCCAGGTCGATGGCGTCTACAGCGCCGACCCGAAGACCGATCCCCGGGCCGAGCGCTACGACACACTCACCTATCACGATGTGCTGGCGCGCGATCTCAAGGTGATGGATGCGTCGGCAATCAGCCTTTCGCGCGAAAACCGGATCCCGATTATTGTGTTCTCGATTCACGACCGCGGCGCGCTGGCCGCGGTCTTGAAGGGACAGGGACGCTGCACGATCATCGCCGATCCGCGCTAGACTGCCGCGCCAAACGGAGGA
>DATGGN010000103.1:0-2744 GCA_035308485.1 Rhizomicrobium sp.
TGAAAATGTATCTCCCGCGGGACCCATCGACTGACTCGACCGGCATCCAGCGCGAATTCTCCTCCTCGGAATATTCGCGCACGGTTCGTGGCATCGAGGCCGGAGCCCCGCCCGCCGTGAATCTCGCCGCGGAAAAGCGGCTCATCGCGTTGCTGGCCGCGCTCGCCGGCGACGGCAAGCTGCAGTCCGCGCACGACGTGAGCGACGGCGGCGTCGCAGTGACGCTCGCCGAATCGTGCTTTGCGAGTAATGGCCTCGCAGCGAACATTTCGCTCGCGAGCAAGGAACCCGACGAGGAGGCGCTCTTCGGTGAACGCGGCGCGCGAGCCATCGTATCGGTTACTCCCGAAAATGTTGCCGCTGTGCGCCGGATTGCGGCACAATACGAAGTGGCAGTCGTGGAAGTTGGCCGAGTCACCCGCGGCGAATTCCGCATCGAACTAAATGGCCGGACAATAGTCAGCGCCGATGTCCCCCTTCTCGCCGACGACTGGAATGGAGCCCTTGGGCGGCTCCTCAGCTAGAAGCCATTTCATAAATGGCCAGCCATCCAAACTCGGCAGGATCGCTGGGGCGTAAGGGCCTGTGTGGGAACGCGATTTTGATTTTGTAGCGCCCGCCTTCAGGCGGGCATCTGGCCTGATTTCAAAGTGCCCGCCTGAAGGCGGGCGCTGCAGGGACACCCGAAAGGCAGAATGAATCGCCTGATCGAAATTGAGAACGACCGGTTTCACGATCACTGCGGAGTGTGCGGCGTCTTCGGCCATCCCGAAGCCGCGAAGATGGCCTACCTCGGGCTCTACGCGTTGCAGCATCGCGGACAGGAATCGGCGGGGATTGTTTCGAGCGACGGCCGCGAACTGCACCTGGAAAAAAGCATGGGCCTCGTCGCCGATATTTTCCAGCCTGAGGTTCTCGCGCGCCTTCCGGGCGACGCGGCTCTCGGCCACACGCGCTACTCGACCGCGGGCGATACGTCGCTGATGAATGCGCAGCCGATCGTGATCGACTGCAACAAAGGCAAGCTGGCCCTCGGTCACAACGGCAACTTGCCCAGCGCGGCAAAATGGCGCCGCACGCTCGAGCATCGCGGCTCCATCTTTCAGACCACCAGCGACACCGAAGTGATCGTGCACCTGGTGGCGCGCAGCCAGGCGCGGAACATGTCCGGCGCTCTCGCCGATGCGCTGAACCAGGTCGAAGGCGCGTACTCGCTGCTGGTCCTGACGCGCGACGAAATGTACGCCCTGCGCGATCCCCGCGGCTTCCGCCCCCTGGCGCTCGGCCAACTGGACGGCGCGTGGGTGGTGGCCTCGGAAACTTGCGCGTTTGATTTGATCGGTGCAACCTACGTGCGCGACATCGAACCGGGAGAAATGCTGCGCATCACCCGCGCCGGAATCGAGTCGCTGCGTTTCGCGCCGGAAAAGCCGCTGCAGCAATGCATTTTTGAGCACGTCTACTTCGCGCGGCCTGATAGCCTCGTCTTCGGCCGCGTCGTCGAGCAAACCCGCGAAATGCTGGGCCGCCTTCTTGCGAGAGAGCACGCGGTTCCCGCCGACATCGTCGTCCCGGTGCCCGATTCCGGCGTGCCGGCCGCGGTGGGATATTCACAGGAATCGGGCATCCCGTTCCGCATGGGCCTCATTCGCAATCATTACGTCGGGCGCACGTTCATCGAGCCGCAGCAATCGATTCGCGATTTCGGCGTGAAACTGAAGCTGAATCCGGTGCCGGGGATTCTCCGCGGAAAGCGCGTCATTCTCGTCGACGATTCCATCGTGCGCGGCACGACCAGCCGAAAGATTGTGCGCATGGTGCGCGAAGCCGGCGCCGCGGAAGTTCATGTGCGCATCAGCTGCCCGCCGACAATTTCTCCGTGCTATTACGGCGTCGATACGCCGACGCGCGAGGAGCTCATTGCCTCAGACGATTCGCGGGTGCGCCCTCGCCTCACGCCGGAGGAAGTGGAAGATTTTGAGCATGAGCTCGAATCGCGCCGGGTTCTTCGTGGCGCCGGCGTCTCGCCTGTGAATCTGCAGCCATTGCAGGTCGTGAAAAACGCCGGCGGGATGCCGGCGCCGCAAAATGAACGCTCGATCGAGGAAATACGCAGGTATCTGGGCGCCGATTCGCTGGGCTACGTTTCGCTCTCGAGTTTGCGGCGCGCAGTGGAAGATACGCGCGGCTCCTTCTGCACATCGTGCTACACGGGCGTGTACCCGGTGGACGGCTCTCAGGGCGAGCTCGAATCGCGCGCGGCCGAGCCCGAAGAAGCGCCGGGCATAGAGATTCAAGGGGAAATTCAGGTGGTGCCGAATGAACGTTGAAGAAACGCTTCCGGTCGAGGCCAAAGCGAAACCGGACATAAATAAGCTCATCCTCCGCGAGGCGTTGTCCTGGCTGTGGGTCATCCTGGCGTTCCTGTTCATCACCGGAACGATTGTGCAGGCCCGCGTGATTCCCTCTGGTTCGATGGAGAGGACGCTGCTCGTCGGCGATCACCTGCTGATGAGCCGCTTCGGCTACGAAGCCGAATTGCCGATGACCCCGCTGCATATGCGGCTCTGGCGCGATCCGCACCGCCAGCAGATCATCGTGTTCCGCGCGCCGCTGCCCGGAACGCCGGATTACATCAAGCGATTGATCGGACTGCCCGGCGACACTCTCGAAATTCGCGAAGGCGTCGTGTCCATCAACGGCAAGCCGCTGAATGAACCGTACCGCGCGGACCCGCCCAACCC
>DATGGN010000104.1:0-27850 GCA_035308485.1 Rhizomicrobium sp.
CGTTGAAATCAAGCCGTCAGTGCCGTGGTGCCAAAACACCGCTTACGATGCAACCCTCCATATTTGTACATAATCCATTGCTGCTTCCCCGATTGCCTGCCAACGAGGCGGCGGCGGAAGCGCGCCGCTATTTGCGGGCACTCCCCTGTCCGGCTAATCCGGCGCGCACGGTACGTTCCGACCGCCAGACCATGTTCGTAATAACGCCGCTCGCGGCAGGCAATAGTCACGCAATCCCGACCATTCAGCGGCTCACCCGTCAGCCGCCTTCGATCAGCTTCGCGGCACCGGGGTCAACCTTCCAGTGACGTTTCCGGTGCGCCGGGTGCGGGGTTGGAGGCATCGCCTCGACAAAGACGACCTTCAGCGTGTCGCCGCTACGTCCGCGACGCGCAGCGAAATGGCGGGTGCGCTGTTCGATCTCGTTGTCGTTCCGCTCGAGGCCGCCTTCGAGCGTGATCTCCTTGTGGACGTGGACGATGTGGCCCGTCGCAGAGTCATAGAGAACGCAGGTGCGCGTGCGCGATGGCTGCAGCATGGAATCCTCCCTCAGTCGAACAGAAACACGTTCATCAGCGCCGTCACTGCGCCCTGGAGCGTATCGGCTTCGAAGGTGAAGCTCGTGGCGTTTTCGATGATCAGATATTCCGGGGCGAGGTTCGAAACGTCGACCGGATTGCCGTTCGAGGCATATTCCGTGATGTAGCACTGGTTCCAGCCAGGCGTGTCGAAATAGGCGCCGCGATTGAGATAAATCTGGGCGACCGCGTAGGCAGGCCCACCGAGATTGATGGTGGCCGTGACCGTGTTGCCGATCTCCTGGGGATCGGACGCCCACATGGAATCGAGCCACATCTCATAAATTGCCATGGCACCCCTCGCTTCCGATCTTCGACAATCCCATAGCCCTCTCCCATCGTCAGGATCCGACGGATGGTTTTGCCAAATTCCCTTGCCAGCGGGGACCGCCCGACGGAGGCGTCACTCACAAAATGGCCCCGCAGAATAATCGTGATATTATGCTCTGCGCTTTTCCCGAATCCGTGACGACCATCACGCGCCAATATTTTCAGGCCGTTTTTCGACAACTTTCTTAAATGGGCCGACGGGGGGCAATGTGTTCCGTCCGAGCGGAAAAATGCCTTTGACACCCCGAAAAAATGTCCTTCGAGGGCATATCCATCGCATTGCCCGCCCAAACCCGTGCGCATGGCGCGTGCTCCTACACGCGCCAGCCTCGCGTACAGCCAAACCGCGATCTAACCCGTTTTCATCCGGTCCAGTGTTTCGGCCATGAAGCGCCACCCCGACGCGTGGTCTTTCCACGATCGTCTGAGGTCCGGATCGGTTGTGGATCTGGCTTTTGCATCGGCCTCTGCAGCCTGCTTTCGCAAATCGTCCCGTTCAGGATCGTGTTCCATTGGCGCGTCCCCGTTCTGCAACATGTGATTGATCCATCAACCTGATGGTCGTTGCCAGGGTTCCCGGTCGCCGTCGATCGGAGCGTGATCCGAATAAAGCTGCGTGGGGCGCCAAGTCCGAACGGACTCCGCTCCAGACGCGGGCGGTCGTCTTGGTGCCGAAACCAAATCGGTTGACAAAAGGACCGATTCGGTATAGCGAAAGCGTCGCTCTTTGAAATGCGTGAAGCGAAGATGCTCCCTCGGAAATGCTCGGGCGGGCGGTGGCGCGCGTGCCGCCCGAGACCCTTGAGCATCCCGCGCGGAGAATCGCGAACCGGGCCCGACACACAAGATGTGGGCTGGGCGAGGCCGCGCCCCAGGGCGGCTTATCATCGCTGGTGCAGGGGAAAAACGCAGGGAAGTTTCAAAAAGCGACCATCCATCCAAAAACACAAGCTGTTGAGAAGCCCCGCGCCACCGCCCCCGCGCCATGCATGCACGGGGAGGAAGGCCCCACTGCACGTCGCCAACGAGAATTGTGACTGTACAGGTCAAAATTCCCTCAGTCAGGGAATTCCTGAGGGAATTCCCGGTATTATGGCGCAAACGCCACAAGACGGAATCCACGGCCGGACCTAAATCCTGTGCATGTCCGACCATGCCATTGCAGCCCTGCGAAAGCGCCGGGAAGAGATATCCGGCCAAGTCCATGACGCGGAGAAACGGGTAACGAAGCTTCGCGCGGCACTTGCCAATCTGGACGCGGCCATTGCGATCCTGACGCCAGAACACCCGGACCATATTCCACCCCGCCGTCACTACCGGCGGGAGGGCTATTTCCGGCGCGGCGAACTCTCCCGGCTTGTGCGGGATCGCATCCGGGAGGCGTCGAAGCCTCTGGCTGCCGGCGAGATCGCAGCGGGTATCATCGCGGCAAAGGGCTTCCCCGATACCGCACACCTTGCCGTGACCAAGATGGTAGTCGCGCGGTTGAACGTGCTGGCAGGACGCGGAGAGATCGCCAAGAGCGGCAAGACCCGGGACGCACGCTGGACCGTTATAGGGTAATGACGGCGGACCTATTCAGCCTAGACAATCTATCTGTTCCGCAGCGAATCGAACGCTTGCGGGCACTTGCTGCCGAGTCGCGGCGACTTGCGGCAGCGGACACAACGCCGGGGCACCGCCAAGAATTCCTGAGGATTGCGGAGAATTGGGAAAAGATCGCAAGCGATCTGGAGGCCGCCACCAAGGCGCAGTGAGATCGCCAAAAACCGGAAAGACGCGGGACGCGCGATGGTCTATTCTTGGGTGAATGCATCGAGATTACGCAAGAGAAGCTTTATTGGCAGCGGCGGAAAGCCCGCACGACCCGCATTGTCTCACCAAGAGATACCACGTCCCAACCGACGGATTGTGTACGTGCCACGTAGGGAAGGCTCGGTTCGCTCTCGAACTAGCCAGTCTGTCTGCTGCGGAGCACGTTCAGATTCTCGCCGATGAATTACTGCCCGGTGAGAAACTAGGACCTTCAGAGGGGTATGATGCAGCGTACCGCCGGGCGCTGGTCAAACGCGCCAAGGCAATGGGAGTTAAGCTGGATTAGCTATCCCGGCGCGCCTCTGCCAATACCCGGAGAAATCGACTGACGGGCCCTTCCGCATCGCCAGCGCCGCGATGTTGCGGGTCTGCTCGCCATTGGAGACCCGGCGGTTATCTTCGCGCCATGCGCTTTCCTGTGCATAGCGGAGCAAATAAGCGCCCGCGATATGGTGATGGTGGCCGATTTCCGCGCGGCGGAGACGGCTGAAATATTCCTCCGCCATGTTCGTGCAAGCGCCGTCCGCACTGTAAGCCTGTTCGTGGTTCACGCGGCGCATTTCGAAACGGGAGTGAAGGTCGTTCCATGCCGTGCCTTCATCCGCATTCACGACC
This sequence comes from Rhizomicrobium sp., assembly GCA_035308485.1. Taxonomy (GTDB): domain Bacteria; phylum Pseudomonadota; class Alphaproteobacteria; order Micropepsales; family Micropepsaceae; genus Rhizomicrobium. Next base: position 3,339 of record DATGGN010000104.1, read on the forward strand.
GTACCTTTTGCAATCCGGTGCCTGACCCAGTCCAGTGCCGCGCCTTCCGTGCGGAACACTGCCGGAGGGACTTGCCGTCACGTTCGCGGATGATAACAACGCACTGGCGCTTGCCAGACTGATTTACCGCAAGGCGACGGTCGCGGCGGTTCTCGACATGGTTCGCGGGTTTGACATAGCCGCCGAAATACCCGCCGTCGATTTCCGCCGTCTTGCCTTCTCCGCCGATGGTCCGGCCTTTCAATTCCTCTGCCATCGCTTCGCGCATTTTGTGTGCGAGCACGAAAGCGGACTTGTACGCGAGACCCAGGTCGCGGGAGAGCGCCAGAGCGGACTTGCCCTTCACTTCGTTACAGAAGATCGCAATGGCCGCCAGATAGTCCCGAAGCGGACGCTTGTGCGAGGCGAACAGCGTCCCGGACGTGACCGTGAAATCCTTGCGGCAGGCTTTGCAGCGATACCGCGCCGTCATGGCCGGGCGGCCGGTCTTGTAGGCGTCCAGCCCGCCGCAAACCGGGCATACCGGAGCGCCGGCCGTGTCCTGCCAGCGGATTTTGCAGAAGGCCGTTTCCGCCTCTGCATCCGAAAGCCGGAGAACGTCCGCGAGGCGGAGCGTCTTGGCTTTGGAGGAGAGGAGGAAGTGTTGCGTCATTGCCGTGTTGCATTCACCCTGTAGGTGTTAGATATGACACCAACGGGGTGCTTGCAACACCAAAAGCGGCTAGATATACTCCCTAGGTGTCATATCTGACCTGCGAGGAATGCATGGCTGGCTTTGCCCGAAACGAAGACGAAATTGCCGACCGTATCTCCCGGTTTTTGAAGGCCGAACTGAAGCGCAAGGGACTGACCTATGCGGACCATGCCGAACGACTAGGCAAGCACGGCGTGAAAGGTGAGACGGTTGACTCCATTAAGTCGAAACTGGCGCGTGGTACGTTTCCGGCGACGTTTCTAATCGGGAGCCTAGCCGCATTGGAAAAGGAAGGGATGCGGCTGGACGAACTCTAGTGTCGTTTCAGAACGTGAAAATATGACCTATTTCGCTTTATCATGTAGCCACTATCAGCACCTTTCACGATTGCAAATTCCGAAACGAAGCCCTCGTTTTTGGGTAAATTGCTGTCCGTCGCTACCGATACTATCCATGCATAGAATGTTTTCTTCCCATGCGTAATGTCGTTCCAGTCCGCTGCCCTGATCCTCGCGACGGGCTCGAATGCCTCTAATCCGTTTGGTTCAAGTTCCGTGTTGCGAGGCAGAGGCATTGTCAGCGCCGTTTTGCGAATGTCTTCGAAGATAGCGTTGTACTTATCTAACGAAAAAGGATCGCCGATATAGGCATTATAAGCAAACGCTGGTGTATATCCCGTCGCAGCCCCAAGGTTCTTATAGAATGCCCGCGCAACCATATCGCCAGTCCCATCTGGCGGATCGACCGGAACAAAATCGAATCTTTCAACCTTGACGCGTGCGTGGGGCGTGGCGGGCGATGGATCGGCGTCGGAGATCGCCGCTGGCTTATGTTTGCGGGTTTGCGGTTCCGCTGGAATCGGTTGCTGCGTCGGGTCAAGCGATAATCCAAGATCGCCGGGAAGAATCAGGTCAACGTTTTGTCTCCGGTCATCGCCTAGCGGTACAAATGATACCTTGGACGGTAGCCACACCGTCGCAAAAGCCTCCCGTGAGGCATTCCATACGTAAAAAGTGTAAGTACCGCTGATCCCAATTTGAGCTATTTGAATTGGCCTATTTAGGCTCTGTACTAAATGGCCGCCAGTTATGGCATGCGGTATATGTACGACACCATTATATCGGACCGGGAAAACCAGCAGAATTTTAAAGATCGGGATTCTATTATAGTTAGTGACATTGCATTGATAGCCCATATCCGGAGTGCCGTTAGGCCAACTAGCAGGGCCTCCCATCTGCCCTCCCAAGCCCAACAGAATGTCAGGTTGTACGTGGGACCAAAATAATTCCATAACGGCGTAGGGACCTACGGTCGGAAGCCGTGCCATCCAGCATTGGAGTGCAACCCTATTTTCGTACGGATTCTGGGTCGCATGCGGCGGCGAAACAGCGGATAGCTTTGCGGGTTGCTGCAAAAAATAATACCAAAGCCCCCCGCCAGCTCCGCCCAGGATAACTGCGGATGCGGCCACAATCGAAGCGGCCTCTAGCCAACCCTTAGAGCGAAGCCACACCCAACCGATGTGAAGCCATATGCAGGCTGCTATGGAGACGCCAATGCCACCGCCTACTACCGCCAACACGTACGCCGTATGCGGGGGAACCCAACCGAGTCCGCGAAGGCCCCACATTAGGAGGCCCCATGTTGGGCCGCCGACCGCGCCAGCCCAAGCGACCCTACGTTCAAGTGCCATTCTTGACTCCTACCGCTCTCTAGCGGCGAGTTCCAAAGGGTGACGCTGTTCTCTTGTGGATTGCGGGGGGCGGGCGATTGCCAGCGCCTCGCAATCGAACTTAGGTTGGCGGTGCGCGGCTCTTCTTTGCTGTGGGCTGCGCACCCCCGCCCGCTAATTGGCCCCCCCAACCTCGCGGGCGGGGTTTCCCTTTTTGGGTTACGGGCGCTGCCCGTGCGGGGTGTCACCCATCACCTACCCCGCGATATTTGGGCATTGGCCCCGGTAATGCCCTGATTTTGCAGGGAAATTCCGGTGGCGTTTGCGCCATAATACCGGGAATTCCTGCAAAAGCTGGAGGCGCGAAAAGCGAAAAACCCAGTGATTGCATGGATATGGGCGATTCGGGGCCTCAACCTTCAGGGAGTTTCTGAGGGAGTTCCCGAAAAACGCCGCTGTCGTAATGTACAAACTTGAGCACGGCTGACACCGGCAGGCGGATCGCCGCCCGCAAACCGCCCGTTCGGCATCGATCGGAGGGCGATCCGACCAAATCTCTCTGGAGCAGGCGCACTCATCCTTCGATGCACGGGTTTCGGCGCCCCACCGGCAGCCCGAGAACAAGGCGGTATTGGGGCGCTTTCCAAGTCAGGGATTGGACCTTGGTGCCGGTACATCGCGGCACACCCACGGTCCCGAAAAGGGTCTGCATTCGTTCTAAAGTCATGTCGAAATTGGAGGTTCTGGCGAGGCGCGGGCGTGGCTGAACGGAAGGAGATCGACGATGCTGAAATTCTCTGAAGGACTGACAAGAGTGCTTGGGGGAACCGCGCTGGCCGGTGTCATCGGCCTGGGTTCGCTCGCACTGCTGGCGGCGCCCGCGGTGGCCCAGCGCGGCGGCGGCTTCCATGGCGGCGGCATGGGTGGCTTCCACGGCGGCATGGGCGGCTTTCACGGCGCCGGTTTCCGTGGCGGCGCTGGCTGGCGTGGCGGTTGGGGCGGCTGGCGCGGCGGCTGGGGATGGCGCGGCGGACGCTGGTGGGGCCCTGGATGGGGCTGGCGCGGCGGCTGGTGGAATAATCGTTGGTATGGCCCCGGATGGGGTGGCTGGTACGGTGTCGGCCTGTGGGGATGGCCCTATTGGGGATACCCATACTATGCGACCTATCCCGCATACGGGAGCTACGACTCCAGCGACGATAGTGGCTACGACTCCACGTATGGCGTTCCGCCTGATGCGCAGGCGGCCCCTCAGCCCCAGGCCCCACCGAACGGCCCGTACGGCGCGGCACCTCAGACGGGACCGAACGGGTCGTATCCGGAAGGGGCGCCTCAGACCGGACCGAACGGGTAGTACGCAGGCGGTCGCCGCGGGGGGACCGGGCGCAATGTACGTCGGCGAAGCCGGCCTCCGACGAGCCGCGGGATCCTCAACAGCAGTCTGCTGCCAGGGCCAGACCACGCCGTAGCTCGGCGGGATAGCGCCGTTGGAAACAGATTCGGCCGCGGGGATGCGGCCGACGATCCCGCGCATGGAATTGCCTTTGGAATGATTGAGGCCTAGCAAGGCGGACCCCATTTCCGCGGAAAGGCAATCCGAATGCAAAATCCTACGACTGTTGGAGCGCAAGTCAGGATTTTCTCAGGTGCAGGAATACACGGCCAGGACGGAACCGAAACCAAAGTGAACCAGTGGCTTGCCGCCAATCCGCTTGCGATTGTGCATAGCCTCCAAATCGCAATAGGGAGCGCCGGACAGGTCGTCGTAATGGCCCACTTCTCCGGCCTGGCGTCGGGCTGATCAAGCCGCCACACATGTCGGCAAGGCTGACCTCCGTTCCCCGGTGCGCGGAAAAATCGGCGTCGGCAGACCTTACGTGCCGCCTGCGTGCTGCGGCTCGCATCGAACCTCGTCCAAACCGGAACCATCCGACTGACGTCCCATCGGCTCCCCTTGCGACACCAATCCTTCGGGGCAACGCCTGATGCGGAGAATGCGCCTGTTCCGGCCCAGGCTTCCGCGCGTTGCCGCCTTGCTGGCGGTCGTTGCCGCGGTGGCCAACGATACGCCGGCCTTACCGGCGGTACTGGACGACAGGCAACTCGTGGAATCCAGGGAGTCGCTGTACAACAACATCTATATCTATTCGAGCGGTCCGTATCTCACGCTCACGTTTGGGTACAACGATCGCCTCTACACCGAGAGCCGTTACAACACCAAAGACCCCGGCGAACTGCCCCTTGTCTACACGCAGTACATGACGGCTGCACTCATCTATCCTTCGAACATCAAATCGGTTCTCGAAATAGGTTTTGGGGGCGGCCGCACGTCCTGGTACCTGCATCGCGCTTTGCCCGATGTTCCCGTCACCTCGGTCGAACTGGATCCGGCCATCGTCGAAATGGCGAAAAAATATTTTGGAATAAAGGAAGAGCCCGACTTCACGGTCGCGAACGCTGACGGCAGGGTTTTTCTGATGCACAGTGCTGCACACTATGACGTGATCCTGATCGACGCCTATCGCGCACCCTTTGTACCATTTCACCTGTTGACCAGGGAATTCTACCAGATGGTGGCAGACCATCTCAGCCCCGGCGGCGTCGTCGCGCAAAACGTCAACCCCGATTCGATGCTGTTCGATTCGTCCGTCAAGACGATCCATGCCGTTTTCCCGCAGGTCGAGTTTTATCCGGCCAAGAACAATATCATCACGATCGCTTACGGCGGCAACCGGCGGTCGAAGGATGACCTGGTCCGGGCAGCGGCCGAGCGCCAGTCCCGGTTTCATCTGCGGTACAATCTCGGCGATCTGTTGAAAGCGCGACAGCTTCTTCCGCCCGGCACGTCCTTTGTCGATCCTGATGCCAAGGTCCTGACCGACGATTTTGCCCCGGTCGAAGCGCTGATGGCGATCGAGCGGCACAACCGGAAATGGCCGAACGCAAAATAATACAGGGCGCCCCGGCCATCATTTACGCCAACGTTTTCCTGGTGGGTGGCGTGCTGATGGGCTTCGAAATGCTCGGAAGCCGTTACCTTTACCCGTATTTCGGCGGCGGAATCGGGACCTGGGCCAGCCTCATTTCCACCGTACTGCTCGCGCTTGCCCTCGGCTACTTCGCCGGCGGAAAAATGGCAGACAGGCTTCCGTCGACGGAAATGATTGCCGGCGCGGTGTTGGCGGCGGCTGTGTATCTGGCCTGCGTTCCGGTTGCCGCAGACCGGATGATGACCCTTGCACTCGAGGCGTTGGGCGACGGGCCGGGCGGAATCCTGCCCGCTGCGGCCGCCATCATTCTCGTCCCGGTTTCACTCCTGGGAATGCTCTCGCCGGTTGCCATCCGGCTGTTGACGCGATCGACCCATCGGTCGGGCAGTACAGCGGGGCTGGTGTACGGAATTTCGACGGTCGGCAACGTGATCGGTACGCTGTTCACGACGTTTTTCCTGATTCCAGCCATCGGCTCGCGCGAAATCACCTATGTGTTCGCGGGCATCCTGGCACTTTGCAGCCTCAGTCTGTTTCTTGTCCGGCGTCCACACGCCGTAGGCCCGAAAGCGGCTCCGAGAGGCGCGGGTCCCTCATAAGGCCCTGCAACCGCGCGCCCGACGCCCCTGGCAGGTGCGCCGCGTTGCAGCGAAGAGACGGGCAAGGCAACCAGGTCCAGTCTGGATGCTGCGCATTCGCGCGGCATGACAGGGGGGCTACGGAGCGAAGGAAGACACGCTGCAAGCACAACGAGCGCGGATTCATCCGCGGTGGGAAAGGACATTCCGACGGGACCGATATTTACCCTGTTCCGTCACACCCGGTTTTGCCTGCGTCGGAACTATGCCAGTCTCGCGGTCATTCGAAGGGGAGGGTGTTGTGAGATTTTCGTGGATAGTGGTGCCGTTCGTCGTCGCGGGGCTCACCGGTTGTGCCGCCGTTCTGACGAGCAAGGGACGGGAAACGTTGAGAGCCGACTGTGCCGCCAAGGGCATGCAATATGTCGAAACGAGCGTGAAAGAGACCGACCTCGTGTTCGTCAGCCACTCGCAGGTCGAGGGGGTATGCGTCGGCCCCGGTGACCCCCGTTACGTCGCCCCGAGTACCCCGACGCAATAATTTTGCGTCGCGTCGCCCGGGGCGCTGCATCCTTATCGATCGGAGAGGCGGGTCACTCGAGCGGCGCGTGCTCGCTCTGCTGCGGGATTCGGCGAGGAATGGAAGCCGACCAACAGCAATTCGTCGTTGCCGCGGACGTACAAAACAGCGGGGTGGACATCCACGCTGACGCCGGATCCGCCGGCGCATGGCGCCGGGAGCCGTACATTTCGACGTTGCGGCACCGCTCCCGTCCACCCCAAATAACGCGGGCGCATGGCACTGTCGGCCAGCCGTCATGTTGTCTGTCGCCCAGGCGACAGAATATTTATTGGAATTCAAAGGCTTGGGCGAAGCGCATAACGGTTTTTCAAGACATTTCGCGACAAACTGATACACTTTCGCGACAATCTCGCGAAGAAGTCCGGACGGGAGAGTCCCGCCATCTCGTAGTCTTTCGGGGGGTGGCGGGGCCTCCCTGTCGGGAGGAGATGCGAATGGCAAGCCTGACTTTCGGGACGGACGCGACCGGGACACCGCGGCCGGGTACGGGTGACGTGTCAGCGATGATCTGGGCGTTCGTTCTCATTGCCATCATGTCGGTCGTGGGATTTTCGGGGGCTTGGGTCATCACGACTGTTCTGATCGCGGCCCCCTGAGCAGGAACGGTACACGTACAGCCCCTGCGAATTTGACGTACGTCGGTGACCGACTCCGCCCGCATTGCGACGCTGCAGACGCGCCGTGCTTTCGTGTCGCGAACGCGACGCGCCATTGGTTTGCGTCCATGACACGTGTCGTGTACACGACATTCAGATATACGCATGGAACCTGTATCGATTCGGAGCGAAAATTTTTCCTCGTTGCCGCTTTGCATTAAATGTTTTTTAGAAACGCGCATGTAGGTTCGCGCTCACGTCCAGCGCTGGGTCGACTCCGAAAGATCGGCACTTGGGTGGATTTGCTGTCAAATCTAACGGAGATCTCCATGAAGAACCTTGTTTCTCGTTTTGTACACGACGAGTCCGGCGTAACCGCGATCGAATACGGCCTGATCGCCGCCCTGATCGCGGTCGTGATCATCGGCGCCGTTACGACGGTCGGCAAGAACCTGAGCACGACCTTTCATAACGTCGCGACTTCGCTGTAACAGGATCGCGTCTGGGTATCGAAGAAGCACGGCCGCCCTCGTGGCGGCCGCTGCGTTTTTGGCGGCGCGAATCCGGCGCCGATCATGGTCGCGTGGATATCGTGCGGGCCAGGCGGCGTTCCTTCGCGCGGCGTGCGCGTTAAGCTCGCCGGCGGTCCGGATCGATTCGCATGGGTGCGTTCGCGCACGTCCTCTCGCTGCTTTCCTTCGTGTATGCGCTCGCGATCGCGCATCTGCTCGGTACGGCCGCGCGGCTGATCGGCGCCCGAGAGCGCGTGCGCTTTTCCTGGTTTCACGCCTATTGGATGCTGAATGCGCTAGTGGTCCTCGTCGTGGACTGGATCAGTTATTGGGACATGAACAGCGTTCCCCGCTGGACCGTGGTCAGCATCTTCATTGTGCTGGCGCAGTCCTTCGCCGACTTCATGCAGGCGGCGCTGGTCTGCCCCGAGATCCCGCCGGAAGGCACGATCGAGCTTCCCGCATTCCACGCCTCGCATGCGCGCCGCTACATCGGAGCCTTCGCGGTAACCTGCATTATCGCCCTGTTCGACAACCTGTACTTCGGCGGCGGCTACAGGATCGCGGATTTCCTGGCGCAGAACCTCGTTGTTGTGCCGCTTATCGCCCTCGCCGTTTTTGCAACCGTCGTCAGGCGGCGTTGGGTCGATATCGCTACCCCCATCCTGCTTCTGTGCATCTGGGGCTATTATCTTTCCCAGCTCCAGAGTGCCCTCAAGTAGCGGGCCCGGAAGGGACCGCCTGTACGAGATCGAGATCACCCGCAGGATGTCCGAGCGGGTGCGGGAATTGGAGAACATCCGGTGATCGTGTTTTTCCTGACCGCGATCGCAGCGGTTGTGTTTTCGATCATTCGATGAGAGCGGCCGCTTGCCACAGCCGGCACGCCGCGGGGACAGGATAGCCCCGCGGCCGGAAGGAAACGACTGCCGGTTCCTCAGGCGCGCGTTGCTGTACCGCCCGCGCTCGCCTTTTTCACCTTGCCGCCGGCTGCGCTCGCCTGGTGCGTTGGTCCACCGCCGCCGCTCGCCGGCAGGACAAGGATGTTCGCCATCATCCCCCCATCCTCGTGATCAAGGATGTGACAGTGATAGACGAACTCGCCCACGACGTCGCCGCGGAAATCCATGCGCACGGTGATGCTGGGATAGCGCTTCGATTTACCGTCCCAATATCCCACCTGATAGGTGTCGTACCATTGCCGTTTCTTTTCCGGTACAGGTACGCCGTTGACCGCAATCACCTGGAAATGGATCTGGTGAATGTGGAATTCATGGATCTCCTGCGCGCGGTTCTCAATGGTCCAGTCCTCCACCGCGCCCTTGTAGGTCACGATCTTGGGGGGTTCGTTGACCTGGTACGCCTCGTTCTGTTGACCATTAACGGTGATGAAGAACGTCGTTCCGCCGCTTGGCGGGTGCTTGCCGGCCGGCACTTCTCTGCCGCACCCGCCGATCGGAAGTTCGCAGAAAAAGAGCAGGCGGTGAGCCGTCACCATGGAATCGTCCACATCGGCAAAGCGGTCGCCCGGAACGTTGCCGGCCACAGGCGTGACCACCGGCTTTGGAATGTCGTTCAAGTTGGTGGTCAGCCGGATATTCGCGAGCGGCCGTTGCGTGTCGACGTCGCCGGCCGGGCCGGTGTCGATGCGTTCGGTAATGAGCCTCGCTTCCTTCACGCCGGCCGAGGGGCCGGTCACGATGAATTCAACCCGGCCGGCGGTCGGAACGAGAATATCGCTCTGCGTGATGATGGTGCCCTTGTGGGTGCCATCCTGCGACCCGGTCGGGACGCCGTCGAAAGCGACGATCTGCAGCGGTTGAGGCTTCCCGTCGTACAGAACCTTGATATCGGCCACGGTATCGGCCGAGGCGTTGACGAAGCGCCAGAACTCCTTCGCGCCGGCCTGCATCTTGATCACGGCCGGTTTGTAATACGGATAGGGGATCGGCACGTAGTTCAAAGACACGTCCCAGAACGGAACCAGGTGCTGCACCTTTCCATGCTTGGGCGGATAGGCGAGGGGCTCATCCCGGAATACGAGATATCGTTGCGGCAGTCCCGCTACAGCCGGCTGCAGGTTGGCGATTCCTTCGACTTCGATCGCGCCGGACGCGCCGCCCTGTACGGCGGGACTTGCTATGCCGTGAATATGCGCGTGATACCAATACAATCCGGGCGGTTCGTCGGTCGGGACCCGGAAGTTGTAAGCGAAGGTTTCTCCCGGATTGACGATAGTGTGAATCACTTCGTCGCCGTGACACCGCGGCTTGACGTTCATTCCGTGGAAATGGATGTTGATCGAGGTTTGCATCATCGTGCTGGACCCGCAGGCAACGCGGCCTGCCGACACCTGTTCAACACCGGACCCCAGCGCGCCGGTGGGTTCCTTGTTCCTCAGCCTGATTTCAATCTTGTCGCCCGGATTGACGTGCAGTGTCGGCGATTCCATTCCGCCTGGCGCGACGTAGCAGAAAAGCGTACGGCCCCACGCGTCGACTGTCGTGAAGTAGTCGAGCGTGACACTCAGTACACCATTCTGGCTGTAGATGTCGGGGGGCGGCTTGATGTCGCTGCCAACCAGCGGCCGTTTGCAGGTGTCGGCCATGGCACCTGTGGCGAGGCAGGAAAACGTCGCGACCGCCAGGACTGCGAACGCGGCGACAATTCGATTGAGCCTGTTGCTCATTGCGAGAACCCCTCAAGCCGGGAGCAGAAGGCGGGACGTTACTGCAAATCAGTCGCAGTAACAATCATGATTGTGAGGTTATCGCGCGCGGCCCATGGCTTTCCGGCGAACGGGCTCGCGCGGCATCCAGGCAAGAGCCTCACCCCGAGAACCCGCAGGGTGAGGCTGATGTCAGCCCGGGCTGACCTGCGCTAGCGCGCCCCGTCGCCCACGCCCTTGAGCATGTCCTGCGCGTATTTCTTCACCTGGCTCGTGCCCGCGATCTGGTCGAAGATCCACAGCCAGCCGCCGGTAATGCCGCATTGCTTGCGCCAGGACGCCAGCGCCGCTTTTGCCTCGGCGGGCGTCTTATACGGCGGAGCCGAAGTCTGGTCCGACAGACCCGGATAGACGGGCACGCCGCCGAAATCCCACTCCGAAGAGCAGGGACTGTTGCCCGCGCCGCCAGCAAAGGTCTGCAGGTGAATGCCGTCCACGGCGCCGGGGCTCTGACCGTTGATCTGCGACACCACCGATGTCCAGTAGCTCGCATTGGTGTAGGGGTTCATCGTGACGTGGTAGCCGAGCTTCGCCAGCATTACCGCGAAGGCGATCGTCGACGAGGAGTCGTAGCTGTTTTCGTCATCGAAATCGACCGCGTCGAGCGGCAGCGCCTTCTTCAGCGCCTTGAAATCCTTGTACAGGATGCTGTTCTTTCCGGTCCCCTGCGAATCGACCAGCGCCTTGATGTTCTCCCAGTCGCCATAATTGGATGACCCGATGCTGAGCGTGATGCGCGTGACCAGGCCGCCCCGCCTGATCTTGTTCAGGTCGGAGCGGAAATCCGGCCAGGTGCTGTTGCCGATATAGGCACCGCCCGAAGTCAGCGGAAATTCGCCGTTCAGATTCAAGTCGCCGGAGCTGTTGACCTCGACACTCCAGACGATCAGTTCATTGAACCCGGCATTCTTCAGTTCCTTGATGTTTTCCGGAATGTGCTTGTAGACCGGCCCGCCTCCAAGGACGCCGACATAGCCGGTTTGTGCCGTGGCCGCGCCTGCGAAAGCGCAGACGCCCGACAGCAGCAGCGCGCATCCGATGCGGCGCGCGCTTACGGTCGCGCGACCCCAACTCAGTCGTGTCATGTCATCACCCCTTCAAAAGGCGGATCTTCCCGCCGATGGATGTTTTGGCTGGCTTGCCCGCGTCCGGTCACGGCCCGGATCGCGGCGCCTTACCTAACAGGCGCGCGCGCAGGGAGATAGCGATATGTTGGCGCAAGGGCGCCGGTGCCGCGTGCACGTGGCTAGTGCGTTCGCCGTGTCAGTTCGTCGAGTCCTTTGCGGAACCCCGCGACGTGCGCCTGCAAGCTTTCGACCTCATGGGCGAGCGCAAGCCAGCGCGCGGCACAATCCACGAAGCTCGCCTTCTGATCCGTGGCATCGATGGCCCTGGCAAGCCGCAATGCCTCGGCGGCCATGCCGCGGTAGAAGGCCACGCGCTCGCGCGCGGAGAGTGCTTCGAAGGCTCTGCCCAATCGCTGCTCCTTGGGCGCATGCACCGCAACGCGGCCCGCGCACAAGCGAAACACTGGCGCGGAGCGGATTGTTCCGGGAGCGGCGGGCCACCCGGTAAACGCGGTCCATCGAGGTGGCCCAACGCATCAAATGAAAAGAATGCCGAATGTCCTTGCCCGAACCCGGCCACCTTTTCGGAAACTTCCATCGCCATTTGTGGAATGAACCGGCGGCTTCATACGTCGGCTCTTCATCGGGACACTTGCCAAGCGGTATCCATGTACCGCATTCTGTTCGGGCACAAGGCAGACTGGTCGAGGACCATCGAGCGTCTTCTCGACCGAACCATGTACGCGCCCGAATTCCGCGACTTCCGGAGCGGAGCAGGACCGCTCGAAAAGTACGATTGCGTCGTGCCGTTCCTGGAAGACGATTATGTTCCGTTGTGGGCGCGCCCCGCCGGAAGCCGACGGAATTTCCTTATTCCCGATCGCGCCGCCGCGGCGATCGCCGGCGACAAGCTCGCCACGGTGTCCTTTTTTTCCGCGAGAGGGTACGGCTGCCATTTTCCGGAGATTTACGAATCGGCCGCGGGCTATCCGTTTGTGTACAAGAAGAGAACGGGAGGGTTCGGCGGGCAGGTGGAGATCATCTTTTCCGCCGCACAGCAGCAGGCATTCGAGTCGCGGAACGATAGGAGCTGCTGCTTCAAGCAACGATATGTGGAGGGCACGCGAGAATACACGGCGCATTTCGTTGCATTGCGCGGCGAAGTCGTCTTTTCAAAATGTTACTGGTTCGATTTCGGGGATCGGTATTTCGTCAAGGGATCAGGGTCTGCCCATTCGGCAACGGGCGAGAGCGCAACGCCGGTCCCAATCATGTTCCCCGACATGTTGAAGAAACTCGGCTACACCGGAACGTGCTGCTTCAATTATAAAATCGAGGCCGGCCAACCGCTCATCTTCGAGATCAATCCCCGCTTCGGCGGCTCCCTTTGCCGCGATATCAATGCCTATCTTGCCGCCTATCTTCTTGCCCTGGAGCGGATGCGCAGGCAAAGCGCTCCTGTGCCTGCGTGAGAGCGGGCGAATATCCGTCTCCCACTCCATCTGCCGCGTGGGTTTTTTGCAGCTTCAGTTCCATGGGCTTGATTTGATTTCCTGAGCTATGGCCGGATTTTGAAAACCGTGCCCCAACCGTCCGGACCTTCGGCATAGGCGGTGCCGTAGACGTTGCCGGAACCGTCGAGGGCGACGCCCGCTTCGGGCCAGGCGCCGTCGCTCGCGCCCTGAAATATATGCAAGGACTTCAAGGTCCCGCCGGAACGAAGCTCAAAGACCACACCAAACCCGACATCGCCGCCGGTGATCGTGGTGCCGTACAGGTTGCCGACGCTGTCGGCGGTCACACCCCCATAGGGTTCCCCGCCGTCGCTGCCGCCCTTGAATGCGTAGAGGACAGTCTCTGTACCATCGGGGGCGAGCTTGAAAATGGTGCCGCAGCCCTCGTCTCCGCACGCGCTGCCGCCGCCGCCTCCCCGCGTGGTGCCGTACAGGTTTCCCGAGGCGTCCCGGATCAGCCCGGCCTGCGAATAGGCGCCGTCATATCCGCCCTGAAAGGCGTAAAGCACCTTGAGTGCGCCGGTCCGGGAGAGACGGAACACGGCGCCAAACCCGTGTGCGCCGCCGACCTGCGCCGTTCCGTAGAGATTGCCTTTTTCGTCGGCGAGGAGACCCGACATGATGAACCAGCCGTCGTTGCCACCGGTGAAGGCGTAAAGGGTCGTGAACGAACCGTCCGGGGCAATCCTGAAGATCGTGCCGCAGCCATCGCTGCATCCCCTGCCGCCGGAAACTGTCGTCCCATAAAGATTGCCTGCCTTGTCGAGAATCAGACTCGCCTGCGGATAGCCGCCATCGCTTCCGCCGGTGAAGGCATGGAGCACGGTTTCCGTACCGTCGGGCGCCAGCTTGAATGCGGTGCCTTGATCGGAGGGACCACCCAGGTTTGTCGTGCCATAGAAGTTGCCGCTCGCGTCCATCACGAGTCCCGCCTCCGGCTTGTCGCCATCGTTGCCGCCGGCAAAGGAATAAAGCGTCGATAACTCGCCTTTCGGGGTGATCTTGAAGATCACCCCGTCGTTGTTCGCCCCGCCCTGTAGGGCCGTGCCGTACACATTTCCTTTCCTGTCCATGATCACGGGAGCGTTGGAGGTTCCGCCGTCGCCTTCGTCGAGAAAGGTGTGAAGGATATGAAACCTGTCGTGCGCTGTTGCCGGCACAGAGAGCGCTAGCCCGAAAATCGCCAGTCCCAGCGGGATGGCAGCAATGATTGTCCGCATCGTCGAAGCCTCCACGGGGATCAGGCTATCGGACGATTCCGGAACGCCGATTATTCCCTGTGCGTGCTCTTATTCCGCGGCGCGGCGGAAGGATTCAAAGGAAGCCGCCATGCCTTTCGGCGGGAAATCGAGGTTGGCTTCGGGCACTGCGTCGCGTAGGCGGCGCGCAAAGGCGGCCAGACAGACTTCCAGTTTCGAAAGCGGCCCGCTCAAATAGCTTGACGAAGACATCCCGGCCTGCACGCGCGCAATCAGCACCGAGTCTTCGGCATTGACCTGCCGGTTGATGCGCCAGTTGAGGTAGCGCGCCAGACGGATTTCGCGCCGCGAATCCTTGCGCGCATAACCGATCTCGCGGATCAGCGTTTCGGTCGGCGAGACCGGAACGAACTGCATGAAATCGACCTGGTCGGGATAGACGTCGAAGGCGACGTACGGCCACAGCCGGTAATAGCTCCAGATGCGGCGGCGCTCCTCCGGCAGATGGTCGAAGCGCGCCAGCAGCGACTGGTAAAGCCGTTCGGTGCCGTTCGTGGACGGCCGTTCCGTGATGCGGCCCTCCATTTTGTCCACCCAGGCTTGCGCCTCGATGCGGTAGCTGCCGGCGAAAAGGCGCGTGAGGCCGGGATGCGCGACCGGGATGTGCAAGCCGTCGCCGTAATTGTCCGCGACGTTTTTCCAGTTCACGCTGCGCGGACGAAGCGTCACGCGCCCCTGCGGGACCAGATTTTCGAAATCGTGGACGGCGATCTCGTCGTCATAAGGGGCGATCATCTCCGCGACGGAAGGCAATCCTCTCTCGATGCGGACAAAAATGAAGCCGCGCCAGATTTCCTGATCGAGCGGAACGAGGCCGTACCCAGCGCGGTCGAGATTCTCGAAGCCCTGCCATGGCGGTACGGACTTCAGCGAGCCGTCGAGCGCGTAGCTCCAGGCGTGATAGGGACAGACGAGCCGGTGGCCGCAATTGCCGCTGTCGCCCTGGGCAATGCGCGAGGCGCGGTGGCGGCAGACGTTGTGGAAGCTGCGCACGACGCCATCGGCGCCGCGCAGCGCGACGAACTTCTCACCCAGAATGTCGAGCGTGTGGTAATCGCCCGGGTTCGGAATGTCGTTGGCGTGGCAGACGAGGTGCGGGGCGCGCGTGAACAGATGGCGCCGCTCGGCTTCGAAAAAGCCGCCGTCCGCATAAAGCCACGCAGGCAGGCTGTGATCGATTCTTTCGGGCATATTTTTCTCGCAACGCGGCCTCAAGCGGGGCCGCCCGTTCTTAGCGGATTTGCGGCGTTGCGGGCAAACCCGAAACATTTTCCGCCCGCGCGCTCATGACTCGCTGATCCGTAAGGCTATGGGTGCGCGCGGGGCGGAACGACGTCCCTGAACTGATCGAAGCCTTTCCATTCGGGTTCGACCGGTACGCGTCCCGGCTTCGGGACGTACATGGATTCTTCCTTCACCTCGAGACGGGGGATATAGCGAGGGCAATTGGGGAAAATGTGCTCCGCCGTCACGCGCACCAGCGCCTGCGCGCCGGGAATGTCGGTCATTGCTGCGTTATCGAAAGCAACTGCCGCACGGCCATTGACGCGCAGCCGTCCGCGCTTTTCGCCGGTGCGGATGAACAGGAGACCGACATGCGCGTTCACGGCGATGTTGCCGAGACTGCGGAACATGCCGTTGCCATCGTAGTCGGGAAAGGCGAGGACGTTCGGCGCAACGACCCTCACAAAACCGGCCGGACCGCCTTTGAAAGAACAGTCGGGACGGCCTTCCGCGTCGGCTGTCGCGAGGAAGAAGAAGGTGACGCTTTCGATGAAACCCCTGTCGTCGTCGCTGAAGCCCGTCCGATGCGTGTGCTCGACGAGGCGATCGGCGAGCGCGCGACTGCCGAAACGATCTTGAAGTTTCCGCTCTCCCGTATGGTACATGAAGGTTCCCGATTGCAGCAGCCCGGTCCCCATTTTACGCCTGCGGGGTGGCGCTGTCATCGTTCACCACTCTTATCGATATGCCGTTTCGCATCTTTGCGAATGCCAAAAGCGGGCCTAAAATGAAGTTCCGCCGCATCGGGACCGGTTATCGACATGCGCGACGCGTTTACGGCCTGGCGCAAGCGCCGAGTAGTACAACTTGGCATGAAGGGGCTTGCGTTGTGGGTTGCCGGGAATCTCGCCGGCTGCGTGGCCTCGCGTCCTATCCGGCTCGACGAATGGGGTGCGGCACAAAACTGCCATTTTGCGCACGTGACAAAGCGGAATTTCGAGACGGCGCTGCGCCGGGTCTTCAATGCCAGCGGTCCCAAAATCTACGGTCTGCGTCCCGAGGGCGGCGGTGCGCTCGTCGAGCAGCATTGGACGCTTGACGTCGTTTTCGCCTCCGCGTCCGGTACCGAACGATGGCGGCTTGAATACGCGCCGGCCGGAGACGGAGTCGACGTACACGCCGAGGTCGAACACGCCCCCGCAGCAGGCCCCACGCCCGCTCCAAACGCAATCCCGGAATCCGGCAACACGGCCAACTACGAGCTGCTGTGGTCACGCATGCAATACGTGCTCGCGAGGCGCGCCGACTGGCCCCGATGTGAATCGTCAAGGCTTCCGCACGCCGGACTGTGCGGCGCCGACTCCTCCGCGCCGCCGCTAAGGATCGCGAGGCCGCGTTAGCGTTCCGGCAAGCGGGCTCGTCAGGCGAGGAAGCGCCTCGATGCTGTTGCGCGACAGCCGAGCTGGGCGTGCATCCCATTCACTTCACGCGAGCGTTCCGGAAGTTCTTCGGCTGCGCACCGGGCGTGTACCTGCGCGCATGCCGCATGCATCGCGCTGCAGAATTGCTTCGCCACGGCGGCCTTGGATTGACGGAAATTGCACTCGCATCGGGCTTTTCCGATCAAAGTCATTTCACACATCGCTTCACGAAGCAGTTCGGTATCGCGCCGGCCGCCTACCGGCGGCTGACGACCCGGGCCACACCTACCGCACGGCGCGGGCGGCGAGCGATTCCGGCGTGAAGAGGCTTGCCGGATGTGGCGGCGTTACCTTGTATGAGACCGGCTGGTTGTTGAATGCAAAGCCGAAGACGTAACCACCCAGCACAAGGTCGTAGACGAACTGGCTGCCGATGATGACGGCGGGAACGTCCGGCATCAGGTACATGGTGGCCTGACCGAACTTCCAGAGTTTGCCGGAATCGTCCCAGGAATCGCTGTAGACGGCAAGCCATGTGTCCTCGTCGAGATAGAGCCGGCGCCTGGAGACGACGTCGTGTGCGCCGGGCTTCAGCGTTCCTTCGACCACCCACACGCGATGCAGCTCGTAGCGCAAATCGTCGGGATTGGCGTGACGGGACCCGAGGATTTCCGCCGTTGGGCGCAGGTAGAGCCGATTGTTGTTGTACGGGACGTACATCTCCTTCTTGCCGAGGAGCCTGAAATCATAGCGGTCGAGGCCGCCGAAGAAAATGTAGTATTCGTCGAGGCTTTCGAATCCCGCCGCGTCGGCATCGGGCGTGTCGTAGGAAATTGCCGGCCCCCGGCGCACGCGATGTTCCCCGGGAAGAATGCGCCACGCGTCGAAGTTGTAGCGCGCAATATTCAGCGGCTGCCAATCGAGATACCCTTCGCCGACTTTCGAGGGCGGAGCTGTTTCGAGATGCAGGGTCTTGAAATAATAGCCTCCAAGCGATTCCGGCGATGCGTTCGTGTAGTAATAGGGAAAATCGGCGATCTCGTGATAACCGGTTGCAAGCTCGGCCGTGCCGTCAGCCGATACAACCCAGGTCTTCAGATCGAGTTCGCGCGCGGGTCCCCAGAAGGCGAGGAGGTGATTCCACATCGCCTCGTAGCCGTTCTGCGGAATCGGAAACGGAATACCGCCCGCGGCGCTCTCGATGCCATAGGCGATTCCGGCCGGCGCCGCGTGCGCGCGTGTCGCGTTGAGAAAAATGTTTGCGTACACCGAAGCGGGCGCGGCCGCACTTCGATGTGTCGGGTACACGTCCAGCCGGTAATCGGGATATTTGCGCAGCAACGCCTTGGCGCCTTCAGGAAGGCGATCGGCATAGGTATCGACGTTCTTTCCGGTGATCGAAAACAGCGGTTTGTCACCGGCGAACGGATCCGGCCGCGGATCGCCCTCGCGGTATCCTGACGCCGGTGTCAGGTACCCGCCGGCCCAGGCGGGTATGGTGCCATCCTTGTTGCCCGCTCGTTCTGCGCCGACCGGCGTCAATACCGTTTTGAGCTGCGCGGCCTTGTCGGGAGAGACAGCCGCCAGAGACGGCGCGGCGATCATCAACGCCAAGAGCCAGATACCACCACCGACGCCACGCATCCGGGCTCCTTTCCGGCGCTTTTGGGAAATCGCGCAAATCCTGTATCGTCGGACTATACCTGAGAATGCGTGTGCGGGCATCAATTCGGGGGTGTGAGGGTGAGGCGTACGGCTGCCGCGCCGGCAGACTGCAGGCGAACGCGGCAATGTGCTGCGGCGCTCGCCATTGCGTTCGCTGCAGTTATCGCTCCCGCGAGGTCCGCAGAGCTGCTTCAGTCCGACGGCTGGGATTTGCGCTGGGACAACACGCTTCGCTACACGGCGGCGTTCCGATTGCAGCATTACGACGAGGCACTGGTCGCCGATCCCAATGCGGATGACGGCGACCGGAATTTCGCCCCGGGCCTCATCTCCGATCGACTGGACCTGCTTTCAGAACTCGACATTTCAAATGGCCCTTTCGGCATCGAAGCGAGCGGTGCGTTCTGGTACGACACGGTCTACCACCAGACGAACAGCAATGATTCCCCCGCGACCTTCAATCCCTACACCGTTCCGCACAACCGCTTCACCCATGCAACCGAAATCCTGGACGGCCAGGATGCCGACCTCCTGAACGCCTTTGCTTACGGCAGCTTCAATCTCGGCGACATGCCGGTATCGTTCCGCATCGGACGTCACACGCTGCTTTGGGGAGAAAGTCTTTTCTTTGCCAACAACGGCATCGCCGCCGGACAGGCTCCCATCGATGCGATCAAGGCGGCAAGCGAGCCCGATGCGGAGGCCAAGGAACTCTTCCTGCCCGTGGCACAGGCGTCGGTAACCATTCAGCCGCAGCCCGATCTCTCGTTTGCTTTCTACGATCAATTCGAGTGGCGCCGGGATCGCCTTCCGGGATCGGGAAGCTATTTCAGCGACGCGGATTTTCTGGACGCCGGCGGCGAGCGGATCATCGTGACGCCAGGGCAATTTCTTTATCGTACACCCGACGACACGCCATCGGCCTCCGGCCAGTTCGGAGCGTCGATGCACGTAACGCTGGACGACGTCGATTACGGGTTCTACGCGCTGCAGTTCCACGCCAAGCAACCGCAGGTTTTCGCTTTCTATTTCCCCGGCGGGGGCGACGACGTCGGCGCGTACTGGCTGAAGTTTCCGAGCTACGTCCAGACTTTCGGCGCGAGCTTCAGTACTTACGCCGGAGACAGTACGCTCGCGGGCGAAATATCTGTACGTCACAACATGCCCCTCGTAAGCCAGTCGCTGTTTGCGTTGCCCGGCAGCAGCGGCGGCGGCTATGGCGGGTTCGCCTACGTGCCGCAGCGTCCGCCGCAATCCGATCCGGCCGTGACGAATGAAAATGTGCTCGCCTACCCGGCGGGAAATACGCTCCACGCCCAGCTTTCGAGCGTCTCGACGCTATCGCCCAATGCATTTTGGCAAGGCGCCGATTTGAGCGCAGAGATTGCTGCCAATGACCTGCTCGACGTGACCGCCCATCCCGAACTGCTCGCTTCCGGACGCAACAATTTTGCGGCTGCGTTTCGCGCCGTATTCGAGCCGCATTACTACGAAGTGCTTCCGGCTCTCGATCTCTCTGTGCCGCTCGGTCTCGGTTACGACCTGATCGGAAAATCGAGCGTCGATTCTTCGATGAACGACGGTGCGGGCGATCTGGAAATCGGCGTATCGGCCACCTACCGGACGGTGTGGGAAGGATCGCTCACCTTCACGCATTTCATCGGTACCCCGGACCGCCAGCCCTTCGGCGACCGCGACTTTGTTTCCATCAGCATTCAGCGGACATTCTAGCGAACGGCATATTGTTTTGCCCACGGCGGGACGTGGTAGCTTCGGCAGGTGATCCTTTTGCAGGCGGAAAAATGCAGCGCTCCCCGCATCTCCTCAACGCCTCGACGAATCTTCTTGGTTTTTCCTTCGTCATCATCGGCGCATTGAAACTGACGAACTCCGACGCCAAATCCTATTCCGACGAATGTGCCTGGATGGCCAGCGGATTCTTCCTCGTCGCCATTCTTTCTTCCTATTGGGCCATCCGCCAAAACGACACCAACATCGTGCTGAACACCCTCGCCGACACGACGTTCCTCTGCGGGCTGCTGCTTCTCACCATCTCGATCATTATCGGCGCCACGTTTCTCTGAGCTTGTTCAGAAGCGAACGGCGTAAAGCACGAGGCTGGCGAGCGAGCCGAGCCGGATCTTGATCCCGTGACTGATGATCCCGAATTGTATGGCCGGTTCTCCAGCCGGGACTTGCGGCCAGGGCAGGCGGCTTTGGATCAAGCGCCCGGCGCCGTCACAGGCGGTCGAAAGGATCAGCGGACGGATCGTTGTCAGCGACCAGTTCAACGACCGCGTCATCATAATCGACCGCAAAGGCAACCTGCTCGCGCAGTACGGCAATCTGAACATGCCTGGTTGCGGCACGACGAACGCAAGTGAGGGACTCTTCGCACCTTACGGCGCCAAGGTCATCGGCGACTATACGGGCCTGACGCCGCCCTGAACGCAACACATACGGCGCGGCCATCATTGTCACGATCGGCCGCGCCGCCATGCGCTCCTCGAGAAAATCTCTCCTTCGCCGGAATAATCGTTCGGGTGTCTGCGTCTTGTCTTCGCGGCGGCGCGGGGACCTTGCCTGGGGACCTGGCAGCCGCCCGCCAACCATCAGGAGCCTCTAATGAGAAAAGTTGTCTTTCTGGGCGTCGCCCTGGCGCTGGGCGCCTCTCCGGCGCTCGCCGCGACGGCATTTCAGCTGACACTGCTCGATTCCGACCATTCATCGAAGGCGATGCACGTCGATCCCAATCTCGTGAATCCCTGGGGCGAATGCCAGGGTCCGGGCACCGATCCCATCTGGGTGTCGGACAACGGCACGGGACTGTCGACAGTCTATGCGCAGGGAACCGGCGCGGTCGAAAGCATCGTCGTCACCATTCCCAGCGGAGACCCGACGGGATGCGTGTACAATTCGACGAGCGGGTTCAAGGTCACGGAAGGCAGCAAGAGTGGCGCCGCTCTTTTCCTCTTCGATTCCGAGGCCGGCATCATTTCGGGCTGGAACAACTCCGTCGACGCCAAGAATGCCGTCGTTGCATATGACGGGTCCGGGAACGGGTCGGTGTACAAGGGTCTTGCCATTGACACCTCGAGCAGCCTGCTTTTCGCCACGGATTTCGTGAACAACGAGGTCCAGGTGTTCGACAGCAATTTCAACATGGTGAGAAGCTTCACCGACAGCTCGCTCAAGCACTACGCACCCTTCAATATCATGGTCCTGAGCGGCAAGCTGTACGTCTCCTTCGCCAGGCAGGGAAAGGTATGCTGTGACGAAAAGCACGGCGCCGGACTTGGTGCCATCGACGTTTTCGATGAAAACGGCAACCTGCTCCAGCAGCTTGTCCCGACCGGCGGCGCGCTGAACGCGCCGTGGGGCCTGGCCATTGCGCCTTCGAGCTGGAATGAATTTGCCGGAGCGCTGCTTGTCGGCAATTTCGGCAACGGCTGGGTCAACGCCTACAACGTGAGCACCGGTGCCTCGCTTGGAACGCTGAACGACAAGAACGGCTATCCGATCACCATGCCGGGCCTGTGGGCTCTCGATCCCGTGCCTAGCGGCGACGTCACGTACACGGCCGGCCCGAAGAAAGAGAGCCACGGAGCGATGGGTCTGATTACAGTGGCGAATTGACGGGCGCGTGTCTGCCGGTCTGCCATGCTGCGGTACAATTAGACCCCCCTCACGCCAGGCTCCCTCCCCGGCGCGAACAGCAGCATGGCTGCGACGCTCCCGATCCGCACGGATCGGGAGCGGCCGTTTTTCTCACGGGTGGTTGCAGATTGCCTTGATCCCGTTCTCGGCAACGTACCATCCGATGCCCCCGCAATGCCGACAACAGGAGCGCCGGCGCAACTCGCGGTCGGCCTGATCTGCGGCGCAAAACAGCTGTTGAATGGCCTCCCTTGCACTCGAGCCGGAGTGAACGGGGGCGGATGGCTGGCCGCGGCGCCACGCCGACACTGACAGGCGACCGATCTTTCCGTCCGGCAGCGGCGGTGGTACAATCAGTTTGAGCCCGCAATCAGGCATCGCTTTCCGAAACTGCGCAATCGCCTCGTCCAGGTCAGCGCCGATTTCGGCAACCGTTCTGGTGACGGCCCCGGGATCGGTATTCATGGCCGGCCTGTGAACTCGTCGTGTTTGTGCAGCGCTCATAAGAGGTCCATGCCGTATCGGTCATATAATGAACCTTTTCGGTCTATAACGCAAGAGGGTGGCGCGAAAACGGCCCGTGCGCGTTTGGCAGTAGCTGCGGCGCGGAGTTTGCAGCGCGAATGCCACGACTTCCTTTTCGGCAGGGGGTGCATTCAAAATGGGATCGACCAGCAAGATTTTGGGGCATAAGCGGGTTCTGCTCGCGGCAGCGTGGATGGCGCTCTCGGTCGCCTGTGCCGGACCGGCAGCGCCGGCCTTGGCGCGTGGAGCGCCGGATTCGTTTGCGGAGCTCTCGGCGAAACTCCTGCCGACTGTGGTAAACATCGCCACGACCGCAACCATGACCCCGGACGCCGCCCTGACGGCACTGCCGGACACCGAGGACGAGTCGGCGCTCAAGGACTTCTTCAAGAAGTTCGAAGAGAAGAACAAAGCGATGCCACGGCACGTCGCCGCCCTTGGCTCGGGTTTCATCATCGATCCCGCAGGCCTGATCGTGACCAACCAGCACGTCATCGACGGCGCGGACACGATCACCGTTACCTTCAACGACGGATCGACCCTGCCGGCAACCCTCGTCGGCCGCGACGACAAGACGGACCTCGCGCTCCTGCAGGTGCATCCAAGAACGCCGCTGGCTGCGGCGGAGTTTGGCGATTCCGACCGGGCGCAAGTCGGCGACTGGGTGATCGCCATGGGCGATCCGTTCGGGCTCGGCAGTTCGGTGACGGCAGGCATCGTGTCGGCCCGCAACCGCGACATCGCGGCCGGCCCCTACGACGACTTCATCCAGACCGACGCTCCCATCAACCGCGGCAATTCCGGCGGGCCGCTCTTCGACATGGACGGCCATGTCGTGGGCATCGCCTCTGCCATCTATTCGCCGAGCGGCGGCTCGGTGGGCGTCGGGTTTGCCATTCCCTCCAACATGGCGCGCGGCGTCATCGCGCAGCTTCGCCAGTACGGACACGCGCGCCGCGGCTGGATGGGTGTACGGATTCAATCGTTGAACGGCGAAATCGCCGACAGCCTGGGACTTTCGTCGCAGACGGGCGCGCTCGTGGCCGACGTCACGGCGGGCGGACCGGCGGCGAGAGCCGGCGTGAGGAACGGCGATCTGATTACGCAATACAACGGGAATACCGTTCCCGATTCCCGCGTGTTGTCGCGCCTCGTTGCCGATACGCCCGTGGGCAGCACCGTTGCGGTGGAGATTCTCCGCAACGGGCAGAAGGAGAATTTCCGTATCACCGTCGCGCAGCTGGACGACGGCGTGGAGCAGGGCGGCGCGGCAAAAGCGCCGAACGTCATCCTGCCCAAAGCGGTACCCGGGTTCTCGCAGCTCGGGCTTTCCGTTGCGGCACTCGATGCGAAGCTGCGCACGAAGTACAAGCTCGGCAATACCGACGGCGTCGTGATCACCAATGTCGATCCGGCCGGCGCCGCCGCGGAGGAGGACATCCGCGAGGGCGACATGATCCTCGAAGTACAGAACGAAGCGGTGCACACACCGGGCGAACTGGCGAAGCGTGTGAACGCGAGCGCCAATTCAGGACGCAAGGCGGTCCTGTTCCGCGTCAGCCGCGAGGGCCAATCGAGCTACATAGCGGTGCGCCTCGCGGGCGGGGGGTAAACAGAGTTCGAATCCTGTCTGGCGCACCGGAGGGGATAGAAATGGGCACCCGGTTTTAGTTGTTATCAGAATGCGACAAGAGTTTTGACACGAGGTCATTTCGGCGGCGGATTGGTCAGCAGGTAAGGGAAGCCATCATTGATTTTGGATTGTTCGTTCCAGATCGCTGGATCGAATCCGGAGGGCAGGGCCGACTGGAATTGCGTCGTCGTCAG
>DATGGN010000105.1:0-13186 GCA_035308485.1 Rhizomicrobium sp.
CCAGACCTTGTTCTGAAACGGCGTGCCGCCGAAAACGACGGGGATCTTGTCGAGCGCTTCCATGTCGCCGGCGAAGTAGGCCTTGAGCGCCGAGGCGTGACCGAAGGGATCGCGCTTCGCAACCAGATTCGTTCCGGAAAACCGTCGCGCAAAGTCCTTGCGCCAGCGCTCGCTGTTTCCGTCAAACGACAGCATGCGCATTGCGCCCTTTTCGTCGGCAGCGATGGCAAGCGGGCCGATCGGTGTGTCGACCACGTCAAAGAAGAAGGTTTCTGATTCAGCCATGACCGATGCTCCTTGAATTTTTGTTGGATGTCTCGCGACCTGGACCTTCCCCGGCCGTCCACAGATGCTGCGCCGCGTAGGCCCGCCAGGGACGCCACGCTTCGGCGCGTTCGGTGAGTGCCTCAGGAGAGAGTCGTTTTCCGTTGCTTGTCATCGCCCGCAAAAGGCCGACATCGGCGGCGGGAAAAGCATCAGCGTCGCGGAGCGCGCGCAATGCCCAGTATTGTACCGTCCATTCGCCGAAGCCCGGCAGCTTGAGCATGTGTGCAAGAACATCTTCGCGCATGCTGGCCGGATTGAAAAGTCTGGGACGGGCAAGTGCGGCGTTCGCGAGCGCCTGCAACGCCTTCGCGCGCGCCGCCGGCATGCCGAAATTCGTGAAATCCGCGGCAACGATCTGCTGCGGCGCCGGAAATAAGTGCGTCAGCTGATCGTGTCCTGTTTCCGATCGCACAATCGGCGTGCCGCACAGCCGTACAAGCTTTCCCGCAAGTGCCCGTCCGCCCGCCACCGTGATCTGCTGACCGAATATCGCGCGCACCGCATGTTCGAAGGGATCCCACGCGCCGGGCGTGCGCAGGCCCGGACGCTTTGCCACAAGCGGTGCAAGCCCTTCATCCTTCGCGAGGTGCGCGCCGATTGCTTCCACATCGGCATCGAGATCGAACATTCGCCTGAGCCGTCCGACAACGGACAGTAGTGGTCGCAATTTCGAGAGACGGATGGTCGCGACAAGACAATTGTGCTCGCGATCATGCGAAATCTCGAAGTTCCCAATTGCGTCGTCGAGTGTGATGGTACGGCGATAGCGGTGATTCGCCACGAATTCCACGCCTGGTATCGCGCGCTCCGCGAAGAACGCAAGGATTGCGTCCCAATCGTACGGCGGACGATAGCCCAGCTTGAGAGTAACGAGCGACGGCTCGGCGACCGTGCTCTTCGCGACGCGCAGCTCGCGCGGTGTGCGGTCGTAAAGCTTGCGGAACGCGTCGTTGAAACGGCGGATGCTGCCGAACCCCGCCACCTCTGCAATTTCCGCCATGGAAAGGCGCGTTTCCTGGATCAGCTGTTTTGCAAAGAGAATGCGTCGCGTCTGCGCAACCGCGATTGGCGGTACGCCAAGATGCTTCTCGAACAGGCGACGCAATTGGCGTTCGCCAAGACCGAGTTTTTCGGCCAGCAGCGGAAGATTTGCTTCGCCCCCGTCCAGGGCGCCTTCCGCGATCAGGGCCAGTGCGCGCGAGACCGTATTCGAGGTGCCCCGCCATGCAGCCGCGTCGGGCGAAATTTCCGGCCGGCAGCGAAGGCACGGGCGAAATCCGGACGTCTGCGCGGCGGCGGCACTCGGGAAAAACCGGCAATTCTCGCGCTTCGGGGTCCGCGCCGGGCAGATTGGGCGGCAGTAAATGCCGGTTGTTTTCACGCCGACGAATAGCCGACCGTCGAAGCGCGCATCGCGTGCCGCAAGGGCCCGGTAACAGATGTCGTCGGATGGAAGCATCGCAGTCATGGTCGTCAGCGTGTTGTCGGACGCAGTTTTCATATGGGCGACTATGTCTGATTCCGCGAGCCCGGTCTGGCCATTTTCGGACGCCATCGTCCGGGCCGACCAGGAAGCACCGATGCACCTTGGCCGCAATCGAATATCCCCTCGCCGCGACGGAATAGATGGCCCTTTCGTGCGTCAGACGGTATCATGGACAGGCTCCTGGATATGGAGGGCACAATGAAACTCGCCACAGCCGCGCTTTCGGCCGCACTGGTGCTGGGGCTCGCGAATTCTGCCGCCGCGCACATGCGGGCAACCGATCTTCTCAACTTCAATCAGCAGAGCGGGTATGGTCCCTGGTCGGGAATTGTCACCAATGACCGCGGCACGCTTTTCGGCACCAACAACGGCGGGGGCACTGGCCCGTGTGACGGAGGTGCCGGATGCGGAACGATTTACGCGCTCAGTCCGCCCAAAAAGGGCGGTGGTTCCTGGACACTCAATGTTCTGTACGATTTTCAGAACGCGGGCGACGGCTCGTTTCCCGAAGCGCCTGTGACGCTCGGCCCGAAAGGATCGCTCTTCGGTTATCCCGCCGCCGGCAGTTACGGAACTGTGTTTCAGCTCGTGCCTCCCGGCAAAGGAGGCGGGAACTGGTCGTACAATGTACTCTACACTTTCAATGGAGCGAACGGCAATCTTCTGTATGTGATTGCTCCGCTCGTCTGGTCCGGCGGCGCACTCTACGGGATCGCGTCCGGTGGATCGACCGCGTGCGGACAAATACCGGGGTGCGGCAGCGTTTTCCGGCTGAGGCCGGACGAGTCGGGCAACTGGACGGAGAAGACGTTATTCGGCTTCACGGGCGGGTCGACAGGCGGAGAAGCTGACTCGATCGTGGCGTCAGGCGAAGGGCCGTCGCTCTATGTCGCGACGATTTACGGCAATGGCGCCGTCGTCGAGCTTGCGCCTTCCGGTCATGGCGCGTGGACGGAGACCGTGCTCACGACGTTTCATGGCGGCAAGGATGGGAGAGATCCCGGCAATCTCGTCGTCGCGCCGGATGGTACAATCTACGGCACGGCGGCCAAACAGGTTTTCCAGCTTGTGAACACAGGCGGTACCTGGACGCGCACAAACATTGCCGAGGTGGCATATCATGGCTATGGGCCGGCCTCGTTGGCGCTGGGACCAAACGGCACGCTCATTGGCGTAACCGACGGCGACGTCGATTTTTATCCCGGGAACGTCTTTCAGCTCACGCCCTCGAATGGCACATGGTCGCTCAAACAGTTGTGGAGCTTCAACAACGGACCGGATCGCAATCCCGTAGGGGTGACGACCGGCTTGGGCGGTCATCTTTTCGGGGTGCTGAATGGCGGCGATTCGGACAACGGATCGGTGTTTGAGCTCAAGTAATTTTAGGTGTCGTAGCTCAGCACGACTTCGTCGCTCGTGGGGATGGCCTGGCAGGTAAGCACGTAGCCGGCGGCAACCTCGGATTCGCTCAGGCCGTAATTCTGGTTCATCTCGACGCTGCCGGACAGAACCTTTGCCCGACACGTTGTACAGACGCCGCTCTTGCAGGCGAAAGGTGCCGGCAGCCCCGACGCCTGCACGTTCTCGAGAATGTTTCCCTTGTCGGCGTCGAAGGTGATCCGCTTGCTGCGTCCGTCGAGCGTCACAAGCAATCCCCTGCCCGCCGCTTTTCGCTGCAACGCTTCGGCGCGCGCGAGCTGTTCCGCCGACAGTGCGCTCGTCGTGAAGCGTTCGATGAAAATCCGGTTGTTTGGAACGCCGCGGGCGTGAAGCGCCGCCTCCGCTGCGTCCATCATCGGTCCAGGGCCGCAGATGAACACCGCATCGGCGGATGCGACATCGACGAGATGCGAAAATACCTCTTCGCATTTGGTGCGGTCGAGCCGGCCGTTGAACAGCTCGATCTCTTCCGCTTCGAACTCCAGAAAATGGTACACTTCTAGCCGCGCGAGGTAACGGTTCTTGAGCGACGCAAGCTCTTCCAGAAACATGATCGTTTGCGAATCGCGGTTGCCGTACAGGAGCGTGAACCGGCTCCCCGGTTTCGTTTCCAGCACCGTCTTCAGGATCGAAACCACCGGCGTGATGCCTGAGCCGCCGGCGAGCCCGACGTAATAGGGTGCGGGATCGCCGGTTTGCGGAACCACGAAATTGCCAAGCGGCGGCAGGACCTCGACGGTTTGCCCGACTCGGAGATTGGCATTTGCCCAGGCGGAAAATTTCCCTGCGGGCATCTGCTTGATGGCGATGCGCATCTCGTTTTCGGACGGAGCGACGCAGACCGAGTAGTTCCGGCGCACGTCCTCGCCGTCCATCGTCAGGCGGAGCGTCAGGTGCTGGCCCGCCTGAAAGGCGAAAACATCGCGCAGGCGATCGGGAACGTCGAAGCGGACGGAGATGGCATCCGCAGTTTCGCGACGCACTTCCGCGATCGTCAATGCATGGAATTCGCGATTGATCGACATCTAACCAGCCGGGTGCCTCGCGTTGCCTCCCCTGCGCATGCACTGCGCGGGGCAGGCGGGGCTGTGCGCTGACGTCCACATGCCTGCTAGTGGCACTTGAAGCGATCGAAAGGTTCGCTGCAGTCGAGGCAGCGATTGAGCGACTTGCAGGGCGTCGAGCCGAAGCGGCTGATTTCTTCCGTGTGCAGGGATCCGCAGCGCGGACACTGTGCTGCTTCCTCGCGAAGGCTATGTCTGGCCGCACCCTTCGGCGGTGGCGCGATGCCATAGGCGCGGAGCTTCTCGCGGCCTTCGTCGCTGATCCAGTCGGTGGTCCACGGCGGCGACAACATGGTTTCGATCTTCATGTGCGTGAGACCCGCCTCATCGAGCGCTTTCCGGATATCCTGCGCAATCGCAATGGTCGCCGGACAGCCACTGTACGTCGGTGTTATGAAAAGCGTGTTCTCGCGCACCTCTCGCACAATGCCGAGATCGACAACCGATACGCACGGGATTTCGGGATCCGGAACGCAGCTGAGGATTTCGAACACGCCGCGCTGACTCTCTTCCCTATCAACAACAAGGTTGTCATTCCCGCGTAACCGGGAATCCAGCTCCTGCGACCGTTCGCCGGTACGCTCCAGCGCCAGTGCGCTCCCCGGACGATTGCGGGTGCCGGGTCCCCGCCTGCGCGGGGGTGACAAGTTATTTTTGTGGACAATCACCACACCGCTCCCGGATAGGCCCGGGGGAGAAACTGCAATTCGGATAGGAGATGCCCGAGATGCTCGGAATGGTGGCCCGCACGCCCGCCGAGCACGCCGCGCCTTGGCTTCGGCTGTTCGAGCCCCGCTTCAGCGAGCACCCGCGCGACGCGCGAATCCCAGTCGGCGCGATGCGACGGCGCGCCGTCCTTCGGATCGAAGAGCTCGTCGACGAACCGCCACATCCATTCAAGACCTGCGATCATCCGTTCCCGGCTCTCGTCTGTACCATCGCCGAGGCGCACCACCCATTCGTTCGCGAAGCGCGCGTGATAGGCGATCTCCTTCAACGCTTTCTGACCGATGGCGGCCAGCCGTGGCTCCGGCGCCGCCGCGATCTCCCGCATCAGCAGTTCCTGCCAGTTCGAGAACAGGAACTGACGCGCGATGGTCTGGGCGAAATCGCCATTCGGCTGCTCGACCAGCAAACAATTGCGAAAGTCGAGAGCATCGCGATGAAAAGCGAGTGCGTCGGTGTCGCGGCCCTTGTCTTCGACCTCGCCCGCGAGCCCCAGAAACAGCGCCGCCTGCCCCAGAAGATCGAGACCGATGTTGGCGAGCGCGAGATCGAGCTCGAGCATCGGTGCATGCCCGCACCACGCGGACAGCCGCTGACCGAGAACGAGCGCGTCATCGCCGAGGCGAACCGCGTGAAAGAAAAGGGCGTTCTCTTCCACCATCAGATGTTCCTGATATGCTCGGGAATCGAATAGAACGTCGGATGCCTGTACACTTTGTCGGCTGCCGGCGCAAACAGGGCTTCCGCGTCGCCCGGATCCGATGCGGTGATCCCGGCTGACGGTACAACCCACAAGCTCACGCCCTCCATCCGCCGCGTGTAGGTGTCGCGCGCCGCCTCGATCGCCATCTTGGCGTCCGCCGCATGCACGCTGCCGACGTGGCGGTGCGAAAGCCCGTTCTTCGCCCGCACGAACACTTCCCAGAGTGGCCATTCCTTCGACATGGCTATTCTGCCGCCAGGCGCGACGCACGCCGCTTCTCGGCGTGCGCAAGCGCGGCTTCGCGCACCCAGCGCCCGTCTTCCCAGGCGGAAACACGCGCGTTCATCCGCTCTTTCGCGACCGGTCCCTCCCCGCGCACCACCGCGTAGAACTCCTCCCAATCGACCGCGCCGAAATCGTACGACCCGCGCTGTTCGTTCCATTTCAGATCGGGATCGGGGACCTTCAGACCGATCGCATCGGCCTGTGGAACCGTCACGTCGACAAATTTCTGCCGGAGCTGATCGTTCGTATCGCGCTTGATGCGCCAGCGGAGCGATTGCGCAGAATTCGGCGAATTGTCGTCCGGCGGTCCGAACATCATCAGCGAGGGCCACCACCAGCGGTCGAGTGCATCCTGCGCCATGTGCATCTGTGCCGGGCTGCCGGCCGCGAGCACCATCATGATCTCGTAGCCCTGGCGCTGGTGAAAACTCTCCTCCTTGCAGATGCGCACCATCGCGCGGGCATAGGGGCCGTACGACGTACGCTGCAGCGGCACCTGGTTCATGATCGCTGCGCCGTCGACCAGCCAGCCGATCGCGCCGATATCGGCCCAGGTGAGCGTCGGATAGTTGAAGATGGTCGAATACTTCGCGCGGCCGGAATGGAGTGCCTCCACCATCTCGTCGCGGCTGGTGCCCAGCGTCTCGGCCGCAGCGTACAGATAAAGACCGTGGCCGCCCTCGTCCTGCACCTTCGCGAGCAGCACCTGCTTGCGCCTGAGGCTCGGCGCACGCGTGATCCAGTTGCCCTCGGGCAACATGCCGACGATCTCGGAATGGGCGTGCTGCGAAATCTGGCGGGTCAGCGTCTTGCGATAGGCCTCGGGCATCCAGTCTTTTGGTTCGATGAAATCGTCCGCGGCAACCCGCGCTTCAAATACTGCGAGCCTCTGCGGATCTTCGGCCGCGAGACCGGCGCCGACCGGTTTCGTGTTTTTTTCGTTCTTGTCCTTCAGCTCGGTCGTATACATCTGCCCGTCCTTTCCGCTTGGAACTGGCGGAATTCTGGGATCCTACAATAAATCGACCGCCCGGTCAATTAATCAAGGGCGCCGAAGCTGCCAGACGATTTGAACCTCGGTAGTGGCCGCAATTCGTAACCCGTTTTTCAGTGCGGGTTTGTACCGCCAATTCTGCACAACGCACCGAGCGGCGGCATCATCCAGCGGACGAGCGCCGCTGGGCTTCAGCACCTTTGCGTCGATGACTTTGCCTTCAGAATCAATGGTCAACTGGAGTAGCGTTGGCGAAAGATTTGACAACGCTATTCTGAGTGACGGGGAAAATCCATTTTGGCAGGTATCCGCCGCCGTCAGCCGGCTTGGTGATTGGACTTGAGAGGGAGCTGATGCCGCTTCCTGTGCGCAAGCGGCGCTATCGAAATCCGCGACAATGATCGCAAGAGTTGAGGCAATGATCTTTGCACGCACGCGTGCCAACAGCTCTAAAATTCGTGCTACATACCCTGCAAGCAGGCAATTGCTTGATCAAGGGCCCAAAGCATGACTTACCAGACCATCCTCTTCGACATCGCCAAAGGCTACGCCAAGCTGACGCTGAACCGGCCGGACCGGCTGAACAGCTTCACGGTCGAGATGCATGGTGAAGTCGCGGAAGCCCTCGCGCGGGTCGAGCAGGATCCCGACATTCGCGCGCTCCTCATCACCGGCGCGGGCCGGGGCTTTTGCGCGGGACAGGACCTGGCCGACCGCGCGGTGGCGCCGAGCGAGAAAGGCGTCGATCTCGGAGAGTCGCTCGAGAACCGTTACAACCCGTTGATTCGTCGCCTGATCGGGCTGCCCAAGCCCGTCATCTGCGCGGTGAACGGAGTCGCTGCCGGCGCGGGCGCGAACATCGCCTTCGCAGGCGACATCGTGCTCGCTGCGAAAAGCGCGAAGTTCATCCAGTCCTTCTCCAACATCGGGCTCTTGCCGGATTCCGGCGGCACCTGGATTCTCCCGCGCCTCGCGGGCCAGGCGCGCGCACTGGGCCTCGCGCTGACCGGCGAACCGCTTACCGCGGAAAGGGCGGAAGCCTGGGGGCTCATCTGGCGTTGCGTGGAGGACGACCAGCTCCAGGCGGAAGCGGAGAAACTCGCAGAGCGCTTCGCCGTCGGGCCGACGCGCGGCTATGCCGCGATCAAGATGGCGATGCGCAAAGGCTGGTTCGCCGGAATTGAGGAGCAACTCGACCTCGAACGCGATCTCCAGCGGGAACTCGGTTATTCCAACGACTACCGCGAAGGCGTCGCAGCCTTCAGCGAAAAACGCAAACCCAACTTCTCCGGTAAATAGAAGGGTCACGCGGAGACCCGGAGGCGCGGGGGCGCGGAGAAAAAAATTGCGCGCCGAAGGCGCGCGATAACATGGCTCTCCGTGCCCTCGGGTTTTTCTCGTTGCTTTGCGTCCTGGCGGTTCCTTTTTCTCCGCGGCTCCGCGCCTCCGCGTGCTAGATACCCCGCGTGACAGGCAACCGCGTGGCCGAGGAACACACGATGATCACGCTGCAGAGCTATACACACGACAGGTGGATCGGGCCGGAAGAACCGTTCACGGAAATCGCATCGGCGCTGACCGGGAAACCCGTCGCGCAGATCGGTGCGACGGTGCGCGATTTCGCAAGCGTGCTCGATCAGGCGCGCAATGTCGGCGGGCCCGCTCTGCGCGCGATGACCTTCCACCAGCGCGCGCGCATGCTGAAAGCGCTCGCCGAGGCGGTGATGGCGCGCAAGGAAGAGCTGTACGAACTCTCCTACGAGACGGGCGCGACCCGCACCGACGGCTGGATCGATATCGAAGGCGGAGCGGGCACCTTCTACGCCTATGCCTCGAAAGGCCGCCGGGAACTGCCCGACGACACGCTTGTTACCGAAGGCAATGTCGAGACGCTGTCCAAGCGCGGCACATTTGTGGGCCAACATGTACTGACGCCGCTGCAGGGCGCAGCCGTGCACATCAACGCCTTCAATTTCCCTGTCTGGGGCATGCTCGAAAAGCTTGCACCGACGCTCCTTGCCGGCATGCCGGCGATCGTGAAGCCTGCGAGCGCGAGCGTTTACGTCGCGGAAGCGGCGTTCCGGATTCTGATCGATGCCAATTTGCTGCCGAAAGGAGCAATCCAGCTGATCATCGGCCCGACCGGCGATCTCTTTGATCATCTCGGTGGGCAGGACGCGGTGTCGTTCACCGGATCGGCAACCACCGCCGAGAAGCTGCAGCGTCACCCCGTCATTGCGCGCGAAAGCGTGCGTTTCATTGCCGAGCGCGATTCGCTCAACGCCGCCATGCTTGGGCCTGATGCGACACCTGACTCGCCGGAGTTTGACCTTTTCATCCGCGAGATCGTGCGCGAGATGACTGTCAAGGCCGGACAGAAATGTACGGCCATCCGCCGCGCGCTCGTGCCGGCTGCACATCTCGATGCAGTGCAGGCCGCGCTGACAAAAGCACTGTCGGAAATTGTCGTGGGCGATCCGCGCGCCGAAGGCGTGAAGATGGGCGCGCTCGTCAGCCGCGCGCAGCTCCACGACGTCCGCGAAAGGGTGCGCGAGCTTGAGTGCGAGGCCCGCATCGTGTTCGGCGATGTGGAGAAGGTGGAAACACGCGGCGGCGATGCCGCGAACGGCGCCTTCCTCTCACCGATCCTGCTCCGCTGCGACGATCCCGAGCGCGCGTCGCGCGTGCACGAGACAGAACCGTTCGGGCCGGTGGCGACGCTGATGCCGTACCATGATCTTGGCGACGGCGTGGCGCTTGCCAACCGCGGCAACGGTTCGCTCGTCATGTCGCTATTCACCTACGACCCGGAAGTGGCGAGGACCGTAATCACCGGCGCGGGAGCGTTCCACGGACGCCTTTTGATCGTCGACCGCGACTGCGGGCGGGAATCGACCGGCCACGGCTCACCGCTGCCGATGCTCGTACACGGCGGCCCGGGACGCGCCGGCGGCGGCGAGGAAATGGGGGGCTTGCGCGGCGTGTTTCAGTACATGCAGCGCACGGCGCTGCAGGGCTCACCGCGCATGCTGGCCGGCGTAACGCAGAGCTGGATGGCGGGCGCGCCCGAGCGGCGCGACGGACCGCACCCCTTCCGGCTCAAATTCGGCGAGCTTGAAATCGGCAAGACGTTCGTCAGCGAGCCGCGCACGATCACGCTCGACGACATCGAGAAATTTGCGCATTTCACCGGTGATACGTTCTATGCACACATGGACGAAGCGGCTGCCGCGGCCAATCCGTTCTTCGGCGGGCGCGTGGCGCACGGCTATCTGTTGCTGTCGTTCGCGGCAGGCCTGTTCGTCGATCCGGCGCCGGGGCCTGTGCTCGCCAATTACGGCCTGGACAATCTGCGCTTCGTGAAACCGGTCAAGCCCGGCGACAGCATGCGCGTGCAGCTGACGGCGAAATCGAAGACCGCTCGCAACGCCGAGTACGGCGAGGTGCGCTGGGCCGTAACGCTGACGAACCAATCGAACGAAACTGTCGCGACATACGACCTCCTGACAATGAACGCGATGTGAATAACCTGCCAGCCCCGAGTGATCTTGACCGTTTTACGATTCGCGCCGCTCCGACTGATGGATGGAACGTAATCGACCTTGTGCATAGGGATCGGGTAGCTGCGCATTGTGACGACCGCAGCGAAGCGCAGACCACCACGTGGTTCCTTCGCGACGACTATCAATGCGGTGCGCGACGGCTGGTCGAAGCTCTCGAAAGAATCGACGAGAAGCAATAGGCAGGCAGTCGCGCTTTCCCACTCCGGTGACGTGGGCGGTGCACCCGCCGTCCCGGCATTATTTCCAGTTCTCCAGCGTGTCTACGAACCGCGTCATCCAGGCGTTGCACTGGTGCGCGTCGAGGACGCGGTGGTCGATCGTAAGCGTGACGTAGGCCACCGGGCGGATTTCGATGGCGTCGTGGCCATCTATTTCGCGAATGACGGCGCGCTTCTGCAGTTTGCCAATGCCGAGGATCGCCGATTGCGGCTGATTGATGATGATCGGCGCCGCGAGCAGCGAACCGGAGATGCCGTGATTGGAAATCGAGAAGGTGCCGTTCTGTACGTCGACGGGTGCAAGCTTTCCGCCCCGCGCCTTTTCTGTAATTTCGGTAAGGCGCCGCGCGACCTCCCGTAACGAGAGGGTCTGCGCGCGGTGGATCACCGGCACGATCAGGCCCTTATCGCCGAGTGCGGTACCGATACCGATGTTGATGTCGTCCGGAATTTCCAGGCCGTCGTCGCGCCAGCGTGCATTCACCTGTGGTACGGCTTTCATCGCTTCGACGCAGGCCGCGACGAAGTAAGCGGTAAACGTGAGATTGGCGCCGGCCCGCGCGACCTCAGCCTTGTGCGCGTTGCGATGGGCAATGATCGCGGAAAAATCCGCCTCGAACAGCGCCGTCACATGCGGCGCGGTCTGCATCGAATGCGCCATGTGTTCGGCAATGCGCCGGCGCATGGAATCGTGCGGGACAAATTTGACGTTGGCGCCGCTTGCGGGCGTTTCCTTTGCACGACGCGCGACCTCTGCCTCGATATTCTCCCGCGTCAGCCGCCCGCCTCGATGTACATCTTCCGGCTTCAATCCGTGTTCGCTCAGCAACCGGCGAAGTCCCGGCGCCAATTGCATGGATGCTGGCGTGCTGTGCGGCGCGGCGGGTTCGGCTTTCGAGGATGCGGGCGGGATGTCCGCGGTCCGGGGAATCGTCGCGTCGGCTTCGGCAATACGACCAAGCACGGTACCCGGCCCGACATCGGCGCCTTCGTCGATCAGGATTTCGGAAAGCACACCGTTTGCCGTGGCGGCGATTTCGACCGCCACCTTGTCCGTCTCGATTTCAACGATTGGCTCGTCGATCTGCACGGGTTCGCCGCGCTTCTTGAGCCACGTCTTCAGAACGGCTTTCGTACCTTCCTGCTCGGTAGGCACAATGATGTCAGTGGGCATCCGTACACCGCGATGCGCGTGCGACGCTCCCCTCGAGGGAGGGTCGAAATTTTCGCAGCAAATCTCGGGAAGGGGTACCAGCGACGCAATCACTCCTCCCCGAAAATCTCGCGAACTGACGCGCACTCGATTTTCGACCCTCCCTCAAGGTGTGGGTAAGGCATTTCTTCCGGCTTCTTCTCACGTCCGCACCAGTTGTTCGATTTTCGCGCGAATCTTCTCGACCGACGGCAATGCCCATTCCATCAGCGCGGGATTGTGCGGACTGGGGATATCGGGCATCGCAAGGCGCGACACCGGGGCGTCGAGATCGAAGAAGCAGCTTTCCGCCACAACGGCTGCGATCTCCGCACCGAAGCCGCCGGTCAGCAGATCCTCGTGTACAATCAGGCAACGTCGCGTGCGCTTGGCCGACCCGATCACCGTTTGTCTGTCCCACGGCATCAGCGTACGCAGGTCGATGATCTCGACGGAACGATCCGCAGCCGCTTCCTCGCAGCGTTCCACCATCGCGCCCCAGCTGACGATGGTAATATCGTTGCCTTCGCGCACGACGCGCGCGCGGCCAAACGGCAGGACGAAATCGTCGCCGGGATAAGGCCGCCGCGCCGAGGGAGCATCCAGCATGGCGCGGTGCTCGAAAAAGATCACCGGGTCGTTGCCGCGCAGACCGCCGCGCAAGAGCCCGACGGCATCCTCCGCGTTGGACGGCACTGCCACTTTCCATCCCGGAGCGTGCACGAACTGTACTTCATTCGTCTGGCTGTGCCAGGGGTCGCCGCATTTGAAGAAGCCGACCGGCATGCGCACCACGATGGGCGCGGCAAAACGGTTGTTGGTGCGCCAGCGCATCGTGCCGCAATCGTTCAACTGCTCACACGCAGGATCGGCATATTTGCGGAACTGGATTTCGGGGACAGGAACAAGGCCCGCGAGCGCCATGCCCACGGCGCGACCGATGATCCCCTCTTCCGAGAGGCTCGTGTCAAATACACGCGCCTCGCCGAATTTTTCCTGCAGGCCAAGTGTTACCGCGTGGACGCCGCCTTTCGGCCCCACGTCCTCTCCGAAGACGAGCACGCGCGGGTTGACGGTGAGTTCGTGTTCCAGCGTGCGGCGGATGGCGGTCACCATGTTGATGCGCTGGCCCTGCGGCTCGGGCTGTTCTCGCGAAGGCGGCGGGACGTAGCCATGTGCCCATTGCCC
>DATGGN010000106.1:0-2016 GCA_035308485.1 Rhizomicrobium sp.
ACCGCGCTTGCCGGCGCTTTCGAATTTACTCTGGCCTGTGATATTCGGATCGCCGAGGATGGCGACTACCTGATCGGCCTACCGGAAACGAACCTCGGCCTTCTGCCTGGCGCAAGCGGAACACAAAGACTGCCCCGCACCGTCGGTATGGCGGCCGCGCTTTGGCACATTCTCATCGGTAAGCCTCTTAGTCCGCGCGAGGCCGAAGCCAGGGGCTTCGTCCACGAAACGGTGAAGGGCAAAGCCATCGACAGGGCGATAGAAATTGCGAGGCTCTTGTCGAAGCATCCGCCCGAATCGGCGGCGTACATAAAACGCCTCGTCCGCAGCGCCAACGAAACGCCGCTCGCCGACGGGTTGGCTCTTGAGCGTAATCTTTTCCTGAGATTGTGCACCTCCGACACGGCGCTTGCTCGGATGCGCAATTACGACGAGAAGAAAATCACCGATCCCGCCCGCGGATTCGAGGTCGATGAAGAGGTGGTGAACCGTGGCTGAGTCGACTTCACCATTGCGGATCGTCGAGGAGACGCCCGCTTATTGGCGGATCGTTTTCGATTACGCTCCGTTCAACATTATGGATGGCCCGATGTTCCATAGCCTTCAGGACTTGCTCGCGCGAATGGATGCGAGCCCAGACCTTCGCGTCGTCGTATTCGAAAGCGCGATTCCTGATTTTTTCCTTGCACACTTTGACCTGACCGGCAACTTGGGCGATGTCATGACCGCTGTCGGTCTTTCCGGCCTTCCGATACTCCTGGATACGTTCGTCCGTCTCACCACATCACCGGTGGTCAGCATCGCGCGAATCCGCGGCTGCGTCCGGGGCGCAAGCAGCGAGTTTGTCCTCGCCTGCGACATGCGCTTCGCTTCCCGCGAGAACACACGTCTTGGTCAACCCGAAGTCGCCGTGGGATTGCATCCGGGCGGTGGCGGGGCCGAGCGGCTCCCGCATCTGGTAGGCCGTGGGCGCGCGCTCGAAATCGTTCTCAGCGGCAATGATTTCGATGGCGACACGGCTGAGCGTTACGGGTACATCAATCGTGCTCTTCCGGATGTGGAATTGGACAGTTTCGTCGATGCGCTTGCGCGCCGGATCGCCTCCTTCGACCGGCGTGCAATTACGGCGGCAAAGAATCTGGTTAATCAGGTCTCGTTGCCATCCGCTGGACGGCTCCTCGACGCCCTTAGCTCCTTCCAGATAGCCTTAACGTGGGGAGAAGCGCAACAACGCGTTGGTGCTCTGCTGACGCGCGGGCTCCAGCGCGACCCCGACTTCGAGAGGAACTGGCCTGAGGTTCTCGGCGCCTCCGCGACAAGATTTGATCCGGATGCATAGAGTTCATTCCAGCCCAGGCGGGCCAGGCCGTAACGTCAAAATCGCCTGTCCGGCAAAACCGTGGAAAGCGTCGAAATCTCTCGATAAGCTCATCTGCCGCCTACCGCCCTCAGATCTTCAGGCGGAGGACTCGCGAGTGCCGGACATACCGACTAAGCCTCCGCCTGCTCAAGACGTTTTGCCCTTCGTTTACTGTACGGACAATCTATCTTTTACGGTTTTCCTTTCGTTGCCGCCAAGGCACCCGTTGCGGCCTGTTCGATGAGATGAGCGACCGCCTGAGGATGCGACACGTACACGGCATGGCTGCTTTTGACCTCCACGACGGTCGATCCTGCGCGTTTGGACATTGCATGCTGGGCGTCGGGCGGGATCATCTTGTCTTCAGTAGTGATAAGGTACCAGCTTGGCTTTGTTCGCCATGCCGGCTGGGTGATCGCACCACCGAGCGCCTCGACACCCCACGGGACTTGAGAGTCGGCCATAAACGAAGCCACATCCGGACTCACGTCCGCGGCGAAGAAGGCCGGGAATTTGGCCTTATCGAGGAACAGGTATCCATCCTGGGGCGGCAAGATCGGCGGGGCCGGCGCTCCTTGCGGTGCATTCTTAATAAGCGACCCCGCCGATTCGCCTTGGTCCGGTGCGAAGGCCGTGACGTAGACGAGGCCGGCGAC
>DATGGN010000107.1:0-7803 GCA_035308485.1 Rhizomicrobium sp.
TGTGACCGGCGCTCAGTACATTCTGCCTCCCCCGCGCATTCATTGTGTTTGCGCGGGGGAGGTGGTGCGAAGCACCGGAGGGGGCGACTGGTGCTGACATTCAACCGCCCCCTCCGGCTCGCGCTGTTTCGCGCTCGCCACCTCCCCCGCTGCCGCGGGGGAGGCAAGCCGAAAGAGCGGAGGTGGCGACATCGCTGCGGCTCTCCGCACGAGTCCGTTTGATGAACAGGATCGCTGTACGCTTCGACGAATTGCGGCGCCAGGAGCGCGCGGCATTCGTTCCATTCATAACGGCGGGCGACCCCGATGGGGAAACAAGCTTCGCCATCCTGGAACGACTCCCCGCGGCCGGCGCCGATATCGTCGAACTCGGAGTCCCGTTTTCCGATCCCATGGCGGATGGACCGGCGGTTCAGGCATCATCGCAGCGCGCGATAGCAGCCGGAATGACGCTGGCAAAAGTGCTGGATATGGTTCGCCGATTTCGAAAGCGCGATCTGGCCACCCCTGTTGTGCTGATGGGCTACTACAATCCCATTCACGCGTACGGCACGGCGCGGTTCGCAAAGGATGCGGCACAGGCTGGCGTCGACGGGCTCATCACGGTCGATCTTCCGCCGGAAGAGGACGCGGTGCTTCGTACGCCGGCTGCTGCACAGCACCTCGATATCGTACGCCTTGCCACGCCAACGACCGACGAAGGTCGTCTGGACAAAATCCTCGAGGCCGCCGGCGGCTTCGTCTATTATGTTTCTGTAGCGGGCGTTACGGGCACAAAGACATTTGCCGCTGAAGACGTACGCCAGGCGCTTCGGCGCATCAGAGCCCGCACGACCCTACCCTGCGCCGTCGGTTTCGGGATCAAGACTGCGGATCAGGCGGCGGAGATCGCACGTTTGGCGGATGGCGCGGTGGTGGGTTCCTCGATCGTGGCGCGCATCGCCGCCGGATTGCAGGAGCGCCTGCGCCGCGCGGCCATCGTCAAAGATGTCACGGATTTCTGCGCCGGGCTCGCTGCTGCCGTTCACTCCGCAAGGTCGTGAAGTATTTATCCCCATGCGCCCGTGACGGAAGGCGATCAAGCAATTTCCTTCTCCGTGTCGTTCCTGCTTTTGTGGTAGAATCGCCGGCATGAACTGGATCAGCAATTTCGTCCGCCCGCGGATAAAGGGCCTGATGGCGGGGCGCTCCGGAACGCCGGAGAACCTGTGGAAGAAATGTCCCGGCTGCGGCGAGATGCTGTTTCACCGCGATCTCGAAGCCGCGCTGCATGTGTGCCCCCGCTGTGGACATCATCTGCGAATCGGACCCGCGCAACGCTTCGCCATGACATTCGATGACGGCAAATGCCAGGAGCTGCCGGCTCCAACGGTCCCTGCGGATCCTCTGCGCTTTCGCGACGAGCGGCGCTACAGCGACCGCATGAAGGATGCCCGGGCAAAAACGGGCCGTTCCGATGCGCTTGTTGCGGCGCGCGGTACGATCGACGGGTTGCCCGTGATCATCGCGGTCCAGCCGTTCGATTTTCTGGGCGGGTCCCTGGGGATGGGTGTCGGCGAGGCCCTCGTCCTGGCCATGCAGGCGGCCGCACAGGAGAAGCGTCCGTTCATCCTCTTCGTCGCGTCGGGAGGAGCGCGCATGCAGGAGGGCATTCTCTCGCTGATGCAGATGCCGCGCGTGACAGTTGGCGTACAGATGCTGCGCGAGGCGGGCGTGCCGTACATCGTGGTGCTGACCGATCCCACCACCGGCGGGGTGAGCGCATCCTACGCCATGCTCGGCGACATCCACCTCGCCGAACCCGGCGCACTGATCGGCTTCGCCGGCCAACGCGTGATCGAACAGACGATCCGCGAGAAGCTGCCGGACGGCTTTCAGCGCGCGGAATATCTGCGCGAACACGGCATGGTCGACACGGTTGTCCATCGCCACGACATGCGCGCCACGCTGTCGCGTATCGTACATCTTCTGGCGGGAAAACCGACGCCCAAGGCGACCGCGCCGGTCCATTCGGTGCGCGAGAAACAGTCCGACGCGCAAACGCCATGACCGGCACCAGGGCAAGCGACGCGATTCTCGATCGCCTTCTTTCGCTTCACCCCAAACGAATCGACCTTGTTCTCGACCGCATTCTCCGGCTGCTGGCGGCATTGGGAAATCCGCACAAACATCTGCCGCCCGTCCTGCACGTTGCCGGCACCAACGGAAAGGGCTCCGTCTGCGCCTTCCTGCGGGCCATGCTGGAAGCCCAGGGACTTCGTGTACATGTCTACACTTCTCCGCACCTTGTACGGTTTAACGAGCGCATTCGCATCGCCGGGCGGCTTATTGAAGAAGACGATCTGGCGGATACGCTGGAAGAATGCGAACGCGCCAATGACGGAGCTCCGATCACGTTTTTCGAGATCACCACCACGGCGGCGTTGCTTGCGTTCGCGCGCCATCCTGCCGACGCGCTGGTGCTCGAGGTCGGTCTGGGCGGCCGCTACGATGCGACGAATGTCGTCGACCGTCCGCGGGTCGCGGCCGTCACACCCGTCGGACTCGATCACCAGGAGTTCCTGGGTTCAAATCTCGCAGACATTGCTGCCGAGAAGGCGGGCATCATCAAGCGCGGTGTACCCGTTGTCGTCGGACCGCAGGACGATGTTCCGCGCGATGTGATTGCGCGCGCGGCCGAGGCGCTTGGCGCGCCTGCTTTCCTGTTCGGACAGGACTATTTTGCGCATCAGGAACAGGGGCGGATGATCTATCAGGACGAAAAGGGGTTGCTCGATCTGCCGCTGCCGCGTCTCGTCGGACGACACCAGATCGACAATGCCGCCGTTGCCATCGCGACATTGCGCGCCGGAGGCTGGGGGCTTGAGCCCGCGATCGAGAGAGGTTTGCGTACAGTGGAATGGCCCGCGCGCATGCAACGGCTGTCGCGAGGCCCCCTGATAGACCTCGCACCGAAGAATGCGGAAATCTGGCTTGATGGAGGGCACAATC
Source organism: Rhizomicrobium sp. (assembly GCA_035308485.1). Classification (GTDB taxonomy): domain Bacteria; phylum Pseudomonadota; class Alphaproteobacteria; order Micropepsales; family Micropepsaceae; genus Rhizomicrobium. The sequence continues at coordinate 2,992 of DATGGN010000107.1, forward strand.
CCCACGGCGGCGCCGCAGTTGCCCGAACGATCGCCGATTTCGAAGAACGCGCGGAGAAACCGCTCTACCTCATCTGCGGAATGCTGAAAACGAAGGATGCGCGCGGATTTCTGTCCGCTTTCCACGGACTTGCCCGCCATGTCGTCACCGTCTCAATTCCCGGTGAGGAAGCAAGCCGGGGCTCCGGCGAACTTTACGACTTTGCACGCGCAAGCGGCCTCGACGCGAGTCCGGCCGAGGATCTCGAAGACGCGATGATGCAGGTATCTGCCTGGTCGCGTGCCCGACCTTTCGAAGGGCCCCCGCGAATCCTCATTTGCGGCTCTCTGCATCTCGCCGGCCATGTTCTGGCGGCGAACGGCTGAAGCTACGCCGTGAGCCCGCCCGTCTCAGATTGTACCGGCGACGCTCAAAATGCCTTTTCGCCGTTGAAATTGCCCATCGGATTGTACTGGCAGACGAGATAATCCTGCCCCCCGCCGGTCGCGAATCCGCAGCCGACATCCGTCGTCTTCCGCCATACGAGCTGGCTATAGTGCGACACGACCAGCCAATCTCCGGTTCTCGATACGTCAGGAAACACGGCATCGACAAAATACTGCTTTTCGTCGCCCCAAATCTTGACCAGGCGCGTCAGGGTGGCATGCCCCGCCGGCCATGTCGCAATATTTTCTCCAGTCGCCATTGCGCCGCTGTGCTTGATCGCATGCACCTCGTTTGCGAGGTGCTCGGCCCAGCTTTGTGCGGCTTCGGCAAGCTTGTCCGACCAGACGAGCGAAGGTTCGCCCAGCTCTGCGCGGTACTTATTCTGGGCTGCGAGCAGCTCTGCCTTCTGCTTTTCGCTCAGCGGCACAGCGAACGCCGTGTGAGCGGTGATCAGTCCCGCGCAAAGCGCAACCCAGTATGTCCTGAGAATCATCGGCTGCCCCTGCTGCGTTCGACAGAAAGGCTGTGCCGAAAAAATCGGGGAAATGCAAGCGAGCTCTAGCCAAGCCCCGAACGGGCGTTGCCCGCCGGCGATGCGATCGAGGCTTCGATCCATTCCTTGATTTTGGACTTCGGAAGCGCGCCGACCTTGGTGCCCGCGACCTTGCCCTGATTGAAAATCATCAGTGTCGGTACACCGCGCACGCCGTATTTGGTCGGTGTGTTCGGACTCTCGTCGATGTTGAGCTTCGCGATCGTCACCCTTTCCTGGAGCTCGGCCGCCAGCTCCTCCAGCGCGGGCCCGATCATGCGGCATGGTCCGCACCACTCCGCCCAGAAATCCACGACCACCGGTTTCTGCGCTTTCAGCACGTCGTTTTCGAAACTGGAATCGGAAATCTTGAGAGGAGCCATTTCCATCACCCGAATGAGAGCTTGTCGTGCAATACTTAGGAACCGCTTCCAGACCGGTCAAGCCGAACACGAATCCGGTCCAGCGTTGCATCAAGCAGCGCTGGCGGAAGCGGCATGAGGAGCGGCTTTTCGGTCCAGACGAGCGCGCCTCTCACTTCGCGGGCCGGGAAAATTCTGGCGAGCGCGGCGCGATAGAGCGCCATCTGGGCCAGGTAACCCGGCGCGACGCGGGAAGGATTTTCCGGTATGGAACGGTCGCTCTTGAAATCGACCAAAAGCACCGCGTCTTCCCCAACGGCCAGCCGGTCGATACGCCCATGGACGCCTGCGCCGGGCCCGAGTTCGGGCAGCTCAGCCACAACGTCCGCTTCCGCCCGCGAGCCGGGGCCAAACGCCGGGGCAAAATCCGCACTTTCGAGAATTGCCATTGTCTGCGCGACAAGCACGTCAGCGTCCGCCGGCTCAACGTCGCGCGTGGAGAGAAAGCGGCGTGCGACACGTTCGCGGTCCTCTTGCGCAACTTCGGGCAATCGCGCGAGCAGCGCATGGACGAGAACGCCTCGTGCAAAGCGCGGACCGCGCCGGGGCGCATTGCGCGGCGGGAGAGCGTCGCCAAGCGCGAGAGAAGGACGAATCCATTGCGGGCGTTCCCGTTCGCGCTGCGCGCAAACCCTCGCCCATTCGGGCAAGACAAGCGGAGCCGGAACCCCGCCGATGCAAACGGCTGCGGCCGGACCCGCCGGGTCGCGCCGGAAATCCGCGGCCTCCTTCAGCGCGAGGCCGAGGCGCTCGGCAACCGGACGTACCAGGTCATACCATGAACCGTTCCTGATGCCTCTGCTGTTTTCAAAGCCGCAGATGTGAAGTTCGTCCTTCGCCCGGGTAAGCGCGACGTACAAAAGACGCCGGTGCTCGCGCAGGGCCTCTTCATCGGCGCGCTGCTTCGCCTCCTTCACGCAGTCCGGCGCCTGGGCATCTGCGAGCGGAAAGAATGCACCGCCGGATTGGTACAACATCGCGCCATGCCGGGCTGCGCCCTGTGGAATGCTTGTGGTATCGGGAAGAATGACGATATCGGCTTCCAGTCCCTTGGCGCCGTGCACCGTCATGACGCGCACCTCGTCGCGCCCGCGCTCCATGTCGCGCTTGATTTCCGCTTCCCCGGATTGCAGCCAATGCAGAAAGCCTTCGAGCGACGGCGTATTCAGCCGTTCGTGCTCGAGGGCAAGCGAAAGAAACTCATCGATCGCGTCGTTCGCCTCCGCACCGAGACGGGCGAGAAAACGTTTGCGGCCTCCCCCGGCTCCCAGCACCTGCCCGAAATATTCGAACGGCGGCACGAAGTCCGCTTGCGCGCGGGCATCACGAAGGAATTTGTACGCAAAATCGAATGCAGGTGTTTCGCTGGAGCGCGCGGCGAGCGCCCCCCAGACCGTGGTTTCGCGAGAAGCGACAAGCGCATGGAGCTCGTCCTCCGAAAAGCCGAGCAACGGCGAACGCAGCAGCGCCGCGGTGTTCAGATCGTCTTCGGGCAGGAGCGCGAAGCGGCCGAGCGCGACGAGATCCATGATCGCGATCTGATCGAGCAGGCGGATCCGGTCGGCGCCGGCGACGGGCACTCCGCGCTGCTTGAGCTGACGGATGAGTTCACTCGCAAACGGTTCGCGACGCGGCATCAGCACCATGATGTCCGCGGGCTTGATGGGCGTGTCGTGGCCGGGCAGGAACGTACCCCCCCGGGTCCAGTCCTGGATTCTGCCGGCAATCTGTTCGGCAAGCCGGACTACGGGACTCCAGCTCGGCTCCACGTCGACCGGCGCGTCCCAGACATCGGGCTTCGGCGCCTCGATGGGCTTGATCGCCGGCCAACACACGACGCGCGCGGTTGCTCCGGTGCGCGCCGTCTCGTGCGCAATCGGCGTACTCGAAACGCCCTCCCGCACCGCATCGTTCGCGAAGACGGCATCGACGAAATCGAGAATCCCTTTTGCCGAGCGGCGAGACTGCGTGAGCGCCACGGAGGCGAAAACATCGCCGGAGCGGGACTCGAAATGCTTCCTGTTGATGGCGAATTGCGCAGGATCGGCGCCCTGAAAACTGAAGATCGACTGTTTCTCGTCACCCACGACAAACAGCGTGCGCGGCGGCCCGCCGGCGGTTTCCACATTTCCGGCGAAGAATTCTCCGCTCAGGCTCCGGATGATGCGCCATTGCTCGGGACTCGTGTCCTGGGCCTCATCGACGAGAATATGATCGATACCGCCGTCAAGTTTGTACAGAACCCAGGAAGCCGCGCCGCTTCGCTCCAGAAGATTCAACATTCCGGCGATGAGATCGTCATAGTCGAGCACACCGCGTTCTTCCTTCAGACGCGTGTATTCGGTGTGGGCGGCCGCGGCAATCGATAGCGCGGCGCAGGCAAGGGCCGCCGCTCGCGCGGCTCGGTAGCGCTGCTCGGCGGCATGAAACCGGGAGACGAAATCCATGAATCGGGCATGGATCGACGTGTCGGATTCCGCCAGCGCCTTGCTGACGACGGCCTTTCGCTGGTCGCCATCCTTGGTGAGAAAAATCCTGCAGAATGCATCGAAGCACTTTTCCGCGACGGCCGCGCTCAACGCCTCCCCCAGCTTGCGGTCGTTCTTCGATCCGCGCTCGAGCCAGTGCGCGAAGTTCGCGATATCCCGTCTTTCCGCCTCCACTTCTTTGCAATATGCCGCCGCAATCTCTTCTGCCTGCGCTCCGGGCCCGATGTTGTGCGCCCCGGCAACTGCGGCAAACATCGCGTCCCGGTCGCCCGAAAACTGCTCGACATACCGCTCAAATTTCCGGCGATCGCCGCCAAGAGCCAGGTCGAGAATAGTCCTGAGCTTGCCATCATCGGCATGCGTCGCGAGACAGGCGATATCGTCGGCGAGCTGTGCTTCACCCTCTGCCGCACGTTCAAACACGATGGACCGTGCCTCGCCAATCAGTTCGCGCGCTGTTACCTCGTCCAGAACATCGAAGCCCGGCGAAACGCCCGCTTCCAGGGGAAAGCGCGCGAGCACGTACTGGCAGAAGGCGTGGATGGTCTGGATTTTGAGACCGCCGGGCGTTTCGAGTGCCTGCGCAAATAACCGTCGTGCGCGAGGGAGGTCGCCCGCGTCGCGGCGCTCCACCCCGATTTCGAGCAGTCTTGCCCCAAGTGCGCCATCATCGAGGAGCGCCCACTCGCCGAGCTGGGCGAAGAGGCGGCCCGCCATCTCGGCGGCGGCGGCTTTGGTATAGGTAAGACAGAGAATTCGCTCGGGTGCGGCGCCGTCGAGAAGAAGGCGCGTGACGCGATTGGCAAGCGTGTACGTCTTTCCCGTACCGGCATGCGCGGAAACCCAGACAGAGACCCGCGGATCGCCGGCCCGCGCCGATTCGGAAAGCGCGACGGTCATTCTTCTGCCCACCCCGACAACGACCACTCGCGCACGCGGGCGA
>DATGGN010000108.1:0-17544 GCA_035308485.1 Rhizomicrobium sp.
CGCCGTCGAGGAAAAAGATATTGCCGATGTTGGGCGTGATGCCATGCGCCTGGGCCCAGAAATCGGAGGCCCGGTCTATCATCAGCCAGCCGGCGCCGAGAGCGATGCCGAAGAGCACGTCGCGCCCCACGATCGGATCGCGCACGCGACCTGTAAGGACGGAAGCCCAGGAAATCAATGCCTGCGGCCAATGGCGCCGCACATACGGTTCCAGCGCGACATAGATGGTCCACAACATCGCCGCATAAAACACCGAAGTGCAAACCGCCAGCAGAAAAACGCCGAACGTTCCACTGGAAACGGTGAGATGGGCGCGCAGCAGCCACAGGCACATTTGCACCCAGAAGATCGCGGCGGCCAGGCGGAACGCGCCGCGCAAATCGCCGCGCTGGCGTTTCACGTTGTGGAAGGCTAGAATCGCTCCGCCGATCTGTGTCACCAGCAGGAGTCCGCCGAGGATCAGTAAATTAACCTGTGACCTCAATGGCGGCTCCGCCGGCGGCGTTCGCGCGGGCGTCGTCCAAGGACCGATCATGGAAAATGCCACCGGCTTTCCGTGCCAGGCGGCGGCCTCGACGCGAAGCGGACGTTCGGTCCCGGGCCAAACGCCGGTCCAGGCGGCGCGACTGTCGGACGCGGAGAGCGTGTTCCAAAGCGGCTCCGCCGCCTGAAATTTCGTGGGATCCAGGTCAGCCGCGGCGAACACGGAATTCCAATCTACAGGGGGAACGGGTTTGGCCAGTTCCTGCACCTCCGGCGGAATCGCGTTGAATTGGATCAGCCGGCCCTGCATGTCCACCTTCAACGTCATCATTCCGGACTGAGTGGGAGCCGGATCGATGTCCGTCACTCTTCCGGGCGTCATTTTGTCGTCGTGAATTCCGGTCGCCACCAGCGGATAGTCGCTGCGCCGATAGACCAGCCACATTAACGACGGCCGTTGCGCGAGAACATCATCCCACTTCGGCTTTTCATGGCCCTCCAGAAAATTGAGGAACTGCTGGTCCCAATTGAGCCGGTAGGCTTCATCGACGGCGCGCCCGGGATAGCCGAGGCGCTGAATCATATCGCGCGCTTTCTGCGCCAGAACCGCCGGCGAATAATCGAGCCGCATCCGGTCAAGCGCGCTTAAATGAATCGACAACCCTGCCTGTACGATCAGCGCTACGAAGATCGTGGCGAACAGTGGAACCGCGATGCGCGGCGCGAGGCCGGTTCCTTCACCCGCGGCCGCGACCATCTCCGGCGATGGCGTTTCTCCGGCCGCCAGCGCTTCCCCGAGCGGATCACCACCCGGCAGCGCCGCCGCAACTGCCAAAGCGGTCGCAGGCCGGGCTTGCGGATCGGACTCCAGGCAGCGCAGGATGACCCGTTCGACTCGCGGGTCGAGATCCTTCACCAGCGTCGAAGGATTTACCAGGGAACTGTCCCTCCGGGCTTGCGCCAGTCCGGCGAGGGTATCGGATTCAAACGGCCGCTTCCCCGTCAGGATTTCATACAGGACCAGGCCGAGCGAATAGATGTCGCTCCTGACCGTGACTTCCTTTCCGTCGAGTTGTTCCGGCGCCATGTATGCCGGAGTCCCGTTGCGCACTTCCGCGCCCTCGATCTGATTGGCGAGCCCGGCCAGTCCGAAATCCGTCAGCAGCACCTGGCCGCGGCCGTCGAGCATCACATTTCCCGGCTTCAGATCCCGATGCAGGACGCCCTTTTCGTGCGCCGCCGACAATCCGGCGCACAACTTGCGCGCGATCTCCAAAGCCTTGTCGGAAGGAAGCCGGCCGATGCGCCGCAGAAGAGCGCCGAGATCCTCGCCATCGATGTATTCCATCGATAGAAAGAAATTCCCTTCTAATTCGGTCAGATCGTAAACGCGGCAGACATTCGGATGGGACACGCGCCGGGCAATGCGGACTTCATTGCGAAATCTCTCGAGCGCATTGGGGTTGTCCAGGATCGCCTGCGGAAGAAACTTCAGCGCGACCTGTTGGCCGAGCGTCAAATCGTCGGCGCGATACACCTCGCCCATTCCGCCGCGGCCCAGCAGCGCCACAATGCGATAACGTCCGGCCAGCAGGGCGCCCGGCAGAAATCGTCCGTCGCTGGAACTGGCCGAGGAGGAAGAATACGAAGAAGGCGGGGAGGTGGCGACGGCTACGGTCCGAGTCGGCGTCGCGTCAGCGTTCGACGGACGGCCGCAGCGGGCACAAAAGCGTCCGTCGCCGGCGAGCTCGGAACCACAGCCTGCGCACTTTCCCATTCAAGACGATGATCGCATTTCGAGTTCCAAAGAGTTCGACGCCACCAGGCTGATAAAATGACACTTGATCGATATTCACAGCCATGTAATCTACGGCGTCGACGATGGCGCCCGCACGCTGGAAGATTCCTTGGCACTCGTAGCCATGGCGGCCGCAAGCGGTACCACTGATCTGGTCGCTACGCCGCATGCGAATCCGTCCTATCACTACGATCGGGATCTCCTGCGGGAGCGTCTGGCCCAGATTTCGAAAGCCTCCGGCGGCGGAATACGGCTGCATCTCGGGTGCGACTTTTATCTGAGTTACGACAACATCCGGGACGCGATCGCAAATCCCTCCAAATACACGATTAACCAGAAAAAATACCTTCTCGTTGAGTTTTCCGATCTTCTCGTGTTCCGCAATACCAGCGAGATCTTTGACCGGTTGCAGGAAGCCGGCATGACTCCTATCGTCACGCATCCGGAACGCAACGCTTTGATCCGCCAGCGACTGGACGACCTGGAACATTGGGTCGAAGGCGGGGCTCTTGTGCAGATCACGGGGCAAAGCCTGTTGGGAAGATTCGGGCGCCAGGCCAAGGATTTTTGCGGAACGTTGCTCGACCGGCGTCTGGTCCACTTTGTGGCCAGCGATGCGCATGACATCGAACATCGCCCGCCGAAGCTCGACGGCGCCTATGCGTGGTTGAAAAAGCAGTACGGAGAAGGCCTCGCAGAAGCTCTGTGCGTCACCAATCCCGCCGCAGTTCTCATCGGAGAGAACCTGGAACTCCCTGATCCAGAAATAGCCGCCGAACCGCGCAAGTGGTATCAAATCTGGCGCTAATTTTCCTTTGAGACGAATCCCCTAGTCCGTCCACCACTCATTTGACCCGCAGAGGGGAAACACCTGAATGGGACTCACAGAGCGGAGCTACGCGCGAAATCGGCTGTCAGCAAATCGGCTGTCAGCAAATCGGCTGTCAGCAAATGGACGGTTAGGGGCGATGCTCACGGTTGTTGTCGCGTGTCTTGCGCAGGACAAACTGCCGAACGCAACTACTGAGGCGGTGGCGAATCTGCCGGCGCAGCGCATCGGACCGAATGACCTGGTGGCTATTTCGGTTTACGGCGCGCCGGAGTTCACTCGCACGGTGCGGGTCAGCGAGGAGGGATGGATCCGGCTCCCGATGGTGAAGAATCCGATTGAGGCGCGGGGTTTGAAACCGGCGCAGCTCGAAGATCGCATAGCGGCCGCGCTGGTGGCCGACCAGATTCTGGTGGACCCGGTGGTGACCGTGACCATGGCGGAATATCACAGCCGGCCGATCAGTGTAGCGGGCGCGGTACGGCGGCCGCTGACGTTTCAGGCGGTCGAGGGAATTTCTTTACTGGACGCCCTGGCGCGCGCCGAGGGCCTGACCGGCGAGGCCGGGCGCGAAATCCTGATCTCGCGTCCCTCGAAGCCGGTTCAGCGTATTCCGGTGAAGGGCCTGATCGATATGGCCGATCCGGCGCTCAACGTCACTCTCGAAGGCGGCGAAGAGATTCGAGTGCCGCTGGCCGGACGCGTTTTTGTTACGGGAAACGTAAAAAAACCGGGAGCCTTTCGCCTGGAGGACAGCGACGCCATGACCGTGCTGAAGGTGTTGGCGCTGGCTGAAGGACTGGCGCCGTATGCGATGAAGGAAGCCTATATTTACCGGCGCGCCGAAGCCGGCTCGAAAGAGATTCCGGTCGACCTGCGGCGGATTCTCGATCGCAAATCGGCCGATGTCACGCTCTCGGCCAATGACATTTTTTACGTGCCCGACAACCGTGTAAGCCGGATGACGATCACGGCCCTGGAAAGGACCGTCGGGTTTGCAGCGTCCACGGCTTCCGGCATCTTGATCCTGAGTCATCCCTGAGGCCATTCGTGCCCGTCACCTTGCCCGAACCCGAAGCGTCCGTCGAAATCGATCGCCGATCCGTGGCTCGTCCAGCGGTCTGGAAGTTCGAAGAGCCGGAAGCGGACGAAGCGAAGGTTCCGCTGTCTCAATATCTATGGATCTTGAAGCGGCGCCGGTGGCGCATTTTAGGATTCATCGCGGCCTGCACGCTCGCCGCGGTAGTTGTATCGGCCCGGCTGACTCCGCTTTACGAGTCAACGGCAACCGTGGATTTCGATCGTCAGACGCCGCCTGGAGTAGTCGGGCCGGAGGCGCAGCGCGGGGCGAGCAACGATGCCGATCAGTTCATGGCGACGCAGATCAAGCTGGTGCAATCCGACCCGGTATTGCGTCCGGTCGACCGGCAATATCGGCTGCGCGAGCTGGAGCGCCAGTCGATGGAGGCGTCCGGCGCCGAAGAAACGCCGGTAATGTTGCGGGATCTGCGCGTCACCCGGCCCCCGAACACCTATCTGATGATGATCAGCTACCGGTCTCCCGATCCGAAGCTGGCGTCGGATGTGGCGAATGCCATTTCCAAGTCGTATCTCGAACACACTTATGACGTCCGCCTGCACAGCTCGGCCAACCTGGCGGGGTTTATGGAACGGCAGCTCGATGAGCTGCGGGCGAAGATGGAGCGCTCCGGGCAGGCGCTGGCGGGTTTCGAACGCGAGTTGAACGTCATCAATCCGGAAGCGAAGACCGACATGCTCTCGTCGCGGCTGATGCAATTGAACACCGAGCTCACCGGCGCCGAGGCGGAACGCTTGAAACGGGAAGCGGCCTTCGAATCGGTGCGCGGCGGAGCGCTGGCGGCGGCGCTCGCAACGCCTCAGGGCGAGGAACTGCGCCGTTTAACGGGACGGCTGAACGAGGCTCGCGAGCATCGGGCGGAACTCAAGACGCATTACGGACTAAATCATCCGGAGTATCGCCGGGCACAAGCTCATGTGGAAGAGATCGAGGCCGCCATCGAATCGACGCGGCGGGAGATTGCCGCGCGCGTCGAGATCGAGTTTACGGAAAGCGCCAACCGGGAAGCGCTGGTGAAGCGCGCGCTTGGGGAGGCCAAGGTGGAGTTCGACCGGGTCAACGCGCGCTCCTTCGAATATCAGGCCCTGAAGCGCGAAGCTGAGGCCGACAAGCGTCTCTATGAAGAGCTCTTCCGGAAAATCAAAGAGGCCGGCATTAACGCGGGCTTCGAGAACAGCGCGATCCGGATCGCCGACGCCGCGCGGCCGGCGCTCTATCCCGTGTCCCCGAATATCGGGTTGAACGCGATGCTGGCCTTGTTGTTTTCGGCGCTGGCGGCTGCGGGCGTGGCAATCGTCAGCGACCTGCTCGACAACACGGTTCGGGATCCCGAACAGGTCGCCCGGACGCTGCCGACAGAGGTGATCGGGAGCCTGCCCCGGGTCAAGCGCCGGGGCGTGACCGGGATACGCGCGGCGGCGCCCGGCTGCGCCAGCAGCGAGTCCGAGTTGTCCGGATTCGGCGAATCGGTGCGCGCTCTGCGGAACTCGATTTTTCTCGGAACCTCGGGCGAATGCTACCGTTCGCTGCTGGTGACGAGCGCCATGCCGGGCGAAGGCAAGACCACGACGGCGGCGAATCTGGCGGCCGCGAATGCGGAACACGGCGGACGCACGCTGTTAATCGATGGCGATCTCCGCCGGCCCAGCCTGCACCGCTTGTTCCAATTGCCAGGAGCGGCCGGGCTGTTCAACGTCCTGCTCGACGAGGTCCCGTGGCGGGGAGCGCTCACTCACCTCGACTGGCTGCCCGGCCTGTCGATTCTCCCGGCCGGCGCCACTTCGCGGCGGACGCCGGAGCTGATGGGCAGCGGTCTGGCGGCATTGATCGATGACGCGTCCCGGGAATTCGATCTGGTAATTCTGGACTCGCCTCCGATGCTGGGATTTGCCGAGCCGCTCGAGATGGCGGCGGCGGTCGACGGGGTGATCGTGGTGGCGCGAGCGGGACAGACCAGCCGGAAAGTAGTGGCGACGGTGCTCGGGACCCTGCATCGGGTGCGGGCGAAGACCTTGGGGCTGGTGTTGAACCAGGTCCACCGGGAATTGAGCGACAGTTACGATCACTACGGCCGCTACCGTTCCTATTACCGGACGCGCAATGAGGTGGTGACATGAGCGTCGTCATTGGGATTCATGACGGGCATAACGCCTCGGCCGCGCTGGTCCGCGACGGCAGGATCGAGCTGGCTCTCCAGGAAGAGAGGCTGACTCGCGTCAAGAACCAGGGGGATGCGCCCGCGGGAGCATTCGCGGAGGCGGTGAAGCTGGCGGGCTCCGACGCAGGCCGGGCTCGCGTGGCGCTCAACGGGCGTTATGTCAACTACAACCAGTGGCAGAGAGAGACGATCCTCGGCGACTATCAGCGATCCTCACGGCTTTCAAGCCGGCTCAAGCAGCGGCTCAAGCGAACCTGGGTCGACCGCGTGTATCAGAAACGAAAGAGCGCGATTCGGGAAGAACAACTGGCCGGCATTGGAATCGGTCGAGAACGTCTTGACCCGGTGGAGCATCACCTGGCGCACGCTTCCGCGGCTTATTACACGGCGCCGCCGTGTTCGGAAAAAATGCTCGTTCTCACCTGTGACGGCTCAGGCGATCGGGTGTCGGCCACGGTCAGTATCGGTGAGGGCGGGCGGCTCTCAAGAATCGCCGAAGTCTCGGAACATGACTCGATCGGCCGGCTCTATGCACTGGTGACGCGCTGCCTCGGTCTGGCTCCGCTCGAACACGAGTACAAGGTCATGGGTCTGGCGCCGTATGCGCGCGGCGCAGGCTCGGGCCTGTTCGACGGATTGTTCGAGTTCACCAAGAACCCGATGGTCTGGCGGCGGAAGCGCGGCGTCCCCTCGATGTACGCGGCCTACGGGTTCGTACAAAACCTCATTGCCGGACGGCGTTTCGATCAGGTGGCGGCGGAGCTTCAGCGATTTCTGGAAGACATCCTGTGCCGGTGGGTTTCAAACGCCGTTCAGGCGACGGGGATTCGCAAGCTCGCTTGTGCGGGCGGCGTATTCATGAACGTCAAAGCTAATCTGGCGCTGCTCGAACTGGCCGAATTCGACCAACTTTACGTGTTTCCCTCCTGCGGGGACGAATCGAACAGCATTGGCGCGGCGTGCCAGGTAGCGGCGCGTTTGGGTGACACGATTCAGGCTCCGGGCGCGATCTATTATGGCGAACCGATCACGGATCAGGAGGCGGAGGAAGCTCTGTCGCGCGCCCATGGGCTTCGCGCGCGCTATGTTCCCGGGATCGAAACGCTGGTGGCGGAGAAGGTCGCCGGCGGAAAAATTGTGGCACGCGCGAAAGGTGCGGTCGAGTTCGGCGCAAGAGCGCTGGGTAACCGGTCGATTCTGGCGCCTGCGGATTCGCTGGAGGCAGTTCGCGCCATCAACGGGATGGTCAAGAACCGGGATTTCTGGATGCCGTTCGCGCCGTCGGTTTTGGCCGAATGCGCCGGAGAATACTATGTCCGGCCGAAGGCGTTCCCGTCGCCGTACATGATGATTGCGTTCCGGACCCGGCCGGAAAAACGAAGCGCGCTCGCCGCCGTGCTGCATCCGGGCGACTTTACGACTCGGCCACACGAAGTGGTCGAGGGGCATAATCCGGACTATTACCGCTTACTCAAGGAATATGAATCGCGGACGGGCGAAGGAGCGGTGCTCAATACATCTTTTAACCTGCATGGCGAACCGATCGTGTACCGGGCGCGCGACGCCGTCGACGTGTTCTTGCGCAGCGGGCTGGACAGCATGGCGCTGGCCAACTGGTGGGTGGAGAAGGCATGAATATTCTAGTGACGGGCGCAGCCGGGTTTATCGGATTTCACGTGGCCGCGCGGCTGCTTGACGCGGGCTGCCGGGTGCTGGGTATTGACAATCTGAACCCTTACTACGATCCGAGTCTGAAGCGGGCTCGTCTGGCGCGGCTGGCCTCCCGAGCGAAATTCGAGTTCATGCATCTGGATATTGCCGATCGCGCGGGGATGGTCCGCCTGTTTGAGAACGAGACTCCAGACCTGATCGTTCATCTGGCGGCCCAGGTGGGTGTGCGCCATTCGGTCGACAACCCGCACGCCTACGTGGAAGCGAACCTCACCGGGTTTCTGAACGTCCTGGAAGGCGCGCGGCGGACGCACGCGCGGCATCTGATCTATGCGTCGTCGAGCTCGGTTTATGGCTCCAGTGTAAAGACGCCCTTCGCGATTGCGGATCGGGCCGACACCCCGTTGTCGTTCTACGCCGCGACCAAGCGGGCTAATGAGTTGATGGCGCACTGCTACTGGCATCTTTACGGCATTCCATCCACCGGGCTGCGCTTCTTTACCGTGTACGGGCCTTGGGGGCGGCCGGATATGGCTCCCTTCCGTTTCGCCCGGGCGATGTTCCGCGGCGAGACGATCGACGTTTATAACCACGGCGATATGCAGCGCGACTTCACTTATGTCGACGACGTCGCCGAAGGCGTTCATCGCGTTGTCGCAGGGGCGCCCGACGGCTATCGGCTGTTCAATATCGGCAACAGCGCACCGGTGAATGTGATGGATTTCATCCGGGCCTTGGAATGCGCCCTCGGATCGACGGCGAGCAAGCGATTTCTGCCGCTCCAGCCGGGCGACGTGGTGTCGACCTGCGCCGACGTCGGAGACTTTCAGGCAGCCACCGGATTCGCGCCCGCAACGCCGATTGCGGCCGGCGTCGAACGGTTTGTTGGCTGGTATCGCGAGTTTTACGGAGTCCAGTCTAACGGAGTTGAAGACCATGAGCACGGCGGCGGCCGCAGTCTCCACTTATTACAAGCATCCTGAAGCGCTGGTCGAGTCGGCGGAGATCGGCCCGCGCACGCGCATCTGGGCGTTTGCGCACATCCTGGCAGGCGCCCGGATCGGCGCCGATTGCAACATATGCGATCACACGCTGGTCGAAGGCGGCGTACGCATCGGCGACCGGGTGACGGTGAAGCCCGGCGTACAACTCTGGGAAGGAGTGACGCTTGAGGACGATGTTTTCATCGGACCCAACGCGACGTTCACTAACGACCGGTTCCCGCGCAGCCGCCAGCGTCCCGCGAAATTCGCCAGAACACGGGTCGAACGCGGCGCATCGATTGGGGCCAATGCGACGGTCCTGCCGGGACTGGTGATCGGCGAGCGGGCCATGATCGGCGCCGGCGCCGTGGTCACGCGGGACATACCGGGTTGCGCCATCGTTGCCGGAAATCCCGCGCGGGTTCGCGGGTTTGTCGACCAGGGAATCCGTCCTGTCCCGGCCAAGGAGGACTCGGCTAAGGCCGAGATGCTGCCCGGCGGCTCCGCGCTCCACCGGATGCCGCGCATCAGCGACGCTCGCGGGCACCTGACGTTCGGGGAGCGGAACCGGCCGTTGCCATTCGAAGTGGTTCGATATTTCCTGGTGTTTGGCGTGCCCAGCCGTGAGATTCGCGGGGAGCATGCGCACCGGACGCTCCATCAATTTCTGGTCTGCGCGCACGGGAGCTGCTCGGTGGCCTTATACGACGGCCGCAGCCGCGGCGAAGTCACGCTGGATCGCCCTCATCTGGGCCTGCACGTTCCGCCGATGGTCTGGACCACTCAGTATCGTTACTCGCCCGACGCGGTGCTGCTGGTGCTCGCCTCCGATGTTTACCGGGAGCAGGATTACATCCGGGACCTCGGCCAATATCAAGAACTCGTCCAATATCAAGAACTCGGCCAATACCAAGAACTCGTCGATGGTACCGTTTCTTGATTTGAAAGCCGCGGTAAGCGAGGTCCGCGGCGAGATCGATCACGCCATCGGCCGGGTACTGGACTCGGGCCAATACATTCTGGGCGGCGAGGTCACGGCCTTTGAGGAAGAGTTCGCGGCCCACTGCGGCGCAGCGCATTGCGTCGGCGTGGGCAATGGATTGGACGCGCTCGAACTGATTCTGCGCGGCTTCGATATCGGAGCAGGAGACGAGGTGATTGTTCCGGCGAACACATACATCGCGACGTGGCTGGCGGTCACCGCGGCGGGCGCAAGCGTTGTGCCGGTTGAGCCGGACGCCGCCACCTACAATCTCGATCCGGGACGCGTTGCGGAAGCCGTGACCGCACGAACGCGGGCGATTCTGGCCGTGCATTTATTCGGGCAGAGCGCCGAACTTGGACCACTGCGTGAAATCGCAGACAAGGCCGGGCTCAAGCTGATCGCCGATGCAGCCCAGTCGCACGGAGCCCGTTACCGCCGCCTTCCGACAGCGCGGTGGGCGGACGCAGAAGCCTACAGCTTCTATCCGACCAAGAACCTGGGCGCGCTCGGCGACGCGGGAGGTGTCGTAACCGAAGACGCCGCGCTGGCCGGTCGAATCCGGCTGCTCCGCAATTATGGCTCGCGCGAGAAATATTGGCACGAAACGTTTGGGGTCAATTCGCGGCTGGACCCGCTACAGGCCGCGATTCTAAGGGTAAAGCTGCGTCATTTAGACGCCGGGAATACGCGACGGCGCGAAATTGCCCGGCGGTATCTGGCGGAACTGGACGGCGCCGGGTTGCCACAACTCATCCTGCCGCGCGTGATCGACGACGCCGAGCCGGTCTGGCATGTATTCGCGGTGCGGCATCCCCGGCGGGCGGAGTTGCAGCAGCGGCTGGAGGCGATGGGAATCGGCACGCTGATTCACTATCCGGTCCCGCCGCACCGGAGCGGGGCCTATGGCGGCACCGGGTTTTCGTTTCCGGTGACCGAGGAACTGGCGGCGACGGAATTGAGTCTGCCCATGAATCCGCAACTATCGGACGCACAGGTGACGGAGGTGATCGAATCGGTATGCCGCGCGGCTGGATCGCTCGCGCAATATGGCGATTTCGCTCGGGCTGGTGGCGCGCGCGGTTGAGGCTCGACGCCTGGCGCGCGGGAGGCCGGCTGGAGATGGCGCCCACGGTCCGGTGCCGGGTGCGCGTTATGTTCCGCGGTCTAGGCACGTTGCGGATCGGCGAGCATGTCACGCTCGGCGATCCGGACGCGGGACTACCGGGCGCGCCGCTTTGCGTGAGCGCGCGGCACGCGGGATCGCATATTTCGATTGGGGCGCACTCGCGCCTGACCAACGGCGTGGAAATGACGGCGCTCGAACGGATTGAAATCGGCGAGCGCTGCCTGATCGGAGCGGGAGTGCGGATTCTCGACGGCGATTTTCATGGCGTCCCCGTGGCGGAGCGGGCATTCGAGGGGTCGAAGGCGGCGGTTCAGATTGGCGATCAGGTTTGGATCGGGATCCATGCGATGGTGCTGAAGGGCGTGAGGATAGGCGGCGGTGCGGTGATCGGGGCGGGCGGCGTGGTGACCCGCAACGTCCCCGCGGGCGCGGTGGCGGTGGGGAATCCAGCCGGTGTGATTTCGAGATCGGCCGGAGCATGCTGATCGCGGGCGAGGGGGATCAAGTTGTTGTGTCGAAGCCCCATCCCGCGATCTTGTTGCCTTCGGTCGTCTTGCCTTCGGTCCCCTCGCCTTCGGTCCCCTCGCCTTCGATCCTCTTGACTTCGATGCTCCGCTCCGGCGCCGGTACGGTTGCCAGCGGGCTTCTGGCGCTGAGCGCGACCAAGATCCTGGCCGTCATGCTGGGAGCCTCGGCCGTGGCGTTGCTTGAAACCTTGCAGCAGATCCGGCAGATCGCGCTGGTGGCGGCGACGGCGAACGGACAGACGGGATTGGTGCAGGGAGCCAGCGCTCTCTCGGGACAGGCGCGGCGCGAATTTGTGCGATCGATCCTGTGCGTATTCGCGCTGGCGACGGCTCTGGTCACGGCGCTGATGCTGATCTTCCGGGAACGCCTGGCGCAGGCCGCGGGGCTGCCGGAGAGTTCGGGTGGCCGTCTGGTGGCCATGCTGGTGGCGGCCGTGGTCTTGTCCAGCATCTTCGTTTTTCTAAGTGCGCTGCTCAATGCCGCTGGAGAAATCGGACGGCTGGCGATGCTCCAGGTGATCGCGGCCGCGGTGATGGCGGCGGGTGCGTGGCCGGCGGCAATCGCGCTGCGGGGCGGACACCCGGGAGCGCTTCCCGCGCTGCTGGGGATGTCCGGTCTGATCACGGTGGCCGCGGCGCTGAAGATGACTGGTCCGCGCCGCTGGCTCTCCGGGACGGGCGCGTGGTGGAGGGGGCGAGCCGCCGGGCATTTCTTTTCTGTCTCCGGTGCGATGCTGGCGACGGGATTGATCTCGACCCTGGGTTTGATGGCGGTGCGCG
This sequence comes from Rhizomicrobium sp., assembly GCA_035308485.1. GTDB lineage: Bacteria > Pseudomonadota > Alphaproteobacteria > Micropepsales > Micropepsaceae > Rhizomicrobium. The sequence continues at coordinate 12,440 of DATGGN010000108.1, forward strand.
GGCATATCGCTCGCGGCGCGGGCCTGGAGGCTACCGGACAGTTTGACGCCGCCTGGGGGATCAGCGCGAATCACGTGACGCTGGTGCTGACGGCGCTCCAGGCCTGGTATCTGCCGCGGCTGGCGCGGGCGCGCTCGGCGGAACAGCGGGCGCGGCATGTGGCGGCGGTTTTCCCGGTGGCGATTCTGGCGGCAACGCCGCTGATCGTCGGCCTTGCGGTGCTGCGACCGCTGGCGCTCGCAATCCTCTATTCGAGCGCCTTTCACGCCGCCTCGGTCTGTCTGCGCTGGACCTTGATCGGAGACTACTTCAAGGTGACGGCGTGGGTTCTGGCGATGCCCATGCTCGCAGCCGCGGACATGGGGATGTTCCTGGCCGTAGACACGCTGATCCAACTCGTCTTCGTGGGCGCCAGTTGGGCGCTGTCGGGCATACGTCCGCCCGCCGAGAGCGCGGCCATAGGGTTCACTCTGTCTTATTCTGTGTGCCTGGCGGTGAGCGCGTGGTATGCGGCCCGCCGGGTTGGGTTCCGGCTCACGCGCATGTCCGCGGCGCTATGGATCGCCGGGTTTGCGGTGGTGGCGCTGGCGGCCGCGAATACGTGGAGCGACACCAGCGTCTCTCTACCAAAGGCGGCCTGCTGGATTGCGATCACGGCCGCGGGAGCCCTGGGAATCGCGTCCCGCCTCTTTTCCTGGAACCCCCGGCCATGACAGTATCGGTGGCGATCGCGACCTACAACCGGGCGCACATGGTGGCGGAGGCGATCCGGGCGGCCATCCATCAGACGCGGGAGCCGGAGGAAGTGGTCGTCGCCGACGATGCTTCGACCGACCGCACGGTTTCCGTGGTCGAGGAAATTTCCCGGCGCGATCCGCGCGTGGTCCTCATCCGGCGCGAGACGAATTCGGGCGGCGTCGCAAACTGGAACGCAGCCATCGATGCCACGCGAGGGGAATTCATCGCCTGGTGCTCGGATGACGACCGCTTCCTGCCGGATCATCTGGAAGCGTCCGTCGAGCATCTCGCCCGGCATCCGGAGATCGGAATGGTGCATTCGGGATTTGTGGATGCCATCGAATCGCGGGGGCGCTCAGAATGGGTCCCGCGGCGGCTGCGCGCGGAACAGCCGCTGATGGTAAACCGGAACTGTCTGATCCGCTACCTGATCCGTTACTACGACTGGCCGTTTCATCCGTCGACGCTGGTGTTTCGCCGCGCGGTTTGGGAGCGCACCGGTCCGTTCGATCCCGCCTTTGTTCTGGCCGACACGGATTGGTTTGTACGCGCAGCCGAACATTTCGCGATTGCGCTGCTGCCGCGTCATGGCGTGCTGAACCGCCGGCATCCCGGGAACTGGAGCAACCGGATCGGCAGCGCGCGCATGCAGCTCGAAATCCTGGAAATCGTCGAACGGGCGATTGGCCGCCGCTATCCGGGCGCATGGCCGGCGCGGATTTTTTGGCGGACGATCTGGCGGGCGAACGTGCGGATGCGGCTGATGTGGACGCTCGGGATGCGCCTGGCCGGCGGCCACGAAGCGGCTGGGTGCGCGGCGTGGCGGGCGCTGGTCCAGTGCTCCTTTAAGAGCCGGGTTCTGGATGCCATGGGTTGCGCGGCGATCCGGCGGTGGTGCGCAAGACGCGACGCGGAAATCAGGGGCGCGGGCGAGAACGTCAGCCCGCTTTAGTTAGAAAAATGTGCGCGATTGCGGGGATTGCCGGAGTAACCGATCCGCGCCGGACCCAGGAGACGGTCAGGCGCATGCTGGCCTGTCTAGGTCACCGCGGGCCGGATGGCGAAGGCGTATTTTCCGGGGAAGGGATTACGCTGGGGCACCGCAGGCTGGCGATTCTCGATCTGAGCGAGGCCGGGGCGCAGCCCATGACGTCGCGCGACGGACGCTGGACGCTGGCGCTCAACGGAGAGATTTTCAACTACCGGGAGATTGCTGCCGGGCTCGACGGGCCGTTTCGAAGCGCGACCGACACCGAAGTGCTGCTGGAGGCAATTGCGGCCTGGGGTGTCGAGAAGACGCTCGACCGCCTGATCGGCATGTTCGCTTTCGCGCTGTGGGACCGGCGTGAGCGCGAATTGATCCTGGTGCGCGACCGGTTCGGCGAAAAGCCGCTGGTGTATTGGGAACGCGCGGGGGCGATTGCGTTTGCGAGTGAATTGAAGGCGCTCGCGCCGCTGAGTGAGCGGCGCATGGATCCGGGGGCGGTGGATGCTTACTTGGGGCTCGGATATGTGCCGGCGCCGTGGTCGATTTTTCGGGATTGCCGGAAGTTGGCGGCGGGGCATGTGCTGCGATTCAGGGACGGGAGAATCCGAGTTGAGCGATGGTGGGGGGCGGAGCAAAACCGGGGAGGCAGGTCGGGGACCTGCCCTACTGCGGAAGTCCGAAGGCTTTTGACTGACGTGGTCGGGCTCCGGCTGCGGGCGGATGTGCCGGTGGCGCTGGCGCTCAGCGGCGGAGTGGATTCATCGGTGATTGCAGCCGAATGCGTGGGCTTGGGCGCCCGGCCGGCAGCGTTCTCGGTCAGTTTTGACGGCGATGAAACGGATGCGGGCTTCGCTCGCGCGGTGGCAGCGAGGCTCGGGCTTTCGCTCGAAACGATTCGCGTGAGCGCGGACGAAATACCGGATCTCTTCCGCCATTACGACGAACCGTTTGCGGATAGCTCGGCAATTGCGGCCATGGCGCTCGCGCGGGCGCTCGCGGGGCGTTTCAAGGTCGTCTTGAATGGCGACGGCGGCGATGAGGCGTTCGGCGGGTACCGGCACTACGAGCGCATTGCCGCCAAGCAAGCGGTCAAGCGCGCGGCGGCCAGATTGGGGTGGTGCGACGGACAGGGGCCGGCGGCGGTGTATGTGCAATCGAAGGCCCTGTTCCGCGTGTCGGAACGCTCGGCCCTGCTGAACGGCAACTGGAGCGGGAATGCGCTCGATCAAATCGCCGGTCCGCAGGTGCCGCGCGACGCCGGCGCATTCGAACGTGCGCTCGGGAGCGATCGGGAAGTGTACCTGCCTAACGATCTGGCTTACAAATCGGATATCGCCCTCGGCTCGGCCGGCATGGAAGGGCGAGCGCCGTTTCTCGATCACCGGCTGCTCGAGTGGACCGGAACACTGCCTTCGGGCGCCCTGGTGCGCGGCAGTCAAAAAAAGATTCTGCTGCGCGCGGCGTATCGGGGCGTGCTGCCGGATGCGGTTCTGGACCGTCCCAAACACGGCTTCGGCGCACCCATCGAAAAATGGCTCCAGGCGAAGCCCATGGAAAAGACACCTTGCCCCTGGCTCGATCCGTCGGGGCAAACGGGCGAGCGAGGACAGCGATTGTGGACCCTGCTCGCTTTGGCGGGCTGGGCCCGGGAATGGAAGGCTACCTGGTGATGAAACGATATGCTTCCGCTGACGGTGCTGATGCCGGTGTGCGATACGCCGGCGGATATGCTGCATCAGGCGATCGACTCGATCCTGGGGCAGAGCTTCGGTGATTTCGAATTCCTGATGGTCGATGACGGGAGCCGCCGCCAGGAGACCCGGGATTGTCTCAACGGGTACTTGAAAGCGGACGCGCGCGTACGGGTTTTGTGGGAAGAACACTGCGGCGTGACAGCGGCGCTCAACACCGGGCTGCGGCACGCTCGCGGCGCCTTCATCGCCAGGCAGGACGCCGACGACTGGAGCGAGCCCTCGCGCCTCGAAGCTCAGGTCGAGTTTTTGCGCGCGCATCCCGATACGGGGTTATGCGGGACCGCTGCGTGGACCCATCAGGAGAATGGCCGACGGCTATGGCTACGGCGGCTGCCCCTGGGGAACGAGGAAATTCTTGCGGCGTTCTGGCACGGCAGTCCGTTCATGCACGGGTCGGTGATGTTCGAGCGGGAGCGGGCGCTCTCGATCGGAGGGTATCGCGAGGAGTTCCCGTGTTCGCAGGATTACGACTTTCTGTGGCGTCTGGCGGAGGCGGCCGGCGCGGCGAATCTCAGCGACGCGCTCTATCACTATCGTTATGCAAGCCGTTCGGTCAGCGCGCGGCGGGCGGCCGAGCAGGCTAATACATTTCAGGCGGCGCAAAAGCTGGCGCTCGCGCGGCGGCGGGGTGAAACCGAAGATGTGGCTGGCGCGCTCGCCGGCGGAGAGGGTTTGTCTTCGATCTTCGATGCCGCGTTGAAGCAGGCGGACCACCTGATGCTCGCGGGCGCTTATGGGAGTGCGTGCCAGGCGTATCTACATCTGGTGATGGCAAGACCGGCGAGCGGACGCGCATGGGCAAAACTGGGACGCTGCGCGCTTTTTGTCGCGATTCCTCAGATCCGCGAGGTGTGTTTCCGATGATCGAGACGGACGCAAGCATGGCCCGCAACGCGACCGCCTCCGGATTGTCGCCATTAAGACCGGCGCCTTTAAAGGTGCTGTTCGCGATTCCCGAGGGAGACGGCTCGGCCCATTCGATGATCTTTGCCCGGCGTCAGGCGGAGGCTCTGCGGCGGCGAGGCGTGGAGGTCGTCGAGTTCTATCTCAAGTCGCGGACTTCGATGCGTGCGCTGGTCCAAGAATGGAAACGCTTCGATGCCGAGTTGAGCGGGTTCGCGCCCGACGTCATCCATGCCCAGTTCGGAACCGTAACCGCGGCGTTCGCGGCGCTGGGGGCGCGCGGGCGGCCTCTCCTGATCACCTACCGCGGGAGCGATCTGAACCCGTCGCCCGGCGGCTCGCTCTGGCGAGGAATCTGCGCCCGGATGCTCTCGCAAATCGCGGCGCTGCGGGCGACCCGGATGGTATGCGTCAGCCAGGAACTGCGGGACCGGCTGTGGTGGAGACGGCCGCGAGTGACGGTTCTTCCCACCGGAGTCCCGCTGCGGGAGTTTCACGCGCGGCCGAGGGACCTCGCGCGCAGAAAATTGGGTTGGCCGGAGGGCGCCCCGGTGGTGTTGTTCAATGCCGGACGCGATCCGCGGGTGAAGCGCCTGGATCTGGCGCTGGCCGCGGTCGGGATCGCACTGCGCTCGCTGCCGGAGATGCGTTTCGAGGTGCTCGCCGGGTCGGCGCCGCCGGGCTCGATCCCGGCGCTGATGAACGCGGCAGACTGTCTTTTG
>DATGGN010000109.1:0-18540 GCA_035308485.1 Rhizomicrobium sp.
GCTTCCAATGCCGTGAACCTGACCGACGGCCTCGACGGGCTTGCGATCGTGCCGGTGATCATCGCGGCAATGGCCTTCGCGCTGATTGCCTACCTTGTCGGCAACGTGAAATTCGCCGATTACCTGCAGCTTCATTATGTAGCGGGAACGGGCGAACTTGCCGTCTTTCTCGCGGCGCTGGTCGGCGGCGGACTCGGATTCCTGTGGTACAACGCGCCACCGGCGATGGTCTTCATGGGCGATACGGGATCGCTCTCGCTCGGCGGCGCGCTCGGCGGCGTGGCGGTCGCGACCAAGCACGAGATCGTGCTTGCCATCGTCGGCGGTCTCTTCGTGATCGAAGCCGTTTCGGTGATCGTTCAGGTTGCCTCGTTCAAGATGACAGGCCGGCGCGTCTTCAAGATGGCGCCGATCCATCACCATTTCGAACAGCTGGGCTGGCGCGAGCCGACCGTCGTCATCCGTTTCTGGATCGTCAGCGTCATTCTGGCCCTGATCGGCCTTTCGACCCTGAAGCTGCGGTGAGCGCGATGATCGTTTCCCGCGCCTTTGCCGGTCTCGATGTGGGTGTTTTTGGCCTCGCCCGTTCGGGGCTTTCTGCCATCGCGTCGCTCCAATCCGGCGGCGCGCGCATCCACGCCTGGGATGAAGGCGAAGAAGCGCGTGTACAGGCGCGCGAGCTTGGCGCAGCCGTGGCGCCGTTCGCGTCCTGGCCGTGGGAGCGCATCAAGACGCTCGTCCTCAGTCCCGGAATTCCGCTGACCCATCCGGCGCCGCACGATGTCGTCATCGCGGCGCGGAACGCCGGCGCCGAAGTGATCGGCGACGTCGAACTGTTCGCGCGGGAGATTCGCCCGGAACGCGCGCAGCCCGGCCGTGCGCCGGTGGTGGCCGTAACGGGCACCAACGGAAAATCCACCACCACGGCGCTCATCGGACACATTCTGGTGTCGTGCGGTTTTCCCGCGCAGGTCGGCGGAAACATCGGCAAGCCGGTGCTCGATCTCGCGCCGCCGAACGGGCGCACGATCTACGTTCTGGAAATCTCGTCGTACCAGATTGATCTCGCGCCCGGGCTCATCCCCGACATTGCGGTGCTCACCAACATTTCGCCCGATCATCTCGAACGCCACGGCTCGTTCGCCAATTACGCCGCCGTGAAGGCGAGACTGCTCGAGCAGACATCCGCTGAAGGCGACGTCGCGATCGGCGTCGACGATCCGGGTTCGGCCTCGATCTATTCGCGCCTTGCGCTCGCGCGCCGCGAACAGGCCATACCGGTATCGATCGGAAAGATTCTCGGACGAGGCGTGTTCGCCGTCGACGGCGCATTGTACGATGCGTGGAACGGCCGTGCGTCAAAGGTGATGGATCTCGCGCGGGCGACGCACCTGCCCGGCGCGCACAACTGGCAGAATCTGGCGCTCGCTTACGCCGCCGTCAAACCGATCGTGCAGGATCCGCGCGCGATCGCCTCCGCAATCGCGAGTTTTCCCGGCCTCGCGCACCGCATCGAAGAAGTGGCACGCGTCGGCGCGGTGCGGTTCATCAACGATTCCAAGGCAACCAACGCCGATGCGGCGGCACGCGCGCTCGCCTGCTTCAACGACATCTTCTGGATCGCGGGCGGCCGCGCGAAGGCAGGCGGAATCGGTTCGCTTCTCACCTACGCGCCGCGCATTCGCAAAGCCTATCTGATCGGCGAAGCGGCCCCGGAATTTGCCCGGACGCTTCGCGCGCACGTACCGAGCGAAGATGTGGGCACGCTCGAGAATGCTGTCGCGGCCGCCTTCGCCGACGCATCGCGCTCCGGTGCGCCGTCCCCCGTTGTTCTCCTCTCACCCGCCTGCGCGTCGTTCGACCAGTTCAAGGATTTCGAGGATCGCGGCGAGCGCTTCCGGATGCTCGCGACAGACTTCGCGCGCTTTGCGCAGAAGGAGGCCTCGTGAGTCGCGCGCAGTGCAGTCCCGTTTCCGACTGGTGGTGGGCCACCGATCGCGTGGCTCTTGTCGCCATCATCGCGCTGTTTGCCATCGGACTTGTGCTTGCGTTTGCGGCGAGCCCCGCTGCTACCGGCGGTCCCATGACCGAAGGCGATTTCCGTTATGCCGCGAAACAGATCGCTTTCGCCGCCATCGCCGTTGTCATCCTCGCCGGCACATCGGTGATGACGCCGCGCACGATCAAGATCACAGCTGCAGCGATCTGGATCCTCGCGCTTGCACTCTCCGTGGTCACGCTCTTTGCAGGAAGCGAAGTGCTTGGCGCAAAACGCTGGCTCAATCTCGGGTTCCTGACGCTTCAGCCTTCCGAATTCCTGAAGCCGAGCTTCGCCGTACTGGCAGCGGCGATTCTCGCCGACGGCAAGGGGCTCAGGCTGCCGAGGCCGCTGGTCTCGCTGCTGCTTCTCGCGCCGGCACTGATCATCCTGCTTCTGCAGCCCGACGTGGGACAGACCGCGCTGTTGCTCGCGCTGTGGGCGACGCTTCTCTTCTTTAACGGCATATCGCTGCGCTGGATGGGCGCGCTCGCCGGCTCCGGCGCGATGCTTGGCGGACTCGCCTACGTTCTCATTCCGCATGTCCATCATCGCTTCAATCAATTCTTCAGTCCGCACGAAATCGGATATCAATCGGGGCTCGCGCTCAAGGCGTTTGCGCGCGGCGGACTCGCAGGCGTGGGCCCCGGCGCGGGCACGGTGAAATACCACCTGCCCGATGCGCATTCCGATTTCATTTTCGCGGTTGCTGGCGAGGAATTCGGTGTCCTTCTCTGCGGCTTGATCGTCATTCTTTTTTGCGCGCTTTCGGTGCGGCTGCTGCTGCGCTCGGCCCGCATGGGCGACGCGTTTGCGGGTCTCGCCGGTGCCGGACTGGCCAGCGTCATGGCATTGCAGGCTGCCATCAATATGGGCGTGGCGGTCAGTCTGTTGCCGACGAAGGGCATGACGCTGCCCTTCATTTCCTATGGCGGTTCATCGCTGTTCGCGATCGCTCTCACCATGGGATTCGCGCTCGCGCTGACGCGCCAGCGCTCGAAGATCGGCGAAACGGACGTGGACCTTTTCGCCTTCCTGCGCGAGCCCAGAACCGCATGAGCACGATTGTACTTTCCGCGGGCGGCACGGGCGGCCATCTTTTTCCGGCGCAGGCGCTCGCCGGCGAACTGTTGCGGCGCGGCCGGAAAATTGTGGTGATGACCGACAGTCGCGGGCGGAATTTTCAATCGGCCTTTCCCGGCGCGCACATCGAGCAGGTGCCGTCGGCGACCTTTGTGGGTTCGCTCGCCGCGCGCGCGCTTGCGCCTCTCCGGATCGTCGCGGGAATCCTTGTCAGTTTCTTCAAGCTCCGGCGCATCAGGCCGTCTGCCGTCGTGGGCTTCGGTGGTTACCCCAGTCTTCCCGTGCTGGCGGCGGCGCTGCTGGACGGTGTGCCGACGGCGATCCACGAGCAGAACGCGGTGCTCGGCCGCGTCAACCGCCAGTTCGCTGATCGCGTCAAATCCGTCGCGGCATCGCTGCCAATTGCGCGTTTTGCACCAAGGGACGCCAGCCGGATTGTGTACACTGGAAATCCGGTGCGGCCCGAAGCCGCGAAACTTGCCGCCACACCCTATGCGGCGCCACGCGGAAATGAGGCGATTCGCCTGCTCGTTTTCGGTGGCAGCCAGGGCGCGCGCGCCTTGAGCGAACTCGTTCCCGCGGCGACCGCGGCCCTGCCGCCGTCACTGCGTGCGCGGCTCAGCATTGTACAGCAATGCCGTCCGGAAGATCTGGACGAGGTGCGAAGCGCCTACAAGGCGGCGGGAATTGCCGCCGAGCTGGCCGCCTTTTTCGACGACATGCCCGCGCGGATGGCGGCAGCGCATCTCGTGATCGCGCGGAGCGGCGCGTCGACGGTCAGCGAACTCGCGGTAATAGGCCGCCCCGTCATCCTGATTCCGTTCCCCTTTGCTACCGACGATCACCAGACCGCCAACGCGACGGTCTTTGCCGATGCCGGCGCGGCGTGGCTCGTGCCGCAGCGCGATCTCTCGGCAACGTCGCTGGCGGAGCTGATGGAGAAAATCCTTCAGTCACCCGAGGAACTCGAGCGCCGTGCCGCGGCCGCGCTCTCGCTCGCCAAACCCGACGCCGCGTCGCGCCTCGCCGACGTGGTCGAGACCATCGCGAGGGATGCCGCATGATCGCGCCCGCAGCGCTTCGCGTTCCCTTCGACGTCGGCACAATTCACTTCATCGGCATCGGCGGCATCGGCATGAGCGGCATTGCCGAGATTCTGTTCAATCTCGGCTACAGCGTCCAGGGTTCCGATACGGCGGAGAATGCGAATGTGCGCCGGCTGCGGACGCTCGGCATTCCCGTGGCGCTCGGACATGAGCCGGCAAATCTCGGCGATGCCGTGGTGGTCGTCTATTCCACGGCGGTGAGGCCTGACAATCTCGAATTCAAGGCCGCACGCGCCCGCAAGCTGCCGCTGGTGCGACGCGCCGAGATGCTCGCCGAGATCATGCGCCTCAAGCAGTGCGTGGCCGTTGCGGGGACGAACGGCAAAACGACGACGACGACCTTGATTGCAGCACTGCTCGACGCGGGTGGTCTCGATCCCACGGTCGTGAATGGCGGCATCATCAATGCATACGGCACCAACGCCCGGCTCGGGGCGGGCGATTGGGTGGTCGTCGAGGCCGACGAAAGCGACGGCACCTTCCTTCGCCTTCCGGCCGACGTAGCCATCGTCACCAACGTCGATCCCGATCACCTCGATTACTACGGCACGTTCGAGCGCATGCGCGATGCCTTCCAGCGCTTCGTCGAGAACGTGCCGTTCTACGGCTTTGCGGTGCTCTGCCTCGATCATCCGGAAGTGCAGGCGATGGTCGGCCGGATCGAAGACCGCCGTCTCATCACCTACGGCCTCAATCCGCAGGCCGACGTACGCGCGAGCAACGTCTCGTTCTCGCAAGGGGCGGCGCATTTCGATGCGACGGTGCTTGACCGCCGCAAAGAGCGCGAGGTCCGCCTTCCCGGTCTTCAGCTCCCGATGCCCGGCGAACACAACGTACAGAACGCGCTCGCCGCGATTGCGGTCGCACAGGCGCTCGGAATCGATGGAACGACCGTCCGCAACGCGCTCGCGCGTTTTGCCGGCGTCAATCGTCGCTTCACGCGCGTCGGCGAATGGAACGGCGCCGCCATCATCGACGACTACGCGCATAATCCGTTCAAGATTGCCGCCGCCCTCAAGGCGGCGCGGCAGGCCTATGCCGGGCCCCTGATCGCGATCGTACAACCGCACCGCTACACGCGCCTGCGCGACACGTTCGAACAGTTCTCGACCTGCCTTCATGACGCCGATACCGCCGTCGTGGCGCCCGTCTATCCCGCGGGCGAACCGCCGATTGCAGGCATCGATCGCGACTCGTACGCGAATTCGTTGCGCGCCCACGGGCATCGTCATGTACTGACGATCGAAGGTCCCGACGATCTGCCTCGGCTCGTTGCCGAACTTGCAAAGCCCGGAGGGGCGATCGTTTTTCTCGGCGCCGGCTCTATCACACAATGGGCGGCCGGGCTCGAAGCGGCACTTCATCGTCTGGAGGCTGCTGCGTGATGAACGCCCGATTCCGGGAAGCCCTGCCGAAGGTGCGCGGTACGTTTCTGGAGAACGCTGCGCTCAAGGGCTTCGTGTGGTTTCGTGCCGGCGGCCCCGCCGAACTGCTCTTTCGCCCCGCGGACGAAGACGACCTGCGCGCCTTTCTCGCGCAGAAGGCTGCCGAAGTGCCCGTCACCGTGATCGGCGTCGGCTCCAACCTTCTGGTGCGCGATGGCGGCATCAAGGGCGTCGTGATCCGTTTGCCGGCGCGATTTGGAAAGATTGCGGTGGAAGGAAACCGCGTGCGCGCGGGCGCGGCTGCGCTCGATGCCGCTGTCGCGCGCGCGGCCGCGGATGGGGGACTGGGCGGACTCGAATTTCTGCGCGGCATTCCCGGAACGATCGGCGGCGCCTTGCGCATGAACGCGGGCTGCTACGGGCGCGAGGTCAAGGACGTGTTCGTCGAAGCCGTTGCGATCGACGAGACCGGGCGACGCATCGTTCTCACGCGCGACGACATCTATTTTTCGTACCGCCACTCCAGCGCTTCCGAGCATCTGATCTTCATCGAAGCCGTGCTTGAGGGCACGCCGGAGTCGCCCGATGCGGTGCGGGCGCGCATGGAGGCGCTCGTCGCGCAACGCGAGTCGACCCAGCCGATCCGCGCCAGGACCGGCGGCTCGACGTTCAAGAATCCACCGGGCGACCGGAAAGCGTGGCAACTGATCGAGGAAGCCGGGTGCCGCGGCCTCATGCGCGGCGATGCACAGGTTTCCGCGAAGCACTGCAATTTCCTGATCAACACGAACGAGGCCACCGCCTCCGATCTCGAGACCCTCGGCGAAGAGGTGCGCGCCTGCGTGCGGGCGCGCTCGGGCGTCGTGCTTGAGTGGGAAATCAAGCGGGTGGGCGTGCCATGACGGCGCTTCGCAGGATTGCCGTGCTCCTCGGCGGCCGTTCGGCGGAACGCGAGGTCAGTCTCGTTTCCGGGCACGCCTGCGCCGAAGCGCTGCGCGCCGAGGGTTTCGATGCGGTCGAGATCGACGCGCAGGGCGACGTCGCGCAGGAGCTTGCGCAGGCCGCGCCCGATGCGGTGTTCAACGCGCTGCACGGCCGCTGGGGCGAAGACGGATGTGTACAGGGCCTGCTCGAGCTCCTGCGCATTCCGTACACCCATTCCGGCGTTCTCGCCTCTGCGCTCGCCATGCACAAGGAGCGCGCGAAGGACGTGTTTCGCGCCGCCGGAATCTCCGTCGCAAAGAGCATCGTCGTTCCCCGCCGGGAGGCAAGCCTGCGCCACGCGATGGAGCCACCCTATGTGGTGAAGCCCGTCAACGAAGGTTCGAGTGTCGGCGTCTTCGTGATCCGCAAAGGCGACAATCGTCCGCCGGGCGAACTCGGCAGCGAGTCCTGGTCGCTTGGCGAAACGGTCATGGTCGAAGAATTCATTCCGGGCCGGGAACTGACCGTCGCCGTCATGGGTGAGCGTCCGCTCGCCGTCACCGAAATCCTGCCCCGCACGGCCTTTTACGACTATGAAGCCAAATACGCGCCCGGCGGCTCCGATCACGTCTTGCCGGCGCGCGTTCCGGAGCGGATCGCGAAAGAGACAATGGACATCGCAGTCCGCGCCCATAAGGCGCTCGGTTGTCGGGGGGTGAGTCGCGCCGATTTTCGCTTCGACGACAGTGCGAATCGCGAGAGACTGATTCTGCTGGAAGTAAACACGCAGCCCGGCATGACCCCAACCTCGCTCGTGCCCGAACAGGCGCGGCACATCGGCATGGATTTTCGCGCATTGGTGCGCTGGATCGCGGAGGACGCCTCGTGCGATCGGTAAGCGCCAAGGCCCGGCGCGGTCGCGCCGCCAAGCCGTCACGCAGCCGCGGCCGCGTGACCACGGCCATCGTACGAAGTTCGCCGGGCAGCAATCGCAAAGGGCGCCGCCGTCCGAATGTATTCGCGCGCGTGGGGCAGGGCCTGCGCGCCTGGTTTTCGATTCGTCACCCGGCGATGTGGATCCTGTGCATCATTGTCATGGGTGTCCTCATCGCCGGCGGTTTCGTCACGCGCGCGGGCAATGCGACGCGGAACGCCGTCAACACGGTTGTGACCGATGCCGGTTTCGGGATCGGCGCCATCAACATCGCGGGCGCGAAGCGCACCGATCCACATGACATTCTCGGCGCTCTTGGCTTTGCGCCGGGCCAATCCATCTTCGGTGCCGACATCCACGCGGCGCGCCAACGTCTGCTTGGGCTCGAATGGGTCGCCGACGCGGAAGTGCGGCGGCAATATCCCGGCACGATCACCGTTTCCGTTGTCGAGAAGGTGCCGTTCGCGCTGTGGGAAACGCCGAACGGAACGTACCTCGTGGAGCGCTCGGGGAGCACAATCGGATTGTTCGATCCGAAATCGTTTCCCCGCCTTCCCCTGATAGCAGGAGACGGCGCGCCGCGGACGGCGGCTCCGCTTGTCGATGCCGTTCGGGCGCATCGCGCCGTCAGCGCGCGGGTCGTCGGCTATCAGCGCGTGTCGGACCGGCGGTGGAATCTCCTCCTGAACGGCGACGTCATCGTCGAGCTGCCGGAAGAAGACTGGCGCGAGCAGCTCGACGTGCTCGAGCACCTGATCGTGGACAAGGGAATCCTGGAACGCGACATCGCCGAAATCGATCTGCGCATGCACGACAATTATTTCTTCGTGCTGCGCAACGGACAAAAGCAGCAGATGCGGGGGAACGCAGCCTGATGGGTGAAACAATTCGCATGCGCACAAGCGATGCCGAGGCGCCGGCCTATCGTTCGGGACTTGTCGTTGCGCTGGATATCGGCTCGTCGAAGGTCGTGTGTCTCATCGGACGTGCCGAGCCTGCGCAGCTGCGGGTGCTGGGCGTCGGCCCGCGTGAATCGCGCGGCATCAAGGCAGGGACGATCACCAGCCTCGAGCACGCCGAGGAGTCCATCCGCGAGGCGATGGACGCGGCCGAAAACCTCGCCGACCTGAAGGTACACAGCGTACTGATTTCGGTGAATTGCGGCAGCCCCCGCAGCGTGATGGGCCGCGCCGCCATGACGCTCGACGGCGCGCTCGTCTCCGACGCCCATCTCCTCGATCTTCTGGCCGACGGCCGCGCCGATTGCGCCGTCGACGGCGAGGAGATCATTCAGTGCGCGCCGGTGTCGTATGTGGTGGACGAGGCCCGCGGCGTGCGCGATCCGAGCGGGATGTTCTGCCAGCGCCTCGGCGTGCAGATGCATGGCGTCGCCGTGAAGCCTTCGCCCCTTCAGAACCTCAAGCTGGCGGTCGAACGCTGCCGCCTGAACGTTGCCGGCGCGCTGTTTGCCCCCTATGCGAGCGGGCTTGCGGTGCTGACGCCCGACGAGATGCAGCTCGGCGCGACCGTGATCGACATGGGTGGCGGCGTCACCTCGATTGCGGTGTTCCTGGAAGGCGCGCTTGTACATACAGACGTTGTTCCCATGGGCGGTTTCAGCGTGACGTCAGACATCGCCCGGGTTCTGGGCGCGCCGATCCTGGCGGCCGAGCGCATCAAGGCGCTTTACGGCGCGGCCCTCGGCGATATCGAAACCGGTACGGACGTCGTCGTGGTGCCGCAGACCGGCGAAAGCGGCGATGACTCGGCGATGCGTGTACCGCGCTCCATGCTGACGCGCATCATCCAGCCGCGGCTCGAGGAGATTTTCGGCCAGGTACAGGCGCGGCTGCGCGCGAGCGGCTACGACGTGGCGGCGGGCCGCCGCGCGGTCCTGACCGGCGGCGCTTCGCAGCTCGCCGGTACACGCGAACTTGTGCAGCGGATCCTGAACAAACAGGTCCGCATCGGCCGGCCGCAGGGCCTGCCGGGATTGCCGGCGTCATCGGCAGGTCCCGACTACGCGACCGCGATCGGGCTCTTGATGGCCGGCGCCACCATGCCGCCGGAAATGATCAATCCGGATCTGGCGCCGTCGCAACCTGTGCGCCGCAGCTTCTTCAGCCGCTTCACCGGGGGGCTTTTCGGATGAATGTGTGCAATCGCGCTAGGCGCGAATCGAACAACGTGATTCAACAACAACAGAGCGATTCGTTGGGAAAAGTCGGGACGGAATTGGGACCAGGAGAACGGATATGACCATCAAACTGAATGTGCCGGAAGTCACCGAATTGAGGCCACGCATCACGGTGCTGGGCGTAGGCGGCGCCGGCGGAAACGCCGTGAACAACATGATCTCGGCCAAGCTCGAAGGCGTCGAATTCATCGTCGCCAATACCGACGCACAGGCGCTTGCGCAATCGAAGGCGCAGCGCCGTATTCAGGTCGGCGCGCGTGTGACCGAGGGCCTGGGCGCGGGCGCGCGTCCCGACGTCGGCCGCGCCGGTGCCGAGGAATCCCTCGAGGAAATTCTCGATCAGCTTGCCGGCTCGCACATGGTCTTCATCACGGCCGGGATGGGCGGCGGAACGGGAACGGGTGCTGCCCCGGTCATCGCTCGCGCGGTACGCGAGCAGGGCGTCTTGACCGTCGGCGTCGTGACGAAGCCGTTCGCCTTCGAAGGCAACAAGCGCATGCGCATTGCCGAGCGCGGCATCGAAGAGCTGCAGGCTTACGTCGACACGCTCATCATCATTCCCAACCAGAACCTCTTCCGCGTCGCGAACGACCGCACCACCTTCAGCCAGGCCTTCGCCATGGCCGATGACGTGCTTCATTCCGGCGTCCGCGGCGTGACCGACCTGATCGTGATGCCCGGCCTCATCAATCTCGACTTCGCCGACATCAAGACGGTGATGTCGGAGATGGGGAAGGCCATGATGGGAACCGGTGAAGCGGAAGGCGAGGACAGAGCGTTGAAAGCGGCAGAGGCGGCGATCTCCAATCCGCTGCTCGACGATGTATCCATGAAGGGCGCCCGCGCGCTGCTCATCAACATCACAGGCGGGCCGGACCTCACGCTCCTCGAAGCCGACCAGGCGGCCAATCGCATCCGCGCCGAGGTCGATCCCGACGCGAACATCATCTTCGGCGGCTGCATTCTCGAAAACATGGAAGGGCGGCTGCGCGTGTCCGTCGTGGCGACAGGCATCGAGGCCGACGAAGCGCGCATGCCGGCCAACGTCGAACAGTTCCGGCCGCGCGCCAAGGTTCCGCCGGCTGCGCCGGCGGCGAAAGCCCATCCTGTACACAGCCAGGTGGAGATCATCGCGCAGGAACTGAACGCGACGGTCGCGGCCAAGGTGCCGCATCCCGAAGCCGCGGTCGCCTACGAAGAAGCACCGGTGCCCGCGCTCGAACCTGCCGTCGCGGCAGCGCAGGTGTCCGAGCCCGTGCGTGTGCACACGCTGCCGTCCCCGCCGATGCGTACAGAGCCCGAGCCGGAGCGGCGCCGAAGCGGCTGGAGCATCTTCCGCGGCCGCAACAGGCACGAGGCGGAGCGCGCCGAGCCGCAGATGACGAGTCCCGGCCGTGCGGCGGAATCGCGGGCGACCGTGGAAGTGATGCCGCGCACCGCGGCGCCGCAACAGCGCGCGACCAGTGCGGCCCAGGCGGACGCCGCCGACCTGTTCCCCGATTTCAAGAAGGAGGACCAGTTTGAAATCCCGGCCTTCCTCCGCCGCCAGACCAACTGAGGGGGATTTCGCGCGGAGGCAGGAGGAACACGCCTCACCCGCTTCGCCGCGCTGTACGCGGCTCAGCTGCCCTCTCCCGCAAGGGGAGAGGGCGATTGAGCGCGACGCGCAGATACCTCTCCCCTTGAGAGAGCGCGATTGGCACCGTGAGAAAACACCTCTCCCCTTGCGGGAGAGGTCGAAAATCGCGCCAGCGATTTTCGGGTGAGGGGTTATTTCTCCGCGTCCTCTGCGCAACCTCTGCGCCTGCCCGCGCGAAAGCGGGAGCACTGCGCCGATCTTTTTTTGTGGTAACGTCCCCGTCCCATGGCGAGAAGGACGATCGCGAGAGAGGTTTCAGGCGAGGGCGTGGCGCTGCATGCGGGAACGCATGTACGTGCGCGGCTGTTGCCGGCCGATCCGGGCAGGGGCGTTGCCTTTCGCCGCGACGATCTCGGCGGCATGGAAGTACCTGCGCGCTACGATCGCGTTACCGAGACGCGTCTCGGTACAGTCATATCGGAAAACGGCGCGCGCATTGGCGTGATCGAGCATCTGATGGCCGCCGTGTCCGGCGCCGGCATCGACGATCTCGTGGTAGCGCTCGACGGCCCCGAGCCGCCCATTCTCGACGGTGACGCGCTCTCCTGGCTCGCAATCATCGAAACCGCCGGAATCCGGGAACAGCCGGGCGAACGCCGCGCCGTAAGGATTGCGAAGCGCGTTGAAGTGGAAGACGGTGACGCCTCGGCGGCGCTTTCGCCCGCGGATGCACGGACGTTCGATTTTTCCATCGCATTCGACTCCGTGGTCATTGGCACGCAGCATTATTCCTGGACATTTTCGCGCGAAGCGTTTCGCCGCGACATCGCCCCGGCGCGCACCTTCGGATTCGTGCACGAACTGGATGCGCTCCTCGCCGCAGGCCTCGCGAAAGGCGCTTCGCTCGACAACACGCTTGCGATCGAGGGCGGCCGCCTGCGCAATCCGGCGCTGCAGCGCTTCGGCGACGAATTCGTGCGCCACAAAATTCTCGACGCGATCGGCGACCTCGCGCTGGCCGGTTCGCCGGTCATCGGCCATTTCGAAGGACGTCGCTCAGGCCACGCGCTCAACAACAGGCTTCTGCGCGCGCTCTTTTCCGATCCCGCGAACTACGAATGCGTTGTTTCTGGGGCCAATCTTTGAAAGAGGGTCCGTACGGGCCAGAAGCCAACTCCCGTACAGACACATCGCGCCGTCTGCTAAGCGACGAACAACAGCCGTCAGGGCGTCCTGACAAAACCGTGAAAGATCTGGAACCGGTCTTCGGAATACCCTGTCACCACCCCTCCCTCGTTTATGCTGAACGAAAACGTAGCTAGGGAACGGGAGACGTTGACTTTCTTGCTCTTCCCACTGGCGCGCAGCAAGAAACCGCTCTCCTTCCCATTATTTTTTCCGAGATAGTGGTAATACCCTGTAACCATTTCTCGGTCATTAAGACTTACCGCTACCGTGTTGGTTGACTTGGGAGGATCGAAGGTCGTGACCGTTCCGTCAGGTGCGCGCAAAAAGCCGTGGGCTTGTGGCTTGCCATAGAACCCCGCGACGGTTCCTCCGCCATTTATACCGAGAGGAACGGTCCAGGTGGATCCCGCAATATCGAATTTTGTGATCGTCCCGTCCGGCGTCCGAATGAAGCCGTGTTCTTCATTACCGTGATGGTCGGTATATAGGCCCGTCACCGTCCCGCTCTTGTTGATGCTCGCTACGCTCGTGCCGGTCGATCCGGAAACTTTGAATTTGGTGATTTTGCCATGGGGCGATCTCAGGTAACCAATCAGGACGCCGGCGCTGTCGGTGTAGCTGCCGGCGATTGTTCCACCATGATTGATGCAATCCACACCCGTGCTGATGGATCCGGACGGATCGAATACCGTAATTGTACCATCGGCGGCGCGCACGAAGCCATGTTCGACGCTTGCGCTGTCCGAGAAACTGCCTGCGACTACGTTGTCGTCGTTAATGCTTTCTGGAACGGTATCGACGGATTGTGGTGGATCGAACGTCGTGATTGTTCCATCGGGGGATCGCAGAAAACCGTGGTACAGGTCATCGCCGACCGTATAGAACCCCGTGATCGCGCCACTCGTGTTAATGCTCAGAGGCTCCGTGTAGACAGAATCCAGAGGGTCGAAAATTGTGTACGTGCCGCTACTGTCGCCGGCAGCGCCTGCATTGGAAACGCAGCAAACGACCAGAAAAACGAACGCGCCGCAGCGCGTCGTCCGTGCTCGAAACTGCATAAGACCCTCTCCCTTGATAAGTGGCCCCGGATTGCGCAGCACAGAATGTAAAACGCAGTATACGCCGAATCCTCCGAACAGCCAACGAGTTTCGCCCCGGCGGAACTGGTTGAGCAGGCCCCAATTGGCAGTATCGGCGAGTTCGATTCTCGCGGACGCACTTGTCAAGCGATTGGGAATTCTATAATTTTTCTTCCCTTTGTTGAGGGCGGGGATTTGAAGACACGTTCAGGGGCGGCAGGCGCTTTGGCGCTTGCGGGCGTTTTTCTGGTAGCACACGGAGCACCTTCGTATGGGCAGAGCAATTGCTCGGTGTTGACACCCTGCATCTTGGCGCCTGCGTCGTCGATGCCTTCCGGCAATCTCTATATGTCGGGCTCACACTCATATGTGGGCCAGGATAGTGGGATTGCCGCGGCAGCTGTCTCGACGATCGGCTTCATCTCGAGCAATCAGAACAATTTTCCAATTCCGTCCACGGCCCGCACCGTCGCGGTAGCTTCTGGAGCCACACCGGGTGTCTGGAGCTTACCAGCGGCCTCGACTGTCCCCGCTGGCCAAGCTATCCAGATCATAGACCCGAATGGCTATGTTTCGGGGACAAACACGCTCGCCTTCGTGCCTGCAGCCAATACGAACGACACAATCAATGGCCAGCCGGCGGGAGTGTTACCGCCCACCGTGCGCTGGCGCAATGCGCTGGTCACGGCGGTCAGGGACGGCCAGTCCGATTGGACAATCACGATCTCGGTGATGCCCACGCGCTCCTACGACTTTCAGCGAGATTTCGGGGCTGTGCCCGCGACCGCGCTGGGTCTCGCCAGCTGCCAGTACAACAACGAGGGGCAATGTACTACCGGATGCGAATTTTCGGCGGGCTCGTGGACAGTCAACTGTGGATCCAACATCCCGTTCTCGCAGGCCGACGTGAACGACAGGGTATGGGCGCAATACTTGGGCCCAGGTTTCTCAGGCTATTCGAGCACGATTAGTACGGTCACGCCGACGGCAGGAGGGTGGACCTTAACTCTCGATCCTAACCAGCCCCCGCCGCAATATGGCAATCAGGACGCATCCAACAATCCGCTGCAGGTGATTTACCAATTCACGGTGGTTCCCAACAATCAGAACGAGAAAACGTCCTCGGGATTGGGCTACAAGTTCGGATCAACGCAGGACTTCGCAATTGCCGAAGGCACAGTAGTACAAGCGACGGCTTCGCCCGCGCTGATGACAGTGGCGAATGTGACAAGCTGGAGCGGTGGAGATGGCAGCAATCAAACGAAGACATGTGAAGCGGAACTCGCTCCCCTCGCAGGGTACAGTTCTGAATTGGCAAATGCCCAGGCAATATTCAGCGTATCGCTTCAAAACGGCTCAATAAACTCGGTCGGTCTGTTTAACAAGACCAGCGGCGGAGACTACACCGCGTTTTCGGGCTATCCGTACGGTGACGATGGTACCTCGCACGGCGTCTACAAACAGGTCCCGATCCAGCCCATCAAAAACACCGGTTGCGATAATCTGAGCGGCACTATCAATTTTCAGTTTGGCGTTGTCCTCGAAGTCCTTACGCCCGGCACCGGTCTCTATACGGTGCTGCCCTGCAGCAACGGCAGCCCTACGTTCATACAATCGAACGACTCAGGTTCCAATCTTGAAGTGGAATGCAACGCCAACGCGGCGCTCGCCACCATTGCGCATGACAATCAGACTGCGCTGGAGAATGCCATTGCTTTCGAGTCCGCTCAGTCCCAAGCCGATACACCTGCCTGTATAACTGTAGAGGGCATGTTTCTTACTTCAGGGATTCCCGTTTCTTCCAGCCCGCTCAATGGATTTGGCTGCTGGCGAGGGCAAGCCAACTACCAATCGGGTTTTTACTTCATGCCTGGCACAGGCTCAACTCCTACCCAGGTCCGCGATATCCTTCCGATCGTTGACGCGAATCCTAACGGGGGAAATGGGCCAACCGGTTTACAGATCACAGACCCAAAAAACGGCAATCAAGCCGGTACCTTCATAGAGAATCTTCTCTTCGTCGGCGACAACACTTCGCCCACGACAGACAACGCGATCACGTTCTATGGAGGAACACGGTGGGCGGCTATCCAGCATGTCTCAGGCTTCAACCTGAATGGTCACCTGCTTGGCGTCGGTGCGGATGGGGGCAACAGTGGTGATTTCGGCGAGAGCGCGCTTCTCGACCTGCGCACGGAGCACGTCGGCGGTCTTAATAATCCGGCGATTGGACTCGACGGCGTCGGAGGCGTCGGCGCCAACAACCTGGCCGTCTGGCGGTACCGCGCCTACCAAGATTACGGTGTAGCACTCGCGATCCGCACCTGTGTGACGTCGGGGGGCTCTGGAAACACGCCGAATGGACCGCATCAGATACGAGTTAATGATCTAAAAGTCGAAAGCTCTGGCTTGTCCAACCGCGCCAATCCAGCAACGCAGGTCCAGATTGGCGAATATAACTGCCCTTTCATACATTGGCCAAAAAGCGATGGAAGTACCATCATTTCTTCTAATCCGGCGAATTCCGGCGGCGGCATCGAACTTGACGGGCTCGGCCTCGCAAACACGGCGCTCGGCACGAAAGGCATCTGGGTCGAGGGCGACTCCAACAGCACTCAAAGCCAGATTTACGTGCAGGGCACAATCAGCGGGCCGTCGACATACGGAGTGGGCGTGCAGGTGGATACCTGTACGGCCGCCTGTACTTTTGACCTTCAGCAGAACGGGGCGATCGACTACGATCTCGTAACCGCGGCCAGCCCAAACGTTACATCCGGATCGGTTGAATACGACGGTCACGGAGCCCCCTTGACGACGAATATCGGTAGTGGCGTTACCGTCATGGCGACAATGCGCTGTGCCCTCGGGTCGCTTTCGGGCTGTTACGGCGCAAACGGCGCGCTGGTCGATCAAAACTCTGCTCAGGCCGTCACCGGCAAGACAATTGACGCGTCTCCGTTGGGAAGCGCCACGCCCAGCTCTGTCAATGCCACGACCTATTCTGTAAACGGTGTGGCTGGAGTAACGTGCTCAGGAAGGCCGGGCACGTCCTTCGTGGTAACCAATGGGATCGTCACGCATTGCTGAAACCTCTGCGGTCAATTGCAGTCGTCTCGGGTCTCGTTCCGATCGGTGGCCTGAACCACTTTCTTCCGACTTTTATTTGAGCCGCGCTGGCCGACTGCTTGGTTGCTGTGGTCTGCATTTGGGCGTTGGTCCAGACTACTCACGCGCGAGGCGGACGAGCATCTTGCCGAAGTTTTCGCCCTTGAAGAGGCCGATGAAGGCTTCCGGCGCATTTTCGATTCCGTCCACAATGGTTTCGCGCCACTTCATTTTTCCGGCCTTGGCCCACATCGCCATGTCGCGCATGAAGTCCGGCATCATATCTATGTAGTCGGTGACGATGAATCCCTTGATGGTCAGGCGCTGCGGGATGACCATGACGATGTTCGCGGGTCCCGGCGGCGGCGCCGTGTCGTTGTACTGGGCGATCATTCCGCACACCGCGATGCGCCCGTTGAGCCGCATGTTGGCGAGCGCGGCGTTCAGGTGTTCGCCGCCGACGTTTTCGAAATAGACATCGATGCCTTCCGGCATCGCCTTCCTGAGCGCGGCGGTCAGATCCCCGGTAGTGCGATAGTTGATCGCCCTGTCGACGCCGGCCTCGCGCTCGAGCCAGGCGCATTTCTCATCCGAGCCCGCCGAGCCGACGACGAAGCAGCCCTTGTTCTTCGCGATCTGGCAGACCACCGCACCGACCGCCCCGCTTGCCGCCGAGACGAACACGCGCTCGCCATCCTTCAACTGGCCGGCGCGCAAGAGGCCCCCGTAGGCGGTCAGCCCCGGCATGCCAAAGGTGCCGAGATACGCCTGGATGGGGGCGAGCCCGGCATCGATCTTTTGCAGTTCGCCGCCGCCGGTAAGAAACCATTCGCGCCATCCCGAGAAGTTCAGGACATGGTCGCCTTCCTGGAACTGCGGGTGGCCGTTGACGGCGACCACTCGCCCTACGGCACCACCGCTCAGCGGCTCGCCCACCTGGAAGGGCGGGACGTAGCTCGGCCGGTCCACCATCCGGCCCCGCATGTAAGGGTCGACCGACATAAAAATGTTATGCACAAGAATCTGGCCTGGCCCGGGGTCGGCAACCGTGGTCTCGGCCAGTTCGAAGTCTCCGGCCCCCGGCATGCCGGAGGGGCGGCGCTTCAGGCGGATTTCGCGGCTTTTGGGCATAACGGGCGTCCCGGTGGCGAATTTCCATCAAATTATAGGCGACTCCGGGCGTAACAAGGCGAAACATTTTATGAGTCGCCCAGCCGACCCGTTCTGTGGCTCATAAACCCGTCAACTTACCCGGTGATTTGCATTGGAGGCATTCCAGAGCCAACGGCTCCGCCCCGTAAGGGCCGGCGTCGTAGGGATGGGGGCATTCGGGCGGCATCACGCCGCAAAATATGAAACAGTGGACGGCGTCAGCCTTGTCGGGGTGGCTGATGTGTGCGCCCAGGCCCGTCGCGGTGCGGCGGTGACCCATGGGGTTCCCGTCTTTTCGGACTGGCGCGACCTCTTGGGCGCGGTAGACGTGGTGAGCGTCTGCTCGCCGGCCATTTCGCATGCATCGATTGTACGTGCATTCCTGAATGCCGGCGCGCATGTTCTGGTCGAGAAGCCGATCGCCACGCGGCTTTCGGAAGCCGATCAACTGATCGCGCTCGCCGAAGCCAAGAACCGCGTTCTTACTGTCGGCCACCAGGAACGTTTTGTTTTCGCGCGCACCGGCCTTCTCGATTATGACGATGCGCCGGTCTCCATCGAATGCTGGCGCATCGGCGGCTGGACGGGCCGCGGCGCCGACGTGAGCGTCGTGCTCGACCTTATGATTCACGATCTCGACCTTGTGCACCGGCTGGTGCCTTCGGCGCTGGTGGACGTGGAGGCGTCGGGCCGCAGCGTGAAGAGCCGTTTCAACGATGAAACCGAAGCGCAGCTTGGTTTCGACGACGGCACGCAGGTTCGGTTGTCCG
>DATGGN010000110.1:0-19456 GCA_035308485.1 Rhizomicrobium sp.
CAACCCCGCCACCTATACGGATCTGTTCGCGCCCATACGCGACTGGTTCTCGGAAATGCCGGAAGCCCGCCAGCGCGGCTACAAGCCCGGCCGCTTCTCCTTCAACGTCAAAGGCGGGCGCTGCGAAGCCTGCCAGGGCGACGGCGTCATTAAAATCGAGATGCACTTCCTCCCTGATGTGTATGTGCAGTGCGACGTCTGCAAGGGCAAGCGCTACAACCGCGAAACGCTGGAAGTGAAGTTTCGCGACTATTCGATCGCCGACGTGCTCGACATGACGGTGGAAGCCGGCGCCGACCTCTTCCGCGCCGTGCCCGCAATCCGCGAGAAACTCGACACGCTCGCGCGCGTGGGGCTCGGCTACATCAGCATCGGCCAGCAGGCGACGACGCTCTCGGGCGGCGAAGCGCAGCGCGTGAAACTGTCGAAGGAACTGTCGCGGCGCGCGACCGGGCGGACCTTGTACTTCCTGGACGAGCCGACGACCGGCCTCCATTTCCATGACGTGGCGAAGCTGCTCGACGTGCTGCACGAGCTGGTCGAAAACGGCAACACCGTGGTGGTAATCGAGCACAATCTCGAAGTCATCAAGACCGCCGACTGGATCATCGATCTCGGCCCGGAAGGCGGCGACGGCGGCGGAGAGATCGTCGCCGCCGGAACGCCGGAAGACGTCGCCCGCACCGCGCGCTCGTACACCGGGCAATACCTGAAGCCGCTTCTGAAGAAGTCCCGCGCAATTACGCGCGCCGCGGAATAATCCCCTCTCGCCCACCCAAACAGTTCCGCGGGCAGAGGGTTTGCGTCAGATGGCCTGTAAGCCGGGTTCTGTCGTCGGCGTGAACCGACGGATGGCCATTCCTCTGGGACGCCTGTCGCCAGGCGCCTCGCGCGACCGACCCGGACGGCAGCCCGGAAACGAGCGCTGCGCCGTCCCTATTTGGTCTTGCTCCCGGTGGGGCTTGCCGTGCCGCGTCCGTTGCCGTCCGCGCGGTGCGCTCTTGCCGCACCGTTTCACCCTTGCCCGCCCGAAGGCGGGCGGTCTGTTCTCTGTGGCGCTTTCCCTGGGGTTACCCCCGCCGGACGTTATCCGGCACCGTGTCTCCGTGGAGCCCGGACTTTCCTCACCCCTTGCGGAGCGCGGCCATCCGGCCATCTGACGCGACCTTATATATAGCACCCGATCAGGCGAGCGCCATGTCGACCGCGGCCAGGGCGTGAAGCTCGGCCGTGTCGAACAGCGGGATGTCGGCATCTTCCGGAGCGATGATAAGCGGCAGTTCGGTACAGCCGAGGATGACGCCTTCGGCGCCGCGTTCTTTCAGCCGGGCAATCGCGCCGCGAAAGTATGCGCGTGACGACTCCAGAAACCGGCCGCGCGCCAGTTCCTCGTAGATGATGCGGTGCGTCGCGCGCGCGTCGTTGTCCTCCGGCGCGATGATCTCGATGCCATGGCCCCGCGCGAGCGGCACGCGCAGGAAATCGGCCTCCATCGTGTACTTCGTGCCGAGTACGCCCACTTGGCTGAGGCCCTTTGCCGCGATCGCCTTCCCGAGCGGCGTTGCGATGTGCAGGAGCGGTACGCCTGCGCCCCGCTCCACCTCATCGGCCATCACATGCATGGTGTTGCAGCAGATGATCAGCAGTTCGGCACCGCCGCGCACCAGCAGCCGGCCGATTTCCACCATCCGCGCCGTCGCCTCGTCCCAGCGGCCGGCGCTCTGCAGGACATCGATCTCGGCGAAGTCGAAGGACCAGAGGAGCAGCGGCGCGGAATGTACGCCGCCGAGGCGCGCCTGCGTCTCGCGGTTGATGACGCGATAGTACACGGCCGTCGATTCCCAGCTCATCCCGCCGATCAGGCCGATGGTCTTCATGTCGTTTTCGCCAACCGGGAAGCGGCGATGCCCTTTCCTCCGCGGCTCCGCGTCTCCGCGCGAATCACCTTCGCTTCCGCGGCGCCGGCTTCGCCGCAGTTGCGGCGGTGGCGGTGCCTGGGGCCTGGCCGAAATAGCGGAAGAACTCGCTGTTGGGCGAGAGCAGCACGCGCGTCGTGTCGGGAGGCAGCGCATCCTTGTACGCCTGCATGGAACGGTAAAAGGCGAAGAAATCCGGATCCTGGCCGTAGGCATCGCCGAGTATCCTGGTCTGTTGGGCTTCGCCCTCGCCGCGCAGGATCTGCGATTCGCGATAGGCTTCGGCAAGAAGGACCGTCTTCTCCCGTTCGGCGCGCGCCTCGATGCGCTGCTTGATCTCCGAGCCTTCGGCACGAAACTCGTTCGCCTCCCTTTTCCTTTCCTGCTGCATGCGCTGCACGATCGCCTGGCTGTTCTGTTGCGGCAGATCGGCGTGCCGGATGCGCACATCGGCGACCTTGACGCCAAAGCGGCCGGTCTCCGCGTTCATGTCATCGCGGATGTCGCGCATCAGGTCGGCGCGGGCGGCGGAGAGAACGGTGGCGAAGGATTGCGAGCCGAGCACGCGGCGGAGGTCGGAGCTCAGGAACGGCGTGAGCCGCACTTCCGCGCCTGTCCGGTCGAGCAGCGTCTGGTAGAATTTCAGGGGATCGGTCACGCGCCAGCGCGCAAAGGCGTCGACGACGATGCGCTTCTTGTCTTCGGTGATCACCTCTTCGGCCGGCGCCTCGAGGCTCAGGAGGCGACGGTCGATCACCTGGATCGATTGTACAAACGGCAGCTTCACGTGAAGGCCCTGGTCCGACACCACCTCGCGCGGTGCGCCGAACTGCAGGAGCAGAACCTGTTCGGTCGGATCGACGGTGTAGAAGCTGAGCGCGCCAAGCCAGATCGCGAGAAGCACGACCGCCGCGATCGCGAGAGGGAGCGTGCGGTTCATTGCTGCCCGCTTTCCTGCGCCGGCGGGTTGGTCACCTGGGGCGCATTCGCGGGCGGCGCGGGCTCCTCCACCGTCACCTCAGGCTTGCGCGTGTCAAATCCGGGCAGCGGCAGATACGGCACGGTGCTGCGTCCCGCGCCTTCATCCATGATGATCTTGTTCATCGGCTGCAGGATCGAACTCATCGTCTCGAGATACATGCGCCGGCGCGTGACTTCCGGCGCATTGCGATACTGCGCCTCGACGGAGAGGAAGCGCTTCGCCTCGCCTTCCGCCTGCGCGATCACCTGCTGGCGATAGGCCTCCGCGTCCTGGATGACCTTCGCCGCCTGGCCGCGCGCTTCGGGAATGATCTTGTTGGCGTAAGCCTCGGCTTCGTTGCGCATCCTTTCCTGATCGGCGCGCGCCGCCTGTACATCGCGATAGGCGTCGATCACGTCCGCGGGCGTATCGGCCTTCTGCATCTTGACCTGGGTGATGGTGACGCCTGCCTGGTAGGAATCGAGCGTCTTCTGCATCAGCTCGCGCACCTGGATCTCGATGGGAGCGCGATCCTCCGTCAGGATCGGCTGGATCTCGGTCTGGCCGACGATTTCGCGCATCGCGCTTTCGGCCACGGCCTTGATCGTCCCTTCCTGTTCCTCGACGTTGAACAGATAGTCCGCTGCGTCCTTGATCACCCAGCCGACGGTGAAGTTCACATCGACGATGTTCTCGTCGCCGGTCAGCATCAGGCTTTCTTCGCGCGCCGCTTCGACTTCGCTCTCGTCGCTCGCCTCCGCGCCGGTGCGATAGCCGATGGTGATCTGGTTGACGGCGGTGACCTCCGGCGTCTCGACCGTCTCGATCGGCCAGGGCAGGTGATAATTGATGCCGGGACCGGTGCGCGCGACGTATTGCCCGAAGCGCAGCACAACGCCCTGCTCGCGCGCGGTCACGAAATAGATTCCGCTCAGGAGCCAGACCACGATCAGCGCGAGAAGCACGATCGCGATTCCACCCGCGGTCATCGCGCCGCCGGGCAACATTCCCGAGAGGCGTTCGCGCATTCGACGCCACGCGTTGCCGAAATCCGGCGGCTGCATGCGGCCGCCACCGCCCGATTGGCCCCGACCCCAGGGACCGCGCGGGGACTGGCCGTTGCCGCCGCCCGACTGGTTGCTCCACGGCATCATTGCGCTTCCGAATTTACCCCCGGAATTCGACACCGGTTTTGGGTTCCGGAGGGTGCGCGGGTTATATGGGCAACTTCCCCGGCGCGCAAACACGGGTGGGACAGGATATCGTGTCCCACAAGACTGCGCGATAATGGCGTGCGGGACACGAATCCTGTCCCCGGGAGCTGACACATGGCTGAAGTGGATCGCGACGACGTGCTGAAGGCGCTTTCGCGCGTGATCGATCCCGACAGCGGCAAACCGATCGCCGAAGCGGGCCTTGTGCAGGGCCTCGTGGTCAAGAACGGCCATGTCAGTTTCGCGATCGAAGTTCCGGCGGCGCGCGGGCCTCACGCCGAGCCGCTGCGCAGACGCGCCGAGGCGGAAGTGTCGTCGCTCCGTGGCGTGCTGTCGGTCACCGCGGTGCTGACGGCGCATCAGGATTCCGCGCGCGCCCAGCCGCACCGCCACGCCGCGACTGCGCCGGCGCCTTCGGGCATTCCCGGAGTCGCGGCCATCATCGCGGTCGCGAGCGGCAAAGGCGGCGTCGGCAAATCTACGGTCGCGGCGAATCTTGCGCTCGCGCTCGGCAGGCTCGGCCTGAAAACCGGTCTGCTCGATGCCGACATCTACGGGCCCTCCGTGCCGCGGCTGTTCGACATTCGCGAGAAGCCGCAGTCGCGCGACGGCAAGGTTCTCGAGCCGATCGAAAAGTTCGGCATCAAGGCAATGTCCATCGGATTCCTGGTCCGCGAAGACGAGCCGATGATCTGGCGCGGGCCGATGGTGACGAGCGCGCTCTCGCAAATGCTCGGCGACGTCGCATGGGCGCCGCTCGATGTCCTGGTGGTCGACATGCCGCCCGGTACAGGAGACGCGCAGCTCACCATGGCGCAGCGCGTGCCGCTGAAGGGTGCGGTGATCGTGTCGACGCCGCAGGATCTGGCGCTCATCGACGCACGCAAGGCCATTGCCATGTTCAAGAAGACGCAGGTGCCGATCCTCGGACTGGTCGAGAACATGAGCGTGTTCGTCTGTCCGAACTGCGGCCATGAAAGCCACATCTTCGCCCATGGCGGCGCGAGGGCCGTGGCAGAGACACTCGCTGTACCGTTCCTCGGCGAGATTCCGCTCGTGCCTTCGATCCGTGAAACCTCGGATGCCGGCGTCCCCATCGTTGTACATGAACCGGACAGCCGCGAAGCCGCGGCGTTTCTCGCCGTTGCCGACGGCGTCGCGACCGCCCTCTCCGCGCCGGTCCGTCCCGCTCCGCGGATCGTGATGGAGTAGGTACAATCGCTTTCGCTAGAACAACCTGTCATCCCCGCGAACGCGGGGGACCCAGCGCCCGCCAGCGTTGAAAGATGCGCAGAATAGTGGTGCGCCATTTCAAGCAATTGCAGGAGCTGGGTTCCCGCTTGCGCGGGAATGACATTACTATTTTGCGCGGGTGAGGGGTCACACCTTCTTCGGCTTGTCCGTTCGCGGGA
The DNA here is from genome assembly GCA_035308485.1 of Rhizomicrobium sp. GTDB lineage: Bacteria > Pseudomonadota > Alphaproteobacteria > Micropepsales > Micropepsaceae > Rhizomicrobium. The sequence continues at coordinate 5,504 of DATGGN010000110.1, forward strand.
GGGGCTGACCCGTTTCGAGCAGCGACTTCAGGCTCGAGAGGATCATCGGCCAGCCCAGCGACACGGCGGCGACCATCACCTCCGGCGCTTCGTGGGTCACGGTCAGTTTCGTCACCTCGCCCAGCGCCTCGATCTCGTACGTACAACGGGTGTAGCCCGCCGCCTTCAGTTCCGGTTTGAATTCGTTCCGCCATTTGATGACCATTTTTCGCGGCGGTTCGGCTTCGAGGATTTCGCCCGCATCGGTGACGCCGATCTCCGGCATCCGCATGGTCCACGACGATCCCGGTTTCCAGTCCGATTCCTGATGGACGCCAAACCAGTATTTCTGCAGGAATTCCGGCGTGGTCAGCGCCTCCCAGATCTTTTCCGGCGTGGCGCGGATGTAAGTGACGTACACGAATTTGGACTCGCTCATTTCCCTGTTCCTTCCAGTTTGCGTTTGAGGTCCGCGAGCGCGTCGAGCGGCCCGCGTTCGAACTTGCCGATCCAGCGTTCGGCGATGCCGTTGATGGGCACGGGATTGATGAAGTGCAGCTTCAACCGGCCCTCCTTTCGGGTTGCGACGAGATTGGCGCCTTCCAGAATCCTTAAGTGCTTCGTTACCGCCTGGCGCGACATCGCCAATCCTTCGCAGAGTTCGCCGAGACTCTGTCCATTCTTCGCCCGCAGCCGGTCGAGGAGGCGCCTGCGGCTCTTGTCGGCCAGCGCCTTGAACACCCGGTCCATGCTCATGCATTGTAATATGCAACCATTTGGTTGCCTGTCAAGGGGACAATTTTGTTTTCGGAACCACTGCGCGTCTTCGCGCCTCCGCGTGCCAGTTTTCCCTACGCCGTCGAGATCGGCTCGGGCTCGCTGTACTTGCCCGAGCGGATGACATCGACGATCCTGGCCACGTGTTCGTGCTGGCCCGCCTCGAGCATCCGCATCAGCCGCCGCTTCACTTCCTGCTTCGCCAGTTCTTCCTGTTCATCGGCAGGTTCGCTCGCGGGTACCGCTTCCGGCATGGTTTCCCACACCCCCTCCGGGCTCCAGTCCCGCCGCCCCTCCTCGAGGATTTCCTCGCCATCCTCCTCGTCCTCGGCCGGCTCCCAGTCGATCAGCGACATGAGCGTCTTCAGCGGCGTCGCCTTGCACTTGGCCGCTTCCAGCACCAGGCCGCGAACGAGGTTCCCGTAATTCGTCTTCGGTTTGCATTTTTCCAGCACCTCCGGGCTCGCCCGGAGCGCCGCTTCGAGTCCTTCTTTCAAAATCGATCGGCTGTGCCGCCACTTCGCCCGCATTCCGGGTTTTCCATGCGCGGCGGCGCTGTGGCCTTTGCCGCCGGTTGCCCCGCCGTGGCCGTTCGAGCGTGTTTGCATGTTGGAATCCTCAACCGAGTTTGGTCGGGATGTAGACCATATTGGTACTATTGTCAACCACATTGGACAATATTCTTGGAGCCGCGGCTTTGCTTCCCGCTCGGGAATATTTACGAGCCCCCGCCGCGCCTGCGTCGTCGGTGCTTGGGTGTGCCTGGCGTTTTCGTCAGCAGCAACGGCGAAGGCTTGGGAAATGGTCCTCTACTCCTTCGCTGGCAACGCGGAGGACGGCGGATACCCGATCGGAGACCTTGTCGCGGTGAAGGGCACGCTTTACGGCACGACCCAGACGGGCTGCACGGTCTGCACCGACCTCGGCCGTTGCGGCACGGTGTTTTCGCTCGATCCGGCGACCGGCGCGGGGACGGTGCTCCACCTGTTCGATGTTGGCGCCGACGGCGATTATCCCTGGGCCGGCCTCGTCGCGGTCAAAGGCATGCTGTACGGCACTACGGCGGGGGGCGGCCCCCACAGCGGCTGCGAGTCCTACCAGTATTACACCGGCTGCGGCACGGTCTTTGCGCTCGACCCCGCTACGGGCACGGAGACCGTCGTTTATGCCTCTTGCGGCCAGGAGTCCTGCAAGGACGGATCGCACCCCTACGCCCGCCTGCTCGATGTGAAGGGCACGCTCTATGGCACGACGCTGCTGGGCGGGCACTGCAAGGCGGACCGCAAGGACGGCTGCGGCACGGTGTTTTCGCTCGACCCGGCGACCGGCGCGTAAACGGTCACGTACACCTTCTGCAGCCAGTACAACGGCACCTATTGCACGGACGGCAGGTACCCCGAAGCCGGCCTCATCGACGTAAACGGCGCGCCGTACGGCGTTACGGAGGAAGGCGGCGCCAACGGCTGGGCACGGTGTTTGCGATCACAAAACCCCTATCGCGAGGCCTTGTAGACGGGCGAGAGAAACGCGCCAATCCGGCAGGTCAACGCAGCGATCCGGCTGGATGACGTACCACTACTTATGGCCTGTTGCCCGCAACTTGTTTATGCTGTCGTTCAACTCGGCCTGCTCGCTCTTGGCCAAAGCCAGACCGCCCGCTTCGCGATACTTTGCCCAGGCATCGTCATACGCTCGTGTTGCAGCGAGTGCTTCGCCCCATTTCATACGAAGCTGTCCCCATCGCGGGGCGTAATTTGCGGCCTCGACAAATTTCCGGATGGCCTGATCTGGATCGTGCAGGCCTTCCAGAAGCGCGACGCCCCAATATTCGAGGATGTCGGCATTGTGCGGCGCACGGTCGTGGGCAGCGGCAAATGCAGCAACCGCTCCACGCCAGTCTCCCGCTTCCATGCGATTCTTTCCTGTATCGAACCAGCCACCAGGCAGATCGGGCGCGAGCACCCTTGCCTTCTCACTCCACCACACCGCTTGCGCAATAAGTTCCCGGTGCCATTCCCTGTCATTATTCACGGCGCGCGCCTGCGCTCTGCGAATGACGTTGCGCTCAAGGACGCAGTCATAGCAATCGGCCGGCGTAGGGGCGATGGTCGAGAGCGCGTCGGCATAATCGCCGGCTTGAAGGAAGCAATCTGCGGCTTGCTCCGCCCCTATCGGGGTCAAGTCGCTATTGCCCTGCGGAAGGCAATCGGGCATCGAGATCGTTTGGGGAGCTCTCGCATCCGTGGATGCCACCGGAATAACAATGTATTCATTCGCCACATCCTCATTGTAATCCGCCCGACGTTGAAGGAGTTCAGCCGGAGGCGCGTGATCGACAAGCCATTTGCGCTTTGGAAGCGCCGAACCGTAGTCATACCTGAGCTCATCGAGCCCGGCCTCGTACGCGGCTTGGTACCGGCTCGCGACAATGGGATCGATATCGGATGCCGCGCCGCTCTCGTAAAGATTTACCAGATGCACGTTGTCGGAGAGCGCGTTCTCGGCATAGCCGAGGTTAGATTCGATCTCAAGCTTGGTTCCCAAAGCCAAGATATTGTCCGGAGACAATTGCAACGCCTGCTCCTCATAGCCGAGCGCATCCTTCAGATCGGGACGTGTGCACGCCTTGTGAGGTGTACACACAAAGCGACCCTGCTGGATCAAATGTCCGATCGTGGCGAGAGAATTGGGAGCATCGTCTGTGCTCGGGTTCTGTCCGACCACTTTCTCAAGGATCGCCGCAGCGCGAACGAAGAAACTGCCCCTATCATTTGTGCCGCCCTCATTTTCGACAATCGTTCCGAAAATCGTCACGGCGCGGCATATGTTCGTTTTGGCGACGACGCCGGGGTATTGCGGAAGTGCGCTGCAGGGCATGACCTTCCCGCCACTTTGGTGCGCGAGGAAGGTCGCATAGTGAAAGGGATCGACGCTCCACAGTACACATCCGGCGACATCGTTGTAGATGAAATCGAGATTGCTTCCCGCCGCGGTACACGCGCTCGTTCCGACGCGCGCAACCAGTTCGTATTTCGCGGCGTTCCGCTGGGCAATGTTCGTTGCTGGTTTACTGCTCGGCTCCGAGAGGTCGATCAGTTCGCCGGACACAAAAGTGTCGTGACCGAGCCAGTTCCGCAGGTACACGAACACTTCATCAAGGGTAATCGTCGCAGTGGAGATTTCCACCTTTACCGGGGTTCCAGGAGGAACGACCTCCATCTTGCCATGAGAAACGAGGATACCACTGTGTTGCATGAACAGCATCCTGTCGAGTAACTCGCTGGCCGCAACCTGACCGGTGACTCCGCGCTCCGCGAGACTTTGCGGGACCGACAAGGCTTCCACGATGACGGCCCGCTCGAGTGCCGCCTTCGCGACTGCGCCGACGGCGAGTACGACCATTGCAAGCACGACAAGCGCCGTTCCGGCGCTGAGCGCAATCGGGCCGCTGCGCGTCAGGACGCCCGAAACCCGCTGCTTCCACGAGGGCGGAGGCTCTCCCTGCTTGAGCTTGCGCAGCTGCGCCTCCGCAAGCTCCACCCGAAGTTTCAGCCAGGCGCCCGCTTCATGGCCGAGTTTAGAGCGGTCCAACGCCTCGGCGAAGGTCCGTATCCGTGCATCTCGATCCGCATCATCGTGATGGCCGATCGACGCTCTCATACGCTTCCAGGGCTTCTTCAACACCTGATTGCTCCAAGCTGTCCTTTCCTTGTCCGCGCCAGCGGGGGTACGATTGTTGCCACCGGGCGATGAAATCAGCGCTCCTATCGGGGCTCCGGCGGTGATGGTTGTCCCGAATGGCGCCCGCCAAGCAGGCGCGCAAGAAGCTGCCACCCGCTGTCTGCCGTGCTCCCTTTTTTCTCTCTGCACGGATGACTATGCCGGATGTGCTCGATGATCCTTTCCAGCGTCATCCCGGATGCCCCGGAGGTCGGGAGGCCCGTCTCTCCGTCGATAACCCCTCCCGCGATCAGCGCCTGATTGGCGATTTCGTAGCCGAGCGCGCGGTACGCTTCAAACTGCGATTCCTGATAGAACTGGTTGAGCGTGGTGTCGTTTGGAAACTGCGTGTTCGTGAGCCCATAGCTCAGGACGCTGATGGGCTCGGTCCCGTGCAACCCCGCCTTGATGTACAGCAGGATTCCGTCGCGCGAAGGATCTTTGTCCCTGTCCTGATAGCGAATTTTCGCCACGGCCCAATAAGGTGAAGGTTTCACAGTCGAGGGCCAGTCAGTAAGGCGGGTCTTCAGGTGATCCAGGCCTTCGAAGTCGATGCCGATGCCGAAATCGATCCATATCTTCATCAGCGTCCGGCCGAGGTCGGCAAATTGGAAATGGGCATCCTGTCCGCCATCGATCAGGACGATCAACCGGCAACGGCGCCGGACCATTTCGTAGAGGCCGGTGTTGTCGAAGTGTCCGCCGTCCGATAGAAGCAGCCACCGCGCACGCTCATTAGTAAGGCCGAACATTTCGCGGGCCAGCGGTCCGAGAGAGATGCCCGGACCGGTCTTCCAGTACGGCGCCGTCGGCTTCGCCGGGTTGGCGAGCCACCATCCCAGCCGCACGTTGAAGAGAGTCATGAGAAACGCGATGCCCGGCGAGGTGTAGTAGCCCATGTTAGGACTGACTGCGGCACCGGAGATGGCCATCGCCGTAGCCAGCGTCAGGCCGTACCTTCCTCCGTACGATTTCAGCGTGTCCCCGCGATATCGCGTCGACAGAAACGCACCTGCAGGACAATCCGTCACGTGCGACGCGTGGTTTCGCGCATCAAGGCTGCAACTGCCGGCGTGCAGCGGCGAAATCGTGAACGGCACGGCCTTGCGCTCCTGCCATGCCAGGTTTTTCGAGGATGCGAGATTGGCCGTCACGTTCACCACGTGCAGCGGAAGCCAATCCGCCACGTGAGCGTCCTGAACATGTGCATTGTCGAAATTCGTCGCTGCATCTCCGGGGCGCGCCGTCCACAGATGACGCATCACGGGGGTGTCGTTCCCGTCGTAATCGCTGAAGGTGTCGCGGGTTTTGTCGCGGTCCGCGTTGCTGCGCGAGGCGCCGAGGAACGTCCGCATCAGGCGATTTCGATAGAGCCCGTGCAGGGAAAACCGATTGACGTTCACAAAACAGGAGGCAGCGCACGACGCGCCGGCCAGTACACCGGCCCCGATGGCAGGCTGAACGAACCACCCCGGCCCGCATGCGGAGTTGCCGATCTCGGCAAAAAGCTCTCCAAAAAGGAAGCGATCGGAGAGGACCGCAAAGCCGAGCACGAGGCCGATGCCGAACAGGAGCGCTCCCAATTGTGCAAGCTGATCGAGCGTCAGGTATCTGCGTGCGGTCGCTGCCAGATCCGGCAGGGGCCCGCTGTGACTGCTCTTGCCGAACAGCGCGGCTAGGACGCCGGCGAGTCCGCTGGACCCGAACAATAGCCCGCTCGGCCAGCCGTCGCCTGAAAGAAACCAGGGTCCGAACGCAACAAGGGCGGCCACGACTCCGAATCCAAGTGACCACAAGGCGAAATATCCGCCTGACCGGCTCAGCCATTCGAAGTTCATGTCGGCATCGTTGACGCGCACCGAGACCGCCGTGAACAGGACTTCGGCGGCGAGGCGCGCAACGGTGATCAACGGCAAGCCGATGACGAGAAGGAGAATTGCCCCCTCGAAACCACTGTAAAGGTCGAGCAAGCCGTTGGCGGCAATCGCCAGAACGGCCAGCACTCCACCGAGCAGCGCGCCGGCAAGGGCCCAGCCAACCCGCCCCCACCAGACCAATCTGTCGCCGGTTTCCATGCTCGCCGGCGCCGAGCTTGTACGGTCGATATCTTCTTTGGTCTTTTGCTCCCTGAACCGAACGCTGAGGCCCCAGATCAAGACGAACCAGACGGAGCCTATGACGGCTGAGGCGCCTATCAGAACGATGGCGCTGCGGTGCCAGGCAAGCAGCGTCTGATTGGCGCCACGCCAATCGGCGTAAGCGCACAACACGCACAGGCACGCGGCAAACCAGGCGAAAAGGTCCTTTACCAGAAAATCCACGCGGCGCGCGTTAGCCATTCGCCTCGAGGGGATGTGGAGAGCGGTGTAGCCCAGAGAAACCGACGCGAGTATTCCCGCAATCACGACGGCCACGGCTCCCAGCCAATCGGGTCCGACCCCAGAAGCAAACCAGGCCAGCAACAACTGTACGATGACCACGGCGCATCCGATCGCAGGCAGGATCACTATCCAGTTGAGCAGCAGGTTGCGGAGGATGCAGGCGATGTCGTTCCACACATCCGGAGAGAAGGCTCGCGACTCGGGCGCCAGGTAATTCGCGTTTTTGCGCAGATTGTGGATCGGATCGGGTTCGCTGCCGGAGAGCTTGTCGCGGCCATCGAGCGCCCCTAGCACCGACGCTTTGCTCGCGTCCGTACGGGCACGGTACAGCCACGCCGAAAGCCAGCTGCCGGTGTAGCCGCCGCCCGAAACCGTGGAGAGATAGTCGAATTCCGCAAGAAGGGGCTTTTTCTCGTCGCTCTGTTTCTGGTCGTCCCGCTTTTCGTTGTCCCGCTTTTCCCTGCTCCGCGCGCGAATTTCGACGCTGGAAAAACGCTGGATCGCGCCAAGAGAGAAGGCCGCGCTGCGGATGCCGCCACCGGACAAACACAGGGCGGTGCGCTCCCTTTGATTGATGGTGCTATACAACTTCCCAAGGTCGTCAGCGCTGAACGGTCCCCCCGCTTCGCCACGCTGACCGGCGATTGCGCTTTGCTCTTCGGCCAGTATCTGGGCGAAGGTCAGACAGGGAAGGCGTTCGCTTGGCGAAAACCAGGCTGTCATCCAGCCCCAAATCCGCCGCCACGTTTGCACGCCGGGTGAGCACTTGGCCGGGCCCCCTTGGGCCGTGGCACCTTCCGTCTGCGCAGGTACGTGTTCTTCGATCATTCAGCGCCCCCTGCCGAATGGATTTCATCCCAGCAGCACCAACGGTACAGGATTGTGTGCCTCCGGGCAACCGCGGGTGATCGGTCCGGGCGCTCTCGTCACCACACGTCGGATCGAGCGCGCGAGACCGCTGGCCCCGGCTGACGTTGTCGCTTTCGTGCCCATTGTGCTGGATCGTTTTTCCGGCCAACGGCTCACTCTCTGCGCCTTCGTCCGCGAAAGCGGTGATGTTTCCGTGTTGAATTTGCGGGACCCGAGGCTTATCCGGAGCGAACGAGTCCGCTCCAAGCCTCCCGCGCAAGGATGTTTTTCGCAAGGCCGTGCGAGGCCCTGGCAAGGCACCCGTCGTTCGTCCAGAGTTCGGTACAGCGATGACGTTGCGCGCGGGCAAGATGAAGCGCGTCGGGTGTCTTCAGCCCGAACGATGCGCGCGGCCTTGCAGCATTGACCTGCATTGCGCGAACTCCTTCCGGCCGATATAGCCATGTTACCTGGCCATGTAGGTCAAGGTGGCCCGTTGCGCGCTATTTGGAGGCGCCGGTGTATTTCCCGCCGACATAGACGCCGTTGGTCAGTCCCATGAGCAGCACGATGCTGTTCGGAAGCTCGGGAATGACGCTTTGATCGATGATCTTGATGGCCACGAATGCGGCGGCGATTGCGGTGAAGACCAGCATCTGCACGCGCGTGATCTCGATCTCGCCGACGCCGTCCCACACAACGAGATCGGACCACCGCGGCGTTCGCTGGCCCGTCGTGATGGCAATCGCCGAGGAGAAGGCGCCCTGGATACCGTCCCGCACACCGAACAGGCGGAACTGATACGGCGTCCGCGCGGCGAGCCGCGCGATCCGGCATCGTCCCCCGACAAAGGTGCGGAAGGCGCCCGCATCGATGGTCTCGGGCCATGTCTCCCATGCGCTTTGCCCCGCGCGGCTGTACTGAATCACATAATGGTCGGGGTCGTTGTCGGCGAGCCAGTTCAGGTCGATGGCGTTGTCGCTGTACACAAGCGCGGCCCGAAGCTCCCCGATTTTCGGCGGCGGCCGGTTCGCCGCCTGCGCAGCGGTCTCGGTCTGCACCACGGCCGCCGGCCCGACGTTTGTCGGGCCGGATGCGGCCCTGACCGTGAATTCGTAGGAGGTCTGGGGTTTCAGTCCCGCGACCTGCACAAACGTGTCTCTTGCCTCGGCGTTCCCGGTTTGCGGAGCGGCCGCGACGGCCTGGCCCATCCCTTGCGCGGATTGTTGCGGCAGCGGCGTCAGTTCCGTCCACGTCACCCGATACGTCTCGACCGGCGATCCGGCGGCCGGCGGAAGCCAGATCAGGAACACGTCGTTCGCACCGGTGCTGAGCACGCGCAGCGACTGTACCGCCGCCAGCACCGGCGGCGACGTCGGTTCGGCCGGTCTTGCCGGACCTGCACCCGCCGGCGGATTCTTCTTGTCCTGCGTCTTCTTGATGGCCGCGAGAAGCGCCGAAAATCCGGAGATGCCGAGAAGCGCCAGAGCCTGGTCCGGAATGGAAATCAGCGTGCCGGACAACGAAATTACGTACACCGCGCCCGCGCCGATGACGGTCGTCCACAGCACCAGCTGAAACTGGGAAAGGCTTGCATAGCCGTCGCTGTTGGCAATGATGCTCAGAAGCCAGCCGCCCGGAACCCTGCGGTCGCGCCCGCAGATCCAGAGAAACCGCCAGACGATGGCAATCGCGGCGAGCGCAATGACGAAGGCCATGAAGCGGAACGACAGGCCGACGCGCACGGACGCGTCGAGCAGGTTGGGATCGACGGAGGGATCGGTCTGACCGATGGAGCTGCCGACGAGATGCATGTCGACGCTCGGCACAAGGCCCAAGCCATCGTACACATAGCTCGGCTGATGAACAGCGCGATGGTAATAATCCATGACCACGTCGGCGAAGTCTGGCGGCGTCGGATTGCGGCTGCGCCAGAGCGCCGCCGGAAGGGCCGTTTCGTACGTCACCGAGTTCGCGTCGCGATCAACCGGTTCGAGATCGTAGGTGAGGTGATAGGTTTCCCTGTCCTGCGCCACGAGCACGTTCTGGCCCGTGCCGGCCTTGATGCCGCAGAGGCCCGATCCGTTGCAGTATTTGAGCGGCCAGCCGAAACAGACCCGCAGCTGTAATTTGTCGATCGCCGATGGCGAGGCGTCGTCACGCGCCCTGACGGTGAAGCGAATACGCCCGTCCCGTGGCTGCCAGATGGTCCCGTTGGCCAACTCGACCAGAAGCTTCGACTGGCCCGATTTGGCGATGGCATAATCTTCGGGATGGAGGCACCTTTCCCGAAGTGCTTTCCAGTCTGCCTGCTGTGTGTCCCCGTTCGTGTTGGGCGCCTTCCCGGCCGCTGGTCCGTTCGCGCCTGGCGATGCCGCGTTCGGCGCGCCCGGTTTGATTGGCGTACCGCTGGCCGGCGAAACGGTACTGGTCGATGGGGACGCCTGTGGTTGCGCGACCCCCGGCCACGCACCGGCGCACATCGCCACCACCGCCAACGCCGCGGCGAAACACGTCCATTTTCGCTTGTCGACGGGCATCGTCCCCTTGCCCCTGCCCCTGTACGCTCGCACATCGCGGGCCGGTTGTGGAGTCCCGGCCGCCCCGCCAGCTTCAAACCGTTGACCCGGCTCTCGAGGCCGGTCTCCAGCGAACGCGAGAGGTCGCGTCGAATCCCTTCAAGTTTCACTTTGCGGGATGTAAGCGGAATTGAATGGCGCTCGCGCGCATCGCCTGTTTTGAAAGTGGCGTGCAGTGCGAGGCTTGTGGATTGAAGTGACGGTGCCGAAGGCGTTTGAGTTCCGCCGCTTCCCCGGAGCGCTGGGAGGAGAGATTCTGCGGCTCGATCTGTCGCAGCCGCTTGCCGACGGCACGATAGCCGAACTGCGCGCCGCGCTCCTCGAAAGCGGCGGTCTCCTGGTCATGCGCTCGCAGAAGATCACGCCGGCGCAGCACGTTGCGTTCAGCCGGCGCTTCGGGCCGTTGATGGAGCATGTGCTGCGCCAGTATCTCCTGCCCGGTTACCCGGAGATCCTGAGAGTCTCCAACGTCATCGAAAACGGCCAGCCGATCGGCCTTGGCGACGCCGGCGCGATCTGGCACTCGGATATCTCGTACACGCCGGAGCCGAGCCTCGGCTCTCTGCTCCACGCTCTGGAGCTTCCCGCCGAAGGCGGCGACACGTCGTTTGCAAACATGACGGCGGCGTACGAGGCGCTGCCCGCCGGCATCAAGCGGCAGATTCACGGCCTCCGAGCCGTACATTCCTACAGCCATAGCTACGCCAAATTCGGCGGCTCCCCTTTCCGGCCGCCGCTCTCGAAGGCGCAGCTCGACCAGGTGCCGGACGTGACTCACCCGGTGGTGCGCACGCACCCGGAAACGCGCCGGCGGGCGATCTTCGTGAACGAGGGCTTCACCAGCCGGATCCTCGACCTGCCCGACACGACCGGCCGCGACCTGCTGCAATATCTCTTCTCGCATTGTACGCACCCGCGCTTCGTCTACCGCCACAAATGGCAGGACGACGATCTCGTTTTCTGGGACAACCGGTGTACGATCCACATGGCGCATGGCTGCCCGCCCGAACTGCGCCGCCACATGCACCGGACGACGGTCCGCGGCGACGCCCCGTATTTCGACGGTTGATAAGGATTCACGCGGAGACGCGGAGACGCGGAGTTCTCATCGTTCCGCAACTGTCTCGATTGCCCATCGACAATGAGCCAGTGAGCCGGTGAGATAAGCGTCCTCGCGGCGGCAGTCTGCACGACTTGGAAATCAATCGCGCGCCTTTGGCGCGCAAACAATTGTGATTTTCTTCTCCCTCCTCAGCCGTCTCGATTGTCCATCGACAATGAGCGCGTGAGCCGGCGAGATCAGAATCGCGTGGCTGCAATCTGCACAATTCCGAAAATTTCAACTGCGCCTGCGGCGCACAAACAATTGTGGTTTTCTTCTCCGCGGCTCCGCGCCTCCGCGTGCCCAATTCGTCGGACATTGCCGGTCTGGACGAAGCTTGTGTTATCCGGCTGTGCCGATCTGGGCTTTCAGGAGCGCCACAAAGGCCTGACTGGCCGGGGAAGGATTCTCCGGCTGGACGATCCAGAGCGGGCGGTCCTGCTGGAAGGCGTCGATCGTCCTTGCCACAAGCCGGTCCGACTCCTCCGCGGTGACCGACAGCAGCGGCACGATTCCGATCCCCATGTCGCGCGCAGCCATCCGCTTGACCGAATCGAGCGTCCCCGTCTCGACGCACGGGTCGAGGGCGATGCCGGCCCGGCGAAACGTCTCCACCACCCGTTCCCGCAATTCCGACGTTTCGGTGAGGAGAATCAGGGATTCCGCTGCGAGCTCGCGGAGCGTGACGGCTTCGCGCGCGGCCAGCGAATGGCGCGGATTGAGAATGGCGACCAGACGGTCGGTCATCAACAACTGTACCTGGAGCTGCCTGTCTTTCGGCTTCTCCGCAACGAGCGCGACGTCCACATCGCCGTTTTCCAGCGCGGACAGAATGGCCTCGGAGTAGCCGATGACGATCCTGAGGGTCACGCCGGGATAGCGTTCCCGGAAACTCTGCGTGAGCTGGGGCAGGATGTACTCGCCGATGCTCTGATTGGCGCCGATGCGCAGATGCCCCTTCTGCGCCCCTCTGATATCCTTTATGGCCGCGAGCGCCTCGTTCAGGACGTTGAGGGCGCGTTTTGCGTGGCCGAGAAAAACCTCGCCCGCCGAGGTGAGCCGGAAGCCGCGGGCCCCCCGGTCGAACAGAAGCACGCCGATTTCGTCTTCCAGCTTGCCGATGGCCATGCTGACGGCCTGCGGCGTCCGCCTGACCCGCTCCGCCGCCCTTTGCAGCGAATGCGCCTCCGCGGCGGCCACAAACATCTGAAGCTGCATCAACTCCATGGATTGTTTCCGCCGGTCATCGGAGGCGTTGCCCCGAACCGGCACCACGGTACCGACTTGCGATTTGACCGCGCAAGGGCGGCCATCATCTGCGGGATCGGGGGGAATAAGCGCGGGCCTTTCTTCGTCTCCCCTCACAAAGGGCCGCAATCGGCGCGAAATGCCGGTAGACTGGCCGGCCCGCGCAATCCGAGGGGAAATTCCGATGACACACGCCACCCGTAAACGCCTGGCGGCCCGCGCTCTTCTTGCCGCGGCCGTGCTTTCGGCCATCGTCTCCGGGGCGGAGGCCGGACAGAAACACCGCCTGTTCGTGTCGAACCTCGACGGCAGCATCAACATCTATTCCGCCAACATCCATGACACGGACGTGGCGCTGCTCGGAACGATCACCGCGGGTGCGACGCGGCCCGAGGGGATCTGGATCGACGGCGACGGCACGCTCTACCTCGTCAACGGAGAAGGCGGAACCGGCGCTCCCGATATTGCCGAGTACAAGAAGGGCGCGTCGCAGCCGTTCCGTACCATTTCGAACGGGCTGTACTATCCGGGCTTCGTTGCGGTGGGAAGCGACGGGACCGTCTATGTGAATTCCGTGGACGGCGACTCGACCGGCATGGTGATCGAATATGCGCCGGGCAAGACCAGACCCGAGCGGACCATCACCCTGCCCGATCCCGCCTACGCGCTCGCCCCCGGCGGCATGGCGTTCGACGCGGGAGGGAACCTGCTCGTGGCGACACTCGGGAACGTGAGCACGGTCCATGTGTACAGGATTCCGTTCGGCACCTCCGATGTCACGGACCTCGGCCTGCAAAGCCCGGGCGGCGCCGCCCTCGGCGTGGACGGCCAGGGGAATCTGTACGTCGGCGGCCAGCTCGGATATGTGGCGGTGTACGCCCCCGGCGCCACAACGTCGTCGCGCACCGTGCCGCTCGACTTCTACTGCGAGGGCCTGACGGTGGCGAAGAACGGAACGATCTACGCCGTGGGCGAGCAGAGCGTCGTCGAATTCGCACCCGGTGCGGTCGAGCCGACCAACGCCTTCAGCACCCTGAACGGCGAGACCTTCACCTTCGACGCGGCGCTCGGCCCGCGCTGACGCCGGACGGTTTCAACCTTGCCTGCCTTGCCGGCTTCGAGGAGCGCCGCGTCGATCAGGTGATCGACAGGCTCATCCCAGCCTGGCAGCTCACGGCGGCGTTGCCGCAAAGCATTTTCTCCAAATGGCACCGCAGGAATTTACTTTAAGGTTGGGGGGGTGATATTGGGTTTGGTTGGGCAGGTTGGGGGTATTCATGCGCACCAGAATCACGACGTGGAGCAGCGCTGCGTTTGC
>DATGGN010000111.1:0-1869 GCA_035308485.1 Rhizomicrobium sp.
GCCCCGGCATTCTGCAAGCCGTCAATCGAATCCTCGGGGGAGGTCGAAGGAATGTCTGACAGCATCAGGGCGCTGGACGGGGACAACGCCTACCGGATCGGGCAATACCGCAATCGCGCCGAAGAATTGCGCGCCATCGCCCGCGAAACTGAAGCGTCTCGCGTACCACGGCGCGAATGACGCGGGAGAACAATCGACCGGGCACGCGACGCTCGACGGGCGTCTCAATCGCTTTGGGGCCACGGCTCACGGCTTTGGCATCGCCGAGGCCGCGGGCGAGAGTGTACAGCAAGCTGCGCAAGGCTTATTGGACTGTCACGGCGTGATAAGGGAGAATTCGATCTCGCTGAACGGCTCGTCTTCCGTGGCCGGCTCGAAGGCAACAACGACCCCGTACAGTATCACGTCGCCGTCGGGAAGCGAAAAACAGACCGGCACCTTTGTGCGGTCGCGATGCGCGCGCATGAAGGCCTCGGCGGTGTGGCCCGTAGCCCTGAATTTGAAGGTTTGTTCCGAGGGCGTCATTCCATCAACCTACACGATTCCTTCACGCGGGCGAGGCCATGGCAGCGCGGGTGCCAGCGGTTGACGCCTGCCGGTGCCTCCGGGCGCCGCGGGTTCGATGGTTTCGGGGCCTAGTCAGCCCTCGACATAAGCGCCTCAACCAGGGATCGCGACCAAGTGCGGTGGCGAAGCAGGAGCGGCGCGCCAACTGCCTCCGACGGTGGGTCTGCAGCGCTGGCGGGACGGGGCGAGATCGCCAGGACGAAAGACCGAGACGCGCGCCGGTCCGTCTGCTAAGCATTGGGCCATGTCCGATGAAGGCCTTGTCCTGCGAAGGGTGATGACGCGGTGCTCGAAAACCGGCGGTACGGTTGATACCGGCTTGAGGCTGATCGCGGGGAGCAAATTGGGCGGCTTGGGGCACAGGGCGTTTCTGTGCAGCGCATGCGGTCGAAAGCACAGCATCTCCAACGAGCTAAGGCCCGCGTTCTTTGAGGGCGACGAGCCATAGGTTGACCTGCCGGCACATTCTGTCACTGTCCGCGCGTCGTGGAAGATTCAAGCGAATATCGAAGGCGGGCAGCCGAAGCCGATGCCAAGGCCGCGACAGCAACCGATCAAGAACTGAGACGGTCCTGGCGCGAATGTGCCGCGTCCTGGCGGGCAATGGCGCAACAGGCGGACCGTCGGACACCGGCAAACGACGGTTAGGGTGTGCGGGGACGCGCGACGGGCTACCCGTCCGGTCCGCCGCAGGCTATAGCGTACAGAAAGCGCGCAGGCTCATTTCAAGAGCGCGATGATCATCGCAACGCTTGAGGCAAGCGCGGCGACCAGTGCCGGTTGGCCGTACGGGAGTGCAAAGCCCCGCTTCGGCGCGGGTCTTCTTTTTCATTCGCGCCGGAGTTCCTTGAGGTCTCTTAAGACCGACTCGTGCTCCTCCTCCAGAGATTCAAGTTCGTTTCTCAACACGGCGAGATGCTGATTGTTGTAAATGCGCTCCTGGACAAGCTCCTTCGACGCCTCCCCGCCGGATTCGTTCATGGCTTTTTTTCGCGCCGCGATTTTCGCAATCTCCGCCTTCACGCGGGGAATGCGAAGCTTAATATAAACCTTCCGCAGCCGCAGTTTCTTCGTTGGTTCGTCAGGCGGAACATCTTGCATTGTTGTGTACGCGCCGATTGGACGGCCGAGAGCCTAGCACCTGAAGGCAAGTTCGCGAAAGAGCGCAGTTCAATCCGGGATCTGGAGCCGCAACGATGGTGATCCGTCCAATTGGCTCAGCTCGTACCCCTCGCTTCGGAGCCGGGAACATGTGCCCGCACTGCCAAAGACGCGGTCTCGCCGGCGATTTGTTCCCGAATT